>CALGUD010000014.1 GCA_937901915.1 uncultured Flavobacteriaceae bacterium
CCATTATTTCTTATATTTTTTTGGCTTTCTCTATATTTTATAGTTTAGGTAATGCAGATGCGATTAAAGCATCTAAAAGGAAACTTAGGTTTTCAATCATTTCAACTGATGAAACATATTTAAAAGAGAATGATAGTTGTAAATACTTTATAAGTAATACCACTAATTATATTTTTATAAAGAATGAATGCAATAAAAGAGTTGATGTATATCCTACCTCTGAAATAAAAAAAATAAGTTTTAAAGATAATGATTGATCTCGAATTTATTTAAAAAACTCTTTAACCTCCACTCCAATAGCTTTGGCAATTTTTAATAGTGTCAGTGAAGTAACGTTTTGCCTGCCATTTTCTATGCTGGAAAGATTGGACTTTTCCATCTTTATTTCAGCACATACATCTAATTGACTAAGTCCTTTACTTTTTCTAAGCTTAGCAATATTTTTCCCCACTCTTCTTAAGAATTCTTGTTCCAATTCAGTCATATTAAACAATATCCTTAATATATCATTCGTTAAGGTTATGATATATCATAACATTGTTTAACTTTGTAAAAGCATACTTACGGATATCCGTATAAATATGGAAACCACATTAAATATATTTATAAACTCAAAACTAATATCCCATGAAAAACAGAATTGTAACTTTCAAATCTTTTCTATTTAAATCAGTAATAATTGGTTTTTTAATAACATCATGTAGTCAAAATGATGACTCGGAATTAAATTATTCTCTTGATATTCATCCCCCTCAATGGTTACAAGGAAATTGGATTGAAGATGACTGGGAGCAAAGTGAGAGTAAAACAGAATTTATATTTAAAGAAAACAACATTCTTTATTTATTAAATGAAAGCGTTTTTATTGACTATCAAAAAAAATACGGAAATAGTGAGGCACCAGTAAGTTATAGTGTTGATGAAATCAGTAACACAGATGAAAATTATGAATTAACAGTGAGGGAGACACGTGCTCATGGAGGTACATTTATGTATACACGAGAGATTTGGACGAAAGTGAATGAAAATAAGATCAGATATATAATTACAGCTGCAGATTGCCCGGAATGTATACATGATACAATATATTACTCTAAAATGGAAGATTAAAAATTTATAAGTTCCTTTGGCTCGATTTTAAGAACTCTAGCAATTGCATTTACATTACCAACAGAGGTATTGATAACCCCCCTTTCAATTCTAGAAATTTGGGATATTTCAATATCTAAATCATTAGCAAGTTGCTCTTGGGTAAATCCTTTTTCCTTGCGGATTTTTTTAAGGTTTTTCCCAAAAGCAATTAAAAACTCCTTTTCATCTAAATACTCCACACAATAAAAGTCGTGGAGTTATGTTGTTATTTTATAGGCAAAAATGCCTATTTTTATATATTCCCTATACTTATGAAACTAATAATAAAAATCTTGATCATTATTTCTGTTATTTCTTGTAAAAAAGAGCAAGTCAAAACAATGAATAGAACGTTGCTTCCAAAGAACTCGGCAACTCTATTGCTTCAGAAACAAGATTCCTCAATTGTGAGTAAACTTTTAGAACCCTCAGCGGTAAATTTGGATTTAATAAAAGGTTTTAGAAGTCTTAAACTAAATGTTAGTTTAGATTCTTTGTATTTAAATGATTGGACTAAAAAGTCAATAAGTAACACTATTCATGAATATACAAATCAATTAAAAATACAAATAGGAGAAGTTGAGCAAGAGGCTTATGCCAAATTATTATTTTACAAGCAACAGTTAATAATAATCGACATTATGTTCCAGGAATCTTTAAATGAAGATAAAATTAAAATAAACCAAGTATTGAGAGACGATATAGAAAACTACAAGCCTTTGTCCAACTTAAGTCAATTATATATTAGTATACTCGGAAAAGTGACGAAAGATGAAATTAACTATGAGAATAATTTAATCGACCTGTTTCCATGGGGTTTGAGTATAAAGGATCATGTCCATGATAACTTGAAATTATTTAACTCTTATATTAATGAAGAAAATAAATTTTATGGTAGTGGAAGAAGTGAGGATATAGATAAGTTGATAGAAAAGACAAAACCCAAAGGAAACTATAAAAATAATATTTATTATTCCAATGTTAATACAAGTTCTAATTTGATTTGGGAATCTAATAATTATGGTTTAATGAACAAAAACATTTACAATTTTATGAAAAATGATAAAAACAAAAATACGTTTGAACCTACGTATGGCTATAGCTCAACTTCTGTCTTCATAAAATTTTACTCTTTAAAACATATTAGCCACTATATAAATGATTATGTTGAGGCTCTAAGGGAAAATAAAAAAAGCAAAGAATTTAAAAATGACTCAATTTTAAAAATAAAACAAAAGAAAGAGGTAAAAGAAGCTGCTAAAAAGGTATTATGATTTTTTAACCAATAATTTTTTAAAATTTTTCTGGATTTTTTTCTGAAACTCTGCTTTTCAAATAACTAATAAATCACCCCCATACTTTTTCTAAGTTGGGGTCACTCCCCTGGTAAAAGTTATTAATCTAAAAAATTTAAAAAATGGTAAAAGTCATTGATTTTAAATCCCGAACCAATGAATCGGGACAAGAATTTTTTGCCTTGATTGTTCAAGGCGGAGCAGAACCAATCAGAAGTGCTAAAACAGGAAAATTATATTTTTCTGCCAAAACTGCTTCTGTGCCATCAACTTTTGATGAAGAAACCTGTCAAAGTTTAATAGGATGTTCTTTTGAAGGATCAGTAAGGAAAGTTGCGTGCGATCCCTATAATTATACTATTGGGGAGACAGGTGAAGTTATTGAATTGTCACATTGCTATGAGTATGTTAATGAAGAATTAACCATCATAGAAGACCAGATGGTACCAGATGAAAAAGTAATGTGATTATAAATCAATAGTAATAAACATAATAGAGAGCTTATTTAGGCTCTCTTTTTTGTTTATAATATTTTCTTGTACTGAAATTCTAAAGGGAATGGGAGAAAGGAATAGATAATAATTAACTAAAATGATCCTTTTTAGGTGCTTTAGAAGCATGATGGGATTATATATATAATAGCTATCTCGTGAAAAATAAAGTGTTTATTGAACTACTTAAATACGCTTCGCCTAAGAGTATTTGGGTGGTTAATTATGAAAATAAATTGATGGAACTGGAATGTCCGTTTAATGTAAAATGTATTAATGATATTGGGTTCTTAAAAACTGGAGAGATATATCAAGTATCATACATAAAATTATCAACTGATTTTAAAATTGTATATCTAATAGAAGGGAAGCTTTATTTTTATTATCATTTTACTATTCTAATTAAGTAACAAACATAAAGTATCTGCATTTGGATAACTAACCTTTGAGACTGCTACTTAGATAACCCACTAAAAAATTATACCCGTTAGTTTATGTTAATATTATATAGAATAGTTACACTTTTATCATTATTTTCATGAATATTTGTATTTATCAAATATATTTTTGTAAATTTGCACGTTTTTGAGAAAAATGAAGAGGAAGGAGTAAGTGTGAAAAGCTCAAAATTGACTTCATCGAAATTATTTAATCCTCTTTATTTTAAGATTACTCTCAAAAAATTTAACTGAATTTCCAGTTCGGTAATCACTGGATTTAATTAAAAAAAATTAAATAATATGGCATAGGTAAAATTATTATTCCCAATTTCTAAGTGAATTATAAGATAAAGAACTTAGAAGCTTAAAACTCAAAGGAGATAAGTAGGTTAAAATCTCTCCACCTCAAATTAGATGGGAAATACGGTGATAATGAAAAGAGAAAGTGAGAGAAAAAAAAATTATTAAAGAAATTGAATAAAAATTATAATGAATTAAAGATTCTTAATAAGGATCAATTAGAATTAAATTATAGTATCAATTATGTTACTGAAGAGCCTGCCAGTAGAAATATAGAGAAAACACCTTATTTTACAGGTAGTTCCACTCTTTATCATGACTTTAACGGATGGACAAACAATGACAATTATCCGATATTTTTGTCTGAATGTGCTAGCATTACAATTCCAAAGGGGATTAAAAGACAAATAGAAAGACTTCCTAAAAAAGTATTATCAAAAATCGACGCAGATAAGAATACTGCCGTTGAAAAATGTTTGATAGCAGCTTCAAACTTAACATCGACCCTGTTTCACGAAGATGAAGAAAAATGGAAAAGTTTATCTTCCAAAGTTTTGCATGAACAACTTAAAAAGGGGAATGATAATACTTTTATATATCAGTTTGTTGTTGACGCTTTAGAATATTCAACTGATGGCACTTTACCCATTCTTGAATGTAAAAAGAACTCCTATGGAGCTGATACTTACGAAAATGGGATTATTTCTAAACAGTATAAATTTTCCTCTATTTATCAAAATAAAGGTGTTGTCACTTACAGGCTTAAAACTCCTGATAGTATTGATAAAAGGAAGAAATATTTATATACAAAGCTTAATGAAGCCTGTAATAATCCTATTGGAAAAAACCTGATTTATTTATACCAGTTCATAGAGACTCCGATTATACCAGAGATAATTAATCAGGGGCGACATTTATCAAAACAGAAATTTAGGACTAAAAAGGGTAAGCTTTTAACATACCTTAATAATAAAGCTAAAAATTATTACACAGACTTTCAGGATAGAAGCTTTGTAGAGGATAACCTGAAAATGTTCGAATATCTCACTTCTACTGGTTATATGATCCCCATTATTGGGAACAATAAATCAGGGGGAAGGGTTGTGGATAGCTTTAACCTCATGCCTTCATGGATTAGACAAATGTGTAAAATTGGAAATGAAAATATCTGTGAAATAGATTACAAAGCTTTACACCCTAATATCGCCATAGCCATATACGGTGGTAAAATAGAGTATTTAACTCATGAAAAGGTGGCAAGTTCGATAGGTAAACCAATTAAAGAAATTAAGATTGAACACCTGTCTTTTTTTAATAGGCATCCGAATGATATGGCTAAAAGTGTTTTACATAAATACTATTATGACAGTGAGCGTGAAATGCTTGAAAAAATAATTGAGGACAAAGTATTACATGGTTATAAATACACATCTAGACTTTTATTTAAAAAAGAAGTCGAAATTATGACATCTTGTATAGAAAGACTTAATAAAAAGGATGTTTATGTTCTATATGTGTATGATGCTTTATACTGCAAAAGAAGTCAAGTGGATATTGTAAAAGAAGTTATGAATGATGAGATAATAAAATTTGGTGTGTATACGAATGTTAAATGATTAATGAAGAATGAATATGGAGAAAAACTATAAAATTTATAAAGCAGAAAATATTGAAAACGGATTTGTTTATGTGGGCGCAACAACAAAAAGTTTAGAGGAAAGGGTTAATGATCACCTTCAAAAAGCAAGCAAAGGAACAGGAAGTTATTTTCAGGAAGCTATCGGAACGTATGGTCTCGAAGCTTTCTCTTGGGAGCAAATTGATACTGCCCATAATGAAAATGAATTAGCCCAAAAAGAAAAGGAATATATCTTAACATATAATAGTGTTGTAGAGGGTTATAATTCAGATTCTGGTGGTGGCATTAAAAAAACTGTTTACCAGTATTCTAAAGAAGATGGAAGTTTAGTTACAGAATATGACAGTTTGGAAAATGCAGCTAATGCAGTCAGTGCAAATAAAAAGTCCATAAGCAATGTATGTTTAGGGCAAAATAAGACTTGTAAGGGCTTCTATTGGAGCTATAGCGACAGTTTTACTTTACCTTTAGATCTTCGGAAACGTAAAGTCCTTCAATGTGATCTCGAGGGTAATGCAATAAAGGAATATGAATCTGTTTCGGAAGCATCAAGGTTAGCCGATATTTCTAAAACCTGTATATCAAGAGTTTGTAGAGGAGAACGTGAACAAAGTGGCGGATTCCTTTGGAAATATATTTAATCGCAACAGAAGTCATTAAAATTAAAAATTTAGGGGGTGTATGCCCCCTATTTTTATATAAAAACATTTGTCTAACAGCCAGTTTAATCGTAATGAATTGAACTGGCTTTTTAATTTTTAAAAAAACATGAAAATTTCAGAAATAAAAATTTCGTACATAAATTCTAATAAAAATAAAGTAAAAATAACCAATAGTGAGGGTGCATATAAACTGCTGTTGCTACATTGGGATATGGACACTATAGAATTTTGCGAAGAAGTAAAAATTCTCCTTTTAAACAGAGCTAATCTGGTGTTAGGTATTTACAATTTATCAAAAGGTGGAGTGTCACAATGTGTTATTGACATTAAAATTATTTTGAGTATTGCCCTTAAAGCTAATGCATCTAGTATTATAATGGCTCACAATCATCCAAGTGGAAATCTAACACCAAGTGAACAGGATAAAACAATAACCGAAAGGTTAAAACAGGCGTGTAAAGTAGTAGATTTAACCCTTTTAGATCATTTGATTATTTCTAAAGAGGGATTTTATAGTTTTTGTGATAGGGGATTATTTTGTTAAAGAATCAGAATTAAGTAAAACATGTATTGTAAAGTATTTATAGAAGTAGACGAGAACAAAATGGTGAATTTTTATGGAAATATACTTAACTTATAGTAAGGATGAATAAGGTTTAAAAATATAATTATTTAATAAAATTTAAGTACATTCGAGTACATTAGCTAAAGAAAATATAATTGTTGGGATTTTAAAAATTGTTTTAAATTGAAAACATTTAAATTAAAATATCTATTTAATTCGAAAAAAGGAACTCATAGAGAAAAGAATCAAGACCGACTTTTGATAATAGAAAAGAAAAATTATTATTTATTTATGCTATTTGATGGTGTAAGCTCCGATCCAAAGAGTTATTTATTTATAAATGAATATAAAAAAAATATTAAATTAGAAATAAACAACAATCCTTTTTTTGAAAAAAAAATCGACGAAATTCTCTTTGAGACTAACAGAAAAATAATTAATTCTGGTTTGGAAGGAAAGAGTACTTTATCAGTGCTTATTTTTAATAATGAGACAAAAGAAATAAAATTTTTGAGTATAGGAGATTCTAGAATATATATATTTACTAATCAATTTCTAGAGAAAATTACTCAAGATGATTCCTTAATGGAAAGAAGCAATATTATCACCAAGTTTCTTGGATTGGATACATTAATATTAGACGATTTCAAAATGGATAGTGTGAATGGTAAGTATAACTATTTAATGTGCACTGATGGATTTTATTCATTGATGGAGAGTCAATTAAAAGATTACTTTGAAGCTTTTAACTTAAAGTACTTTAGAAGTATAGAGAAAAAAATTTTTTCTCTTCAAAGGAGTAATAATAGGGATGATTCTACTTATATACTAATTAAAAATGAAATTTGAAACTGAAATTGAACTTGTCAATGTTTTAATAAAAACCTTGAAAGCGAGTTATAGTAGAGAGACTTTTGAAATTTTTGAAGAAGTTTCGCTAGGATACGGAATTGCAGATATAGTTTTGAGTAGTTTGGTGAAACCAAGAAAAAAATTAAGCCAATCAAAATCTAGCTTAAATATTTGTGATATTAATATATATAATTTAATTAGTAAAGAAAGAAGCATTTTGTTCAATACTATTGTTGATACAACAAAATGTTCAAAAAAGGTAATTTTAGAGTCTTTAGAAAAATTAATTGAAAACAAATATGTAAAATATGAAGAAACCAAGTTTTTTATAAATAAAGATTATGAACTTACCTTTAAGAACAATTTTGCAGTTGAAGCTAAATTAAAAGATTGGAAAAAAGCAATAAAACAAGCGTACAGATATAAATGGTTTGCTGAATACTCTTATGTAGTTCTAGATTCATATTATTCAAACCCAGCTATTAAAAATATTAATTTGTTCGAAAAATATAATATTGGATTAGCTACAATTACTACTGAAGGGGTATTGACAAGGCATTTTAATCCTAAAAGGGAAAGACCTTTTGATCCTAAAATGCAAATGCTTTTTTCTGAAAAAATAAAAAATGATTACGAATTTGCAAGATAAGTTTTCCAAACATTCAAATGATAATTGCTACTTTCATTATTAAGAAATACTCGTTTACTTTCTAATGCATTATAATTATTTATAGCATTTTCAATTAAATCCATAACAAATTCCTTTCTAAGTTTTAAATCGCTGATATTTGATATAGTATTCAAAAGTTTTGAAATTGATAATAAGTAGTTTTTATTTACATCAGGTTTATGGATGTTCCATAAATAATTTTCTTTTAAAATAATATCTGAAAAAATATTTTTTTCATTTTTAAGATATTGTAAATTCCCTGTATCTCTAATAGTAGTAACATCATCAGCTTTAATCATATTTAAAAGTTTTTCAGAGAAATAATATCCTTTTGAATTTCCGCCAGAAATATCTTCTGTAAACCTTTTTATATTAAAATTTCTTAAAGTTTCATATGTTCCAATAGTTATATAGTCAATATCGGTCTGTGCTAAATAAATTATTGCATCCCAATTTGCATATGCATAGATTGTTTCAAAATCATGTTGTTTCAATGTTTTTAAAATCCTAGATAAGTTTCTTAATATTTTAATATCGGTAGTTAATTTTTTCCTAAACTCGGGGTTATTTTCACAAGTAATAAAATACCCATCAAAACAGATTTCCATATCGCTACAGGCAAATAATATTTCTTCAACTTTATCTTTATCAATAATTATATGATTAGCAAAAGGAAGAGTCATAAAAAATTTATGATTACCCTTATTGTTTAGTTTAGAGATGTAGGTGTTTAGAATTTTTATTGCATTTATAATGTCTTTTACCTCTTCGTTCTCATAAAAAAGAGGAATTATGATGTTTTTTATTTTTTTTTCTAATTGAAATTGAATTGCTTTTTTTGTACAATCTTCAAAATAAACAGAGGTGACCTCGTTTATATCCCTATTGCTAGTATGAAATGGAAATTCCTTTAATTTACCTTTCTTGATATTAGCGTTTTTCCCATAAAATTGTAAATCAAGCATTGAAATATCAAGTACAGCTTTTAGGTTTTTTTTTGAATCATAATTGATTCCATGTGTAAATGCGGTTATTAAAAAATAATCCCCAATATTTTGTTGAAAATAGGAATCAAGATTCCAATTAGAGTTATGCCCTAGTGCTTGAGTTATTTTCATAATTCTAAGAGTTTTATAAATGATTCAATTTTCCTTGGTCTTTCGGATGGGTTCTTTTTGAATACAGCATTACAAAATGTATCAATGAAGTTATTACCAGTAGTTATAATGAGGTTATCATCATTGAAAGATTTTTCTATTTCATTCTTATTTTTCCCAAAAGGAAATAAATTTGTATATAGATGATAAGCAATTATTCCTAAACAAAAAAAATCTGTTCTATAAGATATAAATTGCTTTTTGCCGGCATACTGTTCAGGGGTAGCAAATAACCATGATAATGGCTGACCACCGGTTGCAGTAATACTGTCTTCATCAAGTGCTCTTGCAATACCAAAATCAAGAACTACTGGTTCTCCATTTTCTGTTATCCTAATATTAGGAGGTTTTAAATCCCTATGTACATATCGTGCTTCCCATACAGGTGTTAAAATAACGGCAATTGTGTAAACTAGCTTTCGAATTTTATTAGCATCTCCCTTATATTCTTTTATTAGTTCAGATAAATCATTACCATTAATATACTCCTCAAGAATTATAGTGTCTTTTCCAAATTTATCAATTTTTTTAATTTTTGGAATCCCTTTGTAATCATTAAATTGTTCACAAATTTTAACTTCTCTTTTAAACCTATCACCTGCATTATTAATTATTTTTAAAGCATACTGTTCTTCATTAATACAGACAATAAAAACAGTTTTTTGCCCTCCTGGGTTAGCTTGTTTATAATTACTAATTTTAAAATGGTCTAGTAAATTTTTTGAAAGTTCAATTGAGGTCATTTTATAATATAAATAACATAATTGTTAATTCTTTTTATTCTACTAATTTTATAAGTCTAGATTGAAAAAATAAATAGCAATAGTATTTATATTATCATGTATGAGATTGTTTAAAATTAATAAAAATGTTTAAACTTATATTAATAAATTAATAAAAAGGCATACAATTCGGTTACCCATAAAGTTAGTAAGTTGGTAAAATATTGAAATATAACCTTTTAAAGTCCTTGGTTCGAGCCCAAGAGGAGGAGCTTCAAAAGCCACACGCAAGTGTGGCTTTTTTATTTATACGCTTTTATGCTTGATCTCATTTCTAAAATCGAAAAGCAAAAAAAGTATGTGCTTGACCTTTACTCCTAATTTCTCTCCCAATATTTTAAATGCCCTGGTCATATGGCCCTCTACCGTCTTGATTGAGATATCCAGATACTCCGATATTTCAATATGGGTAAGCCCTTCTTTTTTATTCAGCAGAAATATTTTTTTACACTTTGAGGGAAGTTTCTCTATTTCACTATTGACTATTTTAATCAATTCATCCACATCTTCCTTTTCACTTTCTATAACCAAATCTATGGCTTCTAAATATTTTTTTTCCAGGTAAGTAACTGGCTTCTTCTTTCTATATTGATCAATAAATCCATTATAGACCGATCTGTACATATAACTCTTTATTGACAGGTCTGGGTTTATCTTTCCCCGATTGATCCAAATTTCCACGAATACGGTTTGTACGATATCCTCGGCATTAGCATGATCCTTAGTCAAAGTATAGGCATAGGCGCAAAGCTTTTTATAGTAGGATTCCATCAAAAAATCATAAGCTTTTGAGTTTCCTGATATTAGCTGTCTAGCAAGCAAAGAACTATCGCCGGAATAAGAGTTCATAATTTCACTATGTATGTTAAAAATGTCGAGAATTTTAACAAATATAAAAAAAAGTTAAAAAAAATAGAGGGTTTCGTAATTTTTGAACGTATTAACAATATAATCAGCATATAAAGCAATTTGGAAATCGAAAAAATTATTATCAAGTTCCTGAATAGAGAAGCAGATATTCACGAGTTGGAAAAACTCGATACCTGGTTAAGGGACAAAAGCAATTTACCACTTTTCAACCAATTTGTTAGAACTGAATGTTTAACTATTATTGCTATGTCAGAATACGATGTTAATAAGGCCAAAAAGGCCATAAAACATAAACTTAAGATTAGCGAGCGAAAAAGGAAGGCCGTGATGTATAAAAAAATGGCAATTGCGGCTTCCATTATTTTAATTGTTAGCGTTGCACTTCTAAAATGGAGTAGTATTGACCGAAATATCGAAGTAGAGCCTGAACCACAGATAGTTATTGAAGCAGGTTCCAATAAAGCCATCCTCACCCTCGAAAATGGAAATCAGGTAGCTCTGGAAAAAGGAAAGCAATACCGTGCAGATAAAGTGAAAAGTGACGGATCGGAACTTATTTACACTACGCCAGAAATAGAAAATTCGGCAACAGCTCCTAAGTACAA
This sequence comes from uncultured Flavobacteriaceae bacterium, assembly GCA_937901915.1. Classification (GTDB taxonomy): domain Bacteria; phylum Bacteroidota; class Bacteroidia; order Flavobacteriales; family Flavobacteriaceae; genus Abyssalbus. Next base: position 11,460 of record CALGUD010000014.1, read on the forward strand.
TTATCTGACCATTCCCAGGGGGGGTCAGTTTTTTGTCCAATTGTCCGATGGTACTAAAGTGTGGTTGAATTCTGATTCCAAGTTGAAGTATCCGGTAGAATTTCCAAAAAATCAAACACGTAAGATTGAACTAATATATGGGGAGGCCTATTTTAAAGTTTCTCCAAGTTCTGCGAATAATGGCACCGATTTTCAAGTACTCACTAAATTCCAGAAGGTTGGTGTTCTAGGGACAGAGTTTAATGTAAAGGCATATAAAGAAGAAGATGAAATAACAACGACCTTAGTAGAGGGTGAGGTTAGAATTCAAAACACAGGAACCAGTAAAATCTTAAAACCTAACCAACAGTCAAAAATCCATTCAGGCTTCAACGCGATAGAAGTTGAAGAAGTAGATGTGTCTCAGGAAATTTCATGGGTAAATGGTTTGTTTACTTTTAATGAAAAATCTTTAGGTGAAATCATGACTACTTTGTCAAGGTGGTATAATGTTGAGGTCATTTTTGAAAATGCCGGGCAAAAGAAATTCGTATTTACGGGAGTAATTGAAAGATCAGAATCTATTGATTATATCCTTAAACTCATACAGGCGGCCAGTGAAGCCCAGGTCGAATTTCAAATAAACGATAAAACTATAACTATTAAATAAAAAGGAAAAGGCTACACCTTCCACAGCAATAGCCTTTTTCCAAGCGGATCAATTAAAACTATGTTTAATCTAACCAAAACAAATTTATGAAAATTAAATCTATTCAAGGACCTCCCTTTTATGGGAGAGTTCTTTTAAAACGCATTATGAAAGTATTTGTTTTTTTGTGTTGCTCGGTCGCCTTTGCCCTTGGAACCAACAAAGGGGAAGCTCAGAATGCCGATATCGTCATCGATGCGGACAAGACCTTAACGATAAAGCAGGTATTCCGCCTTATCAATAAGCAGACCGATTATAAGTTTATTTACCGTCACGACCTGATCAAGATGGCTCCGGACATTAACGTAAAAGAAGGGGTTATTAAGGCCGGTGAATTATTGGAAAAAAGTCTTTCCCCAATAAGCTTTACATACGAATTTACAGAAGAAGAGACTATAATAGTAAAAAGGAAACCAACCGATTTGTCGGTCGAAAACCTACAATTTCTCATAAGTGGTATTATTACAGATGAAGACGGAACCCCTTTACCCGGGGCAAACATTGTAGAAAAAGGTACTACCAACGGGGTGACCGCTGATTTTGACGGAAATTTTTCGCTGGAAGTTGCCGAAGATAATACGATTTTGATTATATCCTATATTGGTTTTGTCACCAAAGAGGTTGCTGTTAATGGCCAAAGTAACATCACAGTTGTATTGCAGGAAAGTGTAGCCGGGTTAGATGAAGTTGTTCTCGTGGGCTATGGTAAGTCGGTTAGAAAGGAAGATTTAACCGGGGCTGTTTCCGTCGTTGGATTAAGAGATCTGGAGAAGAGTCCGTTAACAAATGTGGATCAAGCCTTACAGGGCCGGGCCTCAGGTGTTCAAATAACACAAAATTCCGGTTCACCGGGAGCCGGTTTAAAGATTCGGGTGAGGGGAAGTAATTCAATTACCGGTAGTAACTCGCCACTTGTTGTTGTTGATGGCTTAATAGATGTGGATATTAATTCCGTGAATCCTTCTGACATACAATCCATTAGCGTATTAAAAGATGCCAGTGCTTCGGCAATTTATGGTAACAGGGCCGCCAATGGTGTCATTATTATTTCAACAAAAAAGGGTGTTGCGGGAAAGGCAACCATCGAATTTGATAGTTTCTTAAGTTTTTCCGAGCCATCAAACTCAATAGACCTTTTGGGCGCGGCTGAATTTATAGATTTTGCAAATACCAAAAACATTGGGGCTACCGGCAACCCAATTCCAGTATTTAATACAGAACAAAAAATCAATGACTTTATAGCAAATTCAGTCGACTATCAAGACGAAGTATACAGAATGGCTGTCGCCCGAAATTATCAACTGTCTTTTAGAGGAGGTGCAGAGAAAATAAATTATTATGTTTCCGGAAATTATTTCGATCAGGAAGGTATAGCCATAAACTCCGGTTTCAAGAGATATTCTTTAAGATCCAATATCAATGCAGATTTAACCGATAAATTGAGTTTGAGTACCTCTCTTAACCTTATTCGACAAGAAGGATTGAATAATGCTCCGGAATTTGGTGCAGAATTAGCTTTAGGAGCCGTAGGTTTTGATAAAACAACTCCGATTTACGATGTGAACGGTAATTATAACAGACAAACTTTAGTAGTAGGAGGCATTCAGGAGTCTGTTCTTACAAACCCTGTTTTTTCCGCCTTAGAAAATAAGAGAATGAGTACAACCAACAGAGTTCAGGCCAATATTGGATTAAACTATAATCTTTTGGAAAACTTGGATTTAAATATAAGTGGAGGTATTGATTATGGCAATTTTCACTATGCATATTTTACACCAGCCAATAATGATGCAGCAGAGATTACTGCCGGGCAGAATACTAGCAACAATACTAACACGCAATATGCTTTCAGACTTAATTATGATAATTCCTTTAATGACATACACAATTTAAACGTAACCACCATTTATGAAGAAAGAAAGAACCTATCTAAAGGTTTTAACGCAGATGGTAGAGGTTTTTTCACGGCAAGCACAGGTTCGGACAATATAGGTTTGGCGGATACGCAGACTATAGGCAGTAACTTTTCACAACGACGTTTAAGGTCTCTTATCGGACGGGCATCATATAACTATGACTCCAGATACCTGGTTACTGCGTCTATCAGATATGATGAATCAAGCGTTTTTCTAAAAGATCAGGGTGGCGTGTTCAGTTCTTTTGCATTAGGCTGGAATATAAACAATGAAAGGTTTTTTAATTCTGAAACCATTAGTACCCTTAGACTTCGTGGTGGATGGGGAGAGACAGGTAATGAACTTATTGGCACCAGTGATGCACTTAACTTATTACGTAATAACCCATGGATCCCAAATGGTGGCGCAACAGGAAGTACGGCTATATTGCCGGGCACCCGGCTTGCTAATCCGGATCTTACCTGGGAAACCACAACGCAAACGAATATAGGTTTAGATTTCGGTATTATAAATGATAGATTCAACCTGTCATTTGAGTACTATTCAAAAAAGACCGAAGATTTGTTGCTTACAAGACAATTACCTCGCTTTACCGGCAGGGTCGACCAGGTTATAAATGCCGGAGAAGTTGAAAATAAGGGATTTGATATCACCTTATCTGCAAGCATCATACAAAATGAAAACTTTTTATGGGATTTGAGCACCAATTTCTCAAGTAACAGGAACAAAGTGTTGAGTTTAATTGGCAATGAAACTGAAGTATTTCCTGCCTTAACCGTTGGCGAAAATAACATTCAGGCTCCTGCCATTGTTCGTGTGGGAGAACCAATAGGGTCATTTTATGGATATGTTTATGAAGGTGTAAATGCAGTTGATGGCAATGCCATTTATGCGGATGAGAGAGCCATTATTGGAGATCCAAACCCTGATTTCACATATGGAATAAACAACAACCTGTCGTATAAGGGTTTTGATTTAAATTTCTTTATACAAGGCGTTTCGGGCAATGATGTTTTTAATCGCGCACGATCACTTATAATAGGGCGTGATGGTAGAATTCCGTTTGGTACTTCCGCAGAATTAAGAAACACATGGACCACAAGTAACACATCGGCACCACTTCCTTCTTTGAACGCAACCAATACCCAAACGCTTTCTTCTGAGTTTGTTGAGGACGGGTCATTTATAAGGTTAAAGAATGTCTCTTTAGGCTATACTCTGGACGGAGTTGCATTGGAATCGATTGGAGCCGAGTCATTGAGATTATATGTAAGTGCCCAAAATTTGGTTACAATTACCAATTACTCCGGTTTAGATCCGGAGGTGAACAACGGTGGGGAAAATGACAGGCTTTCAGGAGTAGATATATGGGCTTTACCAACCTCAAGGACATTGACGCTAGGTTTAAATTTAAAATTTTAAGAAAATGAATATCATAAGACAAATAAATAATACGGTGGAAAGAATACTTTTTATATCTTTTCTTTTGGTAGGCTTCATTTCCTGCAATGACGATCTTCCTGCAGATACCAGGGGAGAATTGGCAGCAGAACAATTCTATACCAGCGTGGCCGATATTGAGTCAGGAACTCTGGGCGTATATTCAGTAATGGCGGACAGATTATTTGCCAATAGTGAAAACTATTGTCACTTTTGGGCTGCCGATGACAGAACGGCCGCCACTGGTTCAAATAAAACATTTTATTTAGAATATGACCAATTACAACCATTGGACACCAACCCTTGGCAAACCAACGGCTGGAATCAATTATGGGAAATAATTGGAGCGGCTAATACCTTTTTAGATAATGAAGAGCAGATGCGCAGTTTTGTTGAAGGGGCCGACATCGATTTGCTAGAGAGGTCTCTTGGGGAAGTACATTATTTAAGAGGTTTGATCTATTTTGAATTGGTGCGAACCTGGGGGACCATACCACTTATCACCTCTCAAAAAGAAGTTACAGGCCAAGAGCCTTTAGCTTCCTTTGAAGATATATATGCACTAATCATTGAGGATTTGCAATTTGCAAAGAACCATTTAGGGCCTACGCCGGTAAATGGCATTTATAGAGCTACACGTTGGATGGCCCAATCCCTTTTAGCAAATGTATATTTGACAACAGCCGGATTTCCATTAAAAAACACTGCTAACTATGCATTGGCGGCTGCTGAGGCTAGGGATGTAATAGACAATGGTCCATTTGAGTTGGAGGCAGAGTTAAGCGGCATCATGGGAACACAAGAGACAAGTTTGGGAGATAACGGCAATACAGAGGCCATTATCGCTTTCCCGGCTAATATTGGGTTGGATGCCTGGAATGCCGGAAACTTCCAGGCCGAATCCATTTTATTTGGTGATAAGTGGGTGGAGATAGCATTCTATAATAATTTTCCCGAGGGTTATAGAAAAGATTTTACGTTTGACATTAGTGAAACCGGACAAATTCTTTATTCTATAGAAAAGTTCGGAGAGCAGGATTTTGGAAACGTAAATAAGGATATAAATTATCTCCGCTATTCAGAATTGTTGTTGATCTATGCGGAAGCACAAATAAGAGCCACTGGCAACAACGCCGATGCAAGTGCATTAAGTGCCTTGAACGCGGTAAGAAACAGAGCAGGGCTAACTTCCGTTACCTCGGCTACCTGGGAAGATGTAGTATGGGAAAAAGCATGGGAGCTCGCTGGCGAATGGTCCAGATGGTACGATATTGTTAGAACTGAGACATTAGATGAGGTGAATGCGATGAGAGATCCCTATGACAATAATTTGACCCCGCTGAGTCCCACTCCCGCCATAACTGAGGAATTTCCGTGGTGCCCCATTCCGGCAAACGATGTTGCCGCAAACCCCAATCTGGTAAAATAATAGAATAGGTTTAGTTTTTGAAACCTTCAAATTATTGTAAAAGATAATTTGGAGGTTTTTTATAGAGTTTAAATGAGTTCAATAAATGAAGCAAGTAGTATTTTGGTAGAAGTCCCCAAACTTTTATCCTTTCTTCGTTTCTTTGCGTATGCAAAAGTCAATATCCGGATCCGTTTTAATTATAGGGGCTCAATGGCCCGAACCGCAGGCATCTGCAGCCGGACAACGTATGTTGCAACTGGTAAAAGCATTTACCAGGGCTTCATATACCATTACTTTTGCATGTGTAGCCGATCTGCCTGAAAATAATGCATTGCCGGCATATGTATCAACCTGTCAAATAGAGTTAAATAATCCTTCATTTGATGTATTTTTAAAGAAACTCAATCCGGAAATGGTGCTTTTTGACCGTTTTTTTATGGAAGAACAGTTCGGATGGCGTGTAGCACAGGCTTGTCCGCAGGCATTAAGGGTCTTAGATACCGAAGACCTGCACTTTTTAAGAAATGCCCGTGAAGAAGCGTTAAAGAATAAAACAGAACCCGATTTTAATTCAGAAACAACTTTCAGGGAAATTGCTGCTATGTACCGGTGTGACTTATCCTTGATCATCTCCAAAAATGAGATAGAACTGCTCATCTCACACTTTCATTTTCCGGAGCAGCTGTTGTTGTACCTTCCTTTTATGATTGATGAAATAAATGCAGCTGAATTAAGCAAGCTGCCAAAATTTAAAGATCGTAACGGTTTCATATTTATAGGTAATTTTAAACATTTGCCCAATGTAGATTCAGTAATACATTTGGTAAACGAATTATTTCCGGAAATACGAAAGCATTTAAAAAATGCTGAATTAAATATCTACGGAGCTTACACCTCACATAAAATAAAAAATTTGCACAATCCGAAGCAAGGTGTTTTTGTAAGAGGATGGGTAAACGATGCCAATGAGGTGATGCAAAATGCAAGAGTTTGTTTGGCCCCACTGCGTTTTGGTGCCGGTCAAAAAGGCAAGTTACTCGAAGCGATGCAAAATGGAACGCCAAGCATTACAACTGCAATAGGTGCGGAAGGTATGTGTTTTAATGAACCCTGGGGCGGACACGTAACTACTTCAGATGCTGAATTTATTGAAAAGGCAGTATTGTTGTATAATAATGAACAAGCCTGGGAAATTGCACAACAGAACGGATTCCATATACTAAACACCCATTTTTCTTTTAAAAAATATGCCTCAGTTTTTATAAACCGGTTGGAGGACGTAACACAGTTAATTTCAGAACATCGCGCTTCTAATTTTACGGGAGCAATGTTGCAGTACCACAGGCTACAGGCCACAAAGTACCTTTCTAAATGGATTGAAGAGAAAAGCAAGAAAGGTTGATCAGAATAACCTTTTAAAAAACAACAAATTATTCACTCTATTCGTATGTATTATAACAGAGTTAATTACATTGTTATGAGAAAGATACCATTAATTTTAATTTTTATAATCTTTATCACCTTTTCATGTGGTAATGTTGTTTCGTCGGCATCCGGCAAGGCTGATTCGGATATACAATCGAATATTATGGGAACATGGGAACTTATCCGGTTTGAAGATACTTCCAGGAACATGGTACGTATACCACCTGAGGATTCAAAAACCCCGATATTAATTACATTTACAGATCATAAAGTTGAGGGAAAGACAGCTGCAAATTCTTTTGCAGGGGATTATGTTGTTTCATCAGGTGAAATAAAGATCGAGAATCTGAACTCTACTTTAGTATCCGAATCCACATGGGGAGATAGATTTCTAAAAGCATTTACTAACGGAACTATGTCCTTTTTATTAGAAGGTGATACTTTAAAAATTGAGTATGAAGATTCTAAATTCATGCATTTTAAAAAACATTGATATGAAAAGAACACTTTCCACTTTTGTACTTTCTATACTGTTTTTAATCACTTTTTCATGTAATAATGATGATGATTCAACAGATAATGATAACACAACAAGTATAACAGGCACATGGGAGTTGATCCGGTTTGAGGATCAGGATAGTGGTATTATTCATACACCTCCTGAAGATTCAAACCCAATAACAATTACCTTTGCAGTTGATACCTTCGAGGGGAATACGGAAGCAAATTCTTTTTTTGGTGATTATTCCGTTTCATCAAATCAACTTATCATTGAAAATATGGGCTCTACTTTTGCAGCAGAATCTACATGGGGTTCTATGTTTTTTGCAGCAATGACAAGTGATACTCTGACTTATACGATTGAAGGTGATACATTGATGATAGAATATGAGGATTCCGAATTTATGCATTTCTCAAAGCGTTGATTATATTGTTTATAACCCCTCTAACCATCACAGAACCACGAGCATTCAACTTCATTGATTATTTACTCATTTAAAGTAATTATTAGTGCATTTCGGCACGCATAAGTAAGTAAGGTTTCATAAATTGATAGATGAAATATCATTTATTTTTGTAAACTTATGAGTGAAGAAAGTCATATTGCAACAGTACACCAAATATCTGATGAAGATCAGGTACTTATTTACAAGGCAAAGAATAATTTGGAAAAGGTGAGCCCTGTTATCAGGAAATTAAATCAGTTGGGCAGTAGCATAGAAACCGGATTTGATAAACTTTCACCTGAAAAAAGGAAAAAGTTGGATGATTTAGCTCACAAAACATTGGTAGGAATGATAAGGGCTAATCTTTTAACTCTGGAAAGTAATGTGAGGAAACGATCCTCAGATTATATTTATAAAGCTGCGGTTACTTCGTCCGGCATTATAGGAGGTTTTTTCGGTTTAGCCGGATTTGCAACAGATTTGCTTATTTCTACCAAACTTATGATGCGTACTATTCTTGATATTGCAAGAAGTGAAGGGGAAGATATTACTAAAATGGATACACATCTCGTATGCCTTGAAGTATTTGCATTAGGAGGGCCTTCTACAGAAGATGATGCTGCAGATACCAGTTATTACGCGACCCGGTTAGCATTAAACTCAGCATTAAAAGGAGCCTCAGCCTTCGTAGCCAAAAATGGACCTATAGGTATTGATCAGTTTTTGGTTTTAAGTGGTAACCCCATTATGAAATTCCTGGGAATTATTGCAGCAAGGTTTGGTATTCAGGTTACTGAAAAATTTATGGCCCAGGCCGTTCCGGTAGTAGGTGCTATAGGAGGTGGATCTATTAATTTTATATTTATTGACCATTTTCAGAGGATTGCGAAAGCTCATTTTACCATGAGAAGACTTGAGAGGGAATATGGTGAACATGCAGTTAGAAGTTTCTATAATACTGCAGTATAAAAACTGTTCGGTTTTGATAACAAAATTCAAAATCCTACAGAGAATGTTTAATTTAAAAATTTTGACTATGAAAGTGAGATATATAATAGTACTTCTATTTCTGTTCATATTAAGTGCTTGTGGCTCTAGTACCAGGATAACAGGATCATGGATAAATGAAGAACAATTGGCAGATAAAGATTATAACAATGTATTTATTGCTGCGTTAACCGGAGACAGGCAACTGCAAACGACATTGGAGAATGAATTGGCGGCCAGAGCCGAACTAAGAGGGGTAAATGCCATTACTAGTCATAATAATTTTACAAGAACATTTTCTTCCGATAATAAACCCTCAAAAGAAGAATTATTGTCTACAATCCAAAGTACTGAGGCCGATGCCATATTTACTGTCACAGTCCAGGATGTTGAAACGGATACACATTATGTTCCCGGAACTTCAATGTATCCTACGCCTATGCGGTACAGCTATTACGGGAATTTTTACGGTTACTACGATACCATGTTCCCAATAACTTATAACACCGGTTATTATACTGAAGATAAGGTGTATTATATGGAAAGTAACCTGTATGATGCTGATACTGAAGAATTACTGTGGTCGGCACAATCAAAAACCTATGACCCTGTCGATGTAGAAATATTTGTAGAAGAGTATGCAGAGGCTATTGCAGATCAACTTGCAGATGATGGGTTGATAAAGGAAAAATAGCGATAAAGAGACTTTCTAAAAAGGTGTATATAAGGTATATATGAAATTATATGTCAGGTTGAGCGCAGTCGAAACCTAAGGTTATAGTTCTCGACTGCGCTCGAACAGACAGTTTTAATACCTTTTTAGAAAGTCTCTTTATTGTATCTTCACACTTAAATAAAGGAAAAATTAAAAATCAAACCCTAATGAGAATTGCCAAACCCTGTTTTTGGGTTGGCCATCATTATAAATATCTCCCATTCCCAAATGATAACGAACACCTAAGCTCACGCCTGAATCAGTTTTAAATCCACCCCCAAAGTTAAATCCCCAGTCAAAATTTTCAGGGTCATATTCCCCGTTTGTTTCAAACAAACTGTCAAACTCTTCTTTATGAGAAATAGCCAATCCTATTTGTGGGCCTGTTTCCAGGAAAAAGTTCTTACTAGGATACAATTTCAGCATCATCGGTAAATTGATATAATTAATTTTTTGGGTGAAGGTGCTGCTTCCGTTTTCTATTTCATACCCTTGTTGCGAATACAATAGTTCCGGTTGAATGGAAAAGTGCTCATTAATGAAAGATTCACCATAAAAACCAATATGGAACCCGTGGCGCTGTCCTGTTTCACCATCACCGTCAAAACTTACTGCGGCCAGGTTATACCCTCCTTTTATTCCCACATTGCTATCCTGTGCATTAATAAACAATATATTTAAAAATAATGTTCCTGTTAATAAAAATATCTTTTTCATTTTATCTGATTTTATTATTAATATTTATTTCCCCCCATTTGCCTGTAAATCGGCTATACATTGAGGGTCAAGTGAAGGTACGGCGCCTCCGGTAAACATACTTAATAAGCCTTCACCGGTTTCGGCGGTCCAATACATTAAACACTCTTCTTCAGTACAGTGTTTTCCATGTCCTGTATCCTGATGGTCACTTTGAGGCGTTGTTCCGGCATTAACCAATCCTAATAAGTGTCCGAACTCATGATTTATAACGGTAGTTTCCAATACACTTAACGCAGGTGCAAAAGCATCACCGCTGAAATCCCGGATGGTTTCTTCAAAAATAGCAAAAGAAGTATTCCTGTAGGCAATTCCCAATACTGATGAATTTTCAGTATTCTCCGCATATTCGCCATCAGCAAAAAAACCAAATACTGTTATTTGTCCTCCGGAATTATATTTTTCACGATGCTCTTTTTCTATATTAATTACATCAGTTACTGAATATTCAGATATACCGGGTGAAGCAATTGCTCTTTGTTCTATTACAATCCCTCCAGGTTTGTTTAGCCGGCCTTCAAGAAACGAGACAAAGTTATCAATAGCTGTTTCCGTGGGTTTAAATCCTTCAACATAAACAATTTCAATAAACATTTCTGGAAATTCATTTTCTGAAAGAAAATCATTGGCCGATGCACCCGTGGTTTTAGAATTTCCCGAGGTATCTAACCCATTCTCTTCACCTGAATCATCTTTAGAACACGAAAGTATACAAAGAACTGTACACAGTATTAAAATTATATTTCTCATTAATTTCATGATTTACATTAAATATAAGTGTTGCAAATTTAATAATTTCGGTTGTGCAAATGAATATTGACTGCATGGTTGAAAATCAGGAAAAGGCCGCATTTTACTGCGACCCAATCCCGTCCCCAAAATCTAACTAATTATAAACTACCTGTTACTATTACATTAAGTGACAGATTCATACTTGAAGTCACATGAATATTGTTTAATGCAATATCGGTTAGTGATTCTACAGAAAGCATTCCGTTGAACTCAAATTCACCATCCTCGTCTTCATCGGTATAGGAAGCATAGTGCACTTCATAATTTCCTTCTGAAAGAAAATTCAATTCGTAAGAGCTGTCTGCAGAACTTACAATACTGCTGGTTACTGCATTGGCAAATTGAATATTACTTTCTCCCTGAGTTTCAGCTTCCGCAGCTGTGTATGTGCCTGTTTCGTAAGCATATACTATAACCAGGTCTGTTGTTTCTTCCACATCGGAAACTGTACCGGTAACCGTTCCCGCTTTTACACTATTTACCAATCTTAGCCCCGCGGATAATTCAGCATTTGTAACAAAATCATACTGATCGGTGGTTTCACCAGACTCAGTAATTGTTTTTCTAAGGTCAAAATCGATAATGATTTCATTAGTAGCCGAAGCAATGATCTCTACCTCATCATTTATAGATATTTCATTAACACTAGCTTCTAATTGGTGTTTAACCCCGTCTACGGTTTCAATATAAGCTCCCGGAAAATTTCCTTGTGCATCTGCTTCATAATCCAGTACAAGGCTCACATTAGAAACAGTTCCTGCTTTAAGGTCTATATTACCCAAAGTTGATATTGTTCCGTTTTGAAGTGTCATAAGGTCTATTGTAGTTTTGCTGAAACCTTCAAGGGAAACACCATCTATTTTTACATCGGTAATAGTTACAACTGCTGCCGTTACATTGGCATTATCTATAGGCGCATCGGTAATGGCTACAGAAGTGTTGTACGTTTCACTGTTGGGATCTTGATTGTCTGTGTTATCATCATCAGAACATGAAATAAACCCCATGATCACTGCTAAAATTCCAAATTTGAATACTAAATTTTTCATAACTAATAATTTTAATGTTTGTTAATAATCTATTTAAATTATGCGTGAGTTGTCCAACCTCAGGAAGTCGCCACTTTCTGAGTGATAATTTTAATGTGTTGATTGATTTTTTCTGCTAAAGTCAGTTACTACAGCTGTCTAGGATAGCTTCCAGTTCGGCATCACTCTGAACTGTGACTTCTGAGTCTTGTTCTGTAGTTACTGTTATGGGATAATTAATTGTATATACATCATTTTCATTTAAATTTTCAATAAAAACATACATGTTTTCATTGCTATTGATGGTGAAATCATTTTGAACTTGTGCATTTGTTGAGGTAAAAACCTGAATTGGAAAATTAATATCTGCACATGTAACAGGCCCTTCATTATTTTCTGTTAAAGTTTCACAGTCATCAACCACTTGGTTAAATTCCTCTTCGCTATTAATAACTGTTTCTGTATAATCATAATTCGTTATTGTTATTGGGAAAAATAGTTCTACCACATCGGTTTCGCCAATTAGGTTGAGGTCAGTAAGAGTAGAGATATTGGTTTCTATTCCGTTTAAAAGAACACTTACTGGCAACTGAACGGCAAAACAGGGAGCATTATCAAGTACATCATCTAATGAACCATCAAACATAGTGTTTCTTTGTGCTTTTGACGTAAAAACAGACTCGCTGTTATTTGTCTCTTCAGTAGATGTATCAATATCAATATCATCCTGGCAAGATATAATTGTCAAAAGGACAATCAATGAAGTCATACTTTTTATATATGTTTTTATTTCCATGATATGTTGTTTTCAGAGGTAAGACACCTCAGTTTTTATTTACCCTACCTTTAGTGTTATTATTTTTGAAATAATTGTTTTATTGTTGCTTTGTACAGGTAAGACAACTAAAAAATTGTTTTCCCTACCCTGAAAGTAATTTTTTTTACTTTTATGTCATAATAATTAATGTAAATGTCTGAAACTATAGCCGAACTTTGTAAAGACCCTGTCTTTAATTCTTTTTACCTGGAGCATGCCGAATCGTTGTTTAGCTTTATGTACTACAGATGTGGCGATAAAGACCAGGCAAAAGATTTAATGCAGGAAGCTTTTATGAAAGTTTGGGATAAGTGTGGTGAAATTAATTTTGACAAAGCAAAGACATACCTTTTTTCAACAGCGAACAACTTATTTTTAAATGTAGTAAAACATAAAAAAGTAGTTTTAGAATATACAAAAATGGAACCTGCAAAGGAGTCAACCAATGAAGACCCGGAATTTATAATGCAGGAAAGTGAGTATATGAGAAAGTTACAAAACGCTATTGCCAATTTAACAGATGCCCAGCGTGAGGTTTTTTTGTTAAACAGGATGGAAGGAAAAAAATACAGGGAAATAGCCAATATGTTGGGTGTTTCCATTAAAGCTGTTGAAAAGAGAATGATGGGTGCATTGACCAGGCTAAGAGAAGAATTCGAATATTTTAAAAGTTAGGGTAGGGAAAACAACTTTTTAGTTGTCCTATGTATAGAAAAGCTCAAGAAAGACCATGCAGAATAAAGAAACCATACTAAAATGGCTCAATAATGACCTTACGGAAGCTGAACTTAAAGAGTTCAGCAAAACCGAAGATTATACTGCATTGGTAGCTGTTATTGAAAGAACAAAAGGATTTAAAAAGCCTGAATTTAATGCAGAAGAGGCTTTGGCAGAATTTAATACCATGAAAAAGCCAAAAACAAAGATAGTTAGGCTTAACCCTGTAAAAAGATGGTTGGCCGTGGCATCATCAGTAATATTATTGATCTCATTGTCTCTCTTATTTTTTGATACGAATAAAGTTATAAGAACAGATTTTGCCGAAACTATATCCGTAGAATTACCCGATAATTCTGAAGTAATCGTAAATGCAGGCTCAAGAATTGAATATTCCGATAAAAAATGGGAGAAAGAACGAAAAGTCTCCTTAACCGGGGAAGCTTTTTTTAAGGTAACCGGAGGAAACACTTTTGATGTAGAGACTGATTTGGGAACGGTAACCGTGGTTGGGACACAGTTTAATATCCGACAGCGAAATGGCTTCTTTGAGGTATATTGTTATGAAGGAAAAGTAAAAGTAACTACACAGGGTAAAGAAATATTTTTAATTCGTGGACAGTATTTAGCATTTGTAAATGGTGAATTAAGAGAAGTTTCAACGTTCAGTAATGCATCCCCCGATTGGTTAAACAATGAAAGTAATTTTAACAACGTTCCTTTTAACCTTGTTTTAGAAGAACTGGAACGACAATTTGGGGTTAAGGTAAACACAGATGCCGATATGACGCAAAAGAACTTTACAGGAGGGTTTAGCCATGCCAGCTTGGAATCGGCATTAGAATCTGTTACCTTTCCTTTAAATATGAAGTATGAGATTGTGAATGATAACACAGTTAAACTGTATTCAAACAATTAATATGAAAAGAAGTCTATTTCTTTTCTTGTCATTATTTTCAATCCAGGCCTTTGCACAAGAGAAGTTTCCGGTAGCGGAAGCTTTTGAAGTTTTGGAACAACGCTATGAAATACGTTTTTCTTATGTTAAAAGTGACCTTGAAAATATATATGTATCACTTCCTACTGAAGCGATTTCCCTTACCGAAGCCGTTCAAGTGTTAAATACACATCCTTTACTTAGTTTTAAACTGATAGATAACACAAGGATAGCAGTAGCATTTAAGGATAAAATTAGTATATGTGCCTTTGTTGCAGATGAAACTACACAACAAGTCTTGCCCGCAGCATCTGTTTATATTTCAACTCAAAAAGCCACAGTAACCAATGAGGATGGGAAGTTTGTATTGGAAGATTCCGATCCGCATGCCCAATTAACAATTAGTTATATGGGGTATGAGACTAAACAATTAACTGTTTCTGAAATTGTTGGGCAAACCGTTAACTGCCCCATAATTTTATTACAACCAATACAGTATGAGTTAAGCGAGGTAGTGGTTACCAATATTTTTACTACGGGGATAAATCAAAGAATTGATGGGAGTATTGACATGTCGACTAAAGATTTCGGAATATTACCGGGACTTGTAGATGCCGATGTATTACAAACCATACAGATCTTACCCGGAGTAGAAAGTGTAAATGAATCTGTTGCCGATATAAATATACGGGGTGGAAGCCATGACCAGAACCTCATAGTATGGGATGATATAAAAATGTATCACTCCGGGCATTTTTTTGGACTGATCTCTTCTTTTAATCCGCAAATAACCAATAAAATAAGTGTTGTTAAAAACGGAACCAGCGCGGAATTTACCGATGGTATTTCAGGCACTATTAATATGCAGTCAGATAATGAAGTTAATGAGAAATTTAGTGGGAGTGTAGGTAGTAATATGATCAGTGCTGATGCCGTATTTCAGATCCCAATAAATGAAAAATTTGCTTTTCATTTATCAGGGAGGCGTTCTTTCACGGATATCTACGCTTCACCGGCGTATGATGCCTATTTTAAACGTAGTTTCCAGGATTCTAAAGTAACTGGTGTAGAAAATGAAAATAGAGAAACAAATTCTGATTTCTTTTTTTATGATTTCAGCTCCAAGATTTTATATGATATCAATGACAAGCATAAATTAAGGGTGAGTTTATTAAATGTGTATAATGACCTCGTATATGAAGAGAAAATAGCAAATGTAGAAAACCCGGAGACGCTAAAAAGTTCGTTGACGCAAGAGAATCTGGGACTTGGAGCGTCATTAACCAGTCAATGGAATTCTTTCCAAACAGAATTAACAGCTTACTATACGAAATATGGCCTCGAAGCTTTTGATGAAAAAGCCGACACAGACCAAAAATTGCTTCAGCATAATGAAGTATTGGAAACCGAAATTAAATTCAATTTAAAATATAAGATTTCAGATGACCTGTCATGGTTGTCAGGCTATAGTTTTACCGAAACCGGGACAAAAAATGCCAGTTTTGTTCAAAACCCTACCTACCAGATTGTCAAAAAAAATGTAATGCGTGAACATGGGCTATATTCAGAATTTTCATATTTAAAAGATGCTACTTATTTAAGGGTTGGTGCCAGAGGTAATTATTTAGAACATTTAGGATTGTTTTTGGTTGAACCACGACTTAGTTTAAATCAAAAATTGTCGGATGCATTTTCCCTGAAATTACAAGGCGAATTTAAACACCAGGCAACTACCCAGTTTGTAGATTTAAATGAGGATTTTTTAGGTGTTGAAAGCCGGCGTTGGGTAGTTAGTGACGATGAAACGATTCCTTTGCTAAAGAGCAGGCAGGTATCGGTAGGAGTGGATTATAAAAATAATGGGTGGTTTATTGAGTTGACCGGATTCTATAAAAATATTGAAGGTATTATCACGGAAAGCCAGGAATTCAATGTTCAGAATCAATATGACGGATTTACGGGTTCGGGTAGTGCAATAGGGGCTGAGTTTTTATTGAGTAAACGATTTATAGATGGAAATACCTGGATAAGTTACACGTACAATGATAATCAGTATAAATTTGAGGAAGTGTCCGCAAATAGTTTCCCCGCAAACTTTAATATTACACATTCGTTTTCAGTAGGGGCGGCCTATAATATTTATAAAAATTTAAAGGTATCTACAGGATTTATCTGGAAAACAGGCAGGCCCTATACAAAGCCTATTGAAAATGAACAAACCTTCCAGGACGGAAACTTTACAAAGGTTAATTATGAAGAACCTAATCAGCATAATTTACCCGATTATATGCGGGTCGATGCCAGTATTTCATATAATCATGATTTTACTGATACATCTTCACTCTCACTGATTTTAGGGGGCTTAAATTTTTTAAATCGAAAGAATGTAATTAACCGTTATTATCGGGTCTCTCCTGATAACAGTGAAATGGCACAAGAAATTGAGAATTTGTCATTGGCATTTGTTCCTAATATTTCATTCAGGTTTAATTTTTAAGTTTAAATATTTGTGAACAGACGTAATAAAAAAAGCAGGTTTTTTAACTATTCATGGTCGGAAGATTATTCTTCCGACTTTTTTTGTTATATATTGTTATTT
>CALGUD010000015.1 GCA_937901915.1 uncultured Flavobacteriaceae bacterium
CATTTTGAAAAATATGAAGTTCAAAAAATAAGACAAGTTGTAGAAGACAGATTTAGCAAACAGAGTATTATTGAAAGATTAAAAAAAACTTAAGTACATTTTTAGTAATATCTAAGTATAAAAAACTTTATTAATCGTAATCAATACGTTATTTTTGTCAGGTTTAAAAAACAAATAAATGAGTGTATTAGTCAATAAGAATTCAAAAATTATAGTACAGGGTTTTACCGGAAGTGAAGGAACATTTCACGCAGAACAAATGATTGAATATGGCACCAACCTGGTTGGTGGTGTAACTCCCGGAAAAGGGGGGCAGACTCATTTGGGAAAACCGGTGTTTAATACTGTAAAAGACGCAGTAGATAATGTAGGTGCAGACACTTCAATTATATTTGTACCACCCGCATTTGCAGCAGATGCCATTATGGAAGCTGCCGATGCTGGTATAAAAGTAATTATAACAATTACGGAAGGTATTCCGGTGGCTGATATGATTAAAGCAGCTGAATATTTAAAAAATAAAGATTGCCGTTTAATCGGTCCGAATTGTCCGGGAGTAATTACTCCGGGTGAAGCCAAAGTAGGTATTATGCCAGGATTTGTGTTTAAAAAAGGCAAAGTAGGTATTATATCAAAATCGGGAACTTTAACATACGAAGCTGCTGATCAGGTTGTTAAACAAGGTTTGGGAATTACTACTGCGATCGGTATTGGTGGAGACCCTATTATAGGAACTACTACCAAGGAAGCTGTGGAATTACTTATGAACGACCCTGAGACTGAATGCATTGTAATGATCGGTGAAATAGGCGGACAACTGGAAGTTGATGCTGCGAGATGGATAAAAGAAAACGGTAATAAAAAACCGGTTGTAGGCTTTATTGCAGGTGAAACCGCCCCTAAAGGACGTACCATGGGTCATGCCGGTGCTATTGTAGGCGGCGCAGATGATACAGCCGAAGCCAAAAAGAGAATTATGGGTGAATGTGGAATCCATGTAGTAGAATCTCCTGCTGAAATTGGAAAAAAAGTAGCAGAAGTGATGAAATAATATACATATAAAGTAGTTCGATCCCGGTTTTTTAACTAAAAAAAGCCGGGATTTTTTTTTGGGGGAATGGTAACTACTTATCGAAATTCTTACAAACTCCTGTTAAAAAACCCATAATTATTTTACATTTGGATTACTAAGACCCTATATTTAGGATCCATTCATTATTCATCAAATTAAAAAACACACTTATGAGAATCAAAAAACTAGTTTATTTATTTATTATTGGATTTCTTGTTTTTAGTTGTAAAAAAGAAAACACAGCTTCAGAAAAGGAAGTTTTAACAGACGCTAATGGTTTCAAATATGAAACCTTTGAAAATGACCCCACAGGCCTCAGGCTATACACCTTAGACAACGGTTTAAAAGTTTACTTAAGCAAGAATACAGACGAACCCAAAATCCAGACCTTCATTGGAGTAAGGGCAGGTTCTGTTTACGATCCTGCTGACAATACAGGTCTTGCACACTATTTAGAACATATGGTATTTAAAGGTACCGATGAAATAGGTACCCAAAATTGGGAAGAAGAAAAAAAATACCTGGATCAGATATCTGCCTTATATGAAGAGCATAAATCTGAAAAGGATCCGGAAAGGAAAAAAATTATTTACAAAAAAATTGATAGTGTATCATTGGAAGCTTCAAAAATAGCCATTGCAAACGAGTATGATAAAATGGTAAGTTCGCTAGGTGCCGAAGGTACGAATGCCTGGACCTGGCATGAAGAAACCGTTTATACAAATAAAATACCGGCCAATGGATTGGATAAATGGTTAAAACTGGAAAGTGAGCGATTCAGTCAATTGGTTTTAAGGCTTTTCCATACAGAATTAGAAGCTGTTTATGAAGAATTCAACCGTGCCCAGGATAGTGACGGAAGAAAAGAATCATATGAACTTATGGATGCTTTGTTTCCAAATCACCCATACGGCCAGCAGCCAACCATTGGCGTTTCAGAACATTTAAAAAATCCTTCAATGGTTGCTATACATAATTATTTTAATACGTATTATGTACCTAATAACATAGCTGTTGTTTTAGTGGGCGATCTTGAATTTGATTCTACCATAAAAAAAGTAAACGAAAATTTTGGAAGTTTTGAATCTAAGGAAGTTAATTACCCTGAAAGGCCTAAAGAGGAATCTATCACTTCCCCGGTTGTCAGAGAAGTAGTAGGACCCGAGGCAGAAAGGGTAAATATAGCATTCAGAACAGGTGGTTTGGGCACTGAAGATGAAAAATATATTTCATTAATTGACATGATCCTGGCAAACAGCAATGCAGGCCTTATAGATTTAAACCTGAACCAGAAGCAAAAAGTTCTTAGAGCAAGTTCCTATCCCAGGTTTTTTAATGACTACGGGGTCCTTACCTTGTATGGTTACCCTAAAACAAATCAGTCGCTTGAAGAGGTTAAGGATTTACTACTAGAGCAAATAGAATTGATTAAAAAAGGTGAGTTTGAAGATTGGATGATCGATGCAGTTGTTAATGACCTCGAGCTTAACCAGACACGTAGTTATGAAAATGCTTCATCAGTTGCCAATGCATATGTACATTCCTTTGTGCATTTTCAGGATTGGCAGGATAGGGTTGACAGACTTAACAAATACCGTAAAGTAACCAAGCAGGAATTAGTTGATTTTGCCAATACTTTTTTTGTAGATAACTATGTAGTTGTTTATAAAAAGCAAGGTGAAAATACCGGCCTGGTAAAAGTTGAAAATCCCGGGATTACTCCAATAGAATTAAACAGGGATAAAAAATCCCCTTTTTTAGTAGCATTCAACAAAATAGAAACCCCGGAAATTGAACCACAGGTTGTAAATTATCAGGAAGCAATTAAAAAAACTAAAACAAAAAATAACCTTGAGGTATCTTACATAGAGAACACCATTAATGACCTGGCGGAATTAAATATCATTTTTGATATGGGGAAAGACAATGATAAAAAGCTGGACCTGGCTATTGGTTACCTGGAATATGTGGGGACTGATAAATTTTCGCCAGAAGATTTAAAAAAGGAATTTTATAAATACGGGGTAGAATACGGAGTTAGATCAGGTGATGACCGGTCCAATATTTCAGTTTCCGGCTTAAGTAAAAATCTGGATAAAGGACTGGAACTTTTAGAGCACTTATGGTCTAATGCAGTCCCTACACAGGATGCTTATGACAAATATGTTCAGAAAATTGCAAAACAAAGGGAAGAGGGAAAGACAGACAAAAGAAATATTATGTGGAATGGATTGTTCAATTACGCACAATATGGAGAAAACTCCAGGCTACGTGATAATTATACAATTACAGAATTAAATGAAATTGATCCACAGGAACTGATAAATCTTGTAAAAGACCTTCGAAACTACAAACACAGGATTTTTTATTACGGAAATAATATTGACGGTACCATAACTGCGTTAAATGAAAAACACACTGTGCCGGCAGAATTAAAGGATTATCCTGAAAAAAAATCATACCTGAATAAAGAAACAGGAGGAAATGTATATTTTGTTAATTACGACATGGTACAGGCAGAACTGCTGTTTTTAGCCAGAGGTGAAGATTTTGATGTCGAAAAACTGGCAGCATCCAATCTTTTTAACACCTATTTTGGTAGCGGACTCTCGTCCATAGTATTCCAGGAAATCCGCGAATCCAAATCTTTAGCGTATTCAGCCTTTTCATCATATTCAAATGCTCAGGAAAAAGAGAAGCCAAACTATACGTATGCGTATATAGGAACTCAGGCAAATAAGCTTCCGCAAGCTGTTGACGCTATGATGGATTTAATGACCAATATGCCCGAAGCAGAAGATCAATTCCAGGCAGCTAAAGAATCTACCTTAAAACAATTAGCAGCCGACCGTATAACCAAATCAAATATTTTTTGGAATTACGAGAGGCTAAAGAAAAGGGGGATTACAGAAGATCACAGGAAAAAAATGTATGATGCGATTGATAAAATGAACATGGCCGATCTGAAAACATTTTTTGATGAAAATATAAAGGGAGAAACGTATGATGTGATGGTTATTGGAAACAAAAATGATGTGGATCTCGAATCTCTCAGTAAATTAGGAGTTATAAAAGAAATAGATGTAGATTATCTGTTTAATTATGAAAAACCGGAGCCTATAAAATCTTAAATGATTCCTATAAAAGCCAAAATCCCTGCTAAAATAGCGGGGATTTTTGTATGTTGATATGACTATTTGCTATATTTGGTTTTTGTTTTAAAATCTATTAATAAAATGAAGTTTTCTCCCCTTTGGAACAACCGGTCATACTTAATCAACTCATTTAACTCAGTAACAATAACTCATAACCTAATAACTTAACAACAAACAATATTAATGAAATTATTAGAAGGAAAAACAGCGATCATAACCGGCGCCAGCCGTGGAATAGGTAAAGGAATTGCAAGAATTTTTGCTGAACATGGTGCCAATGTAGCATTTACATACAGTTCTTCTGTAGAGGCAGCTAATGAATTGGAAAAAGAACTTAATGCTTTAGGGGTGAAGGCAAAAGGGTATCAAAGTAATGCTGCCGACTATAATCAGGCCCAGGAGCTTGCAGAAGAAGTTGTAAAAGAATTCGGAGCTATTGATGTTTTAATTAACAATGCCGGGATTACAAAGGATAATCTTTTAATGCGTATATCTGAAGAAGATTTTGATAAAGTGATAGAAGTCAACCTTAAATCAGTTTTTAATATGACCAAAGCTGTGCAAAGAACCATGTTAAAACAACGAAAAGGGTCTATTATAAACATGAGTTCTGTAGTTGGGGTTAAAGGTAATGCCGGACAATCTAATTATGCAGCATCAAAAGCCGGAATTATTGGTTTTTCTAAATCCATAGCCCTTGAATTGGGATCCAGAAATATAAGGTCTAATGTAATTGCACCCGGGTTTATTGAAACAGAAATGACCGGTGTACTGGATGAAAAAATTGTACAGGGATGGAGGGATGCCATCCCGCTCAAACGTGGAGGCCAACCCGAAGATGTGGCTAATGCATGTGTTTTCCTTGCATCCGACTTATCTGGATATATAACCGGTCAGGTTATTAATGTGGATGGTGGAATGCTAACATAACCATAAAGTAAACACTAAAATACCCGTTTGGTATCGTTCTTTTCCGGTTCCAACAGCTATACATATCTTCTAACACTAAATTATGTCTTTAGGAACAATATTATTAATTATAGCTTCCGGGGTAATTGCAATTACCCTGGCTTTGTTTCAATATAAGGGGGGCAGGTACTCTATTGTTTTTAGCGTTTTAAGGTCACTTACTATTTTTGGTGTTTTAATTCTACTTATCAATCCAAAATTTAAACAGGTTAATTATTTTATTGAAAAACCGGTGTTGAACGTTCTGTCCGATAACTCCTCTTCCATTGAATACCTGGATCAGGCTCAATTATTAAGATCTTTAAATGATGAAATAAAAAATAATAGAAGCTTAAAGGAAAGATTTAATATTCAATCATACTCATTTGATAATCAACTAAATATAAATGATTCATTAAGCTTTGAAGGATCACAGACCAATATCACAAAAGCATTAAATTCATTAGAAGAAATCAATAAAGGATTAACAGCTCCGGTAATTTTATTAACGGACGGTAACCAAACCTATGGTAGTGATTATGAGTTCTCTTTAAAGAATTATAAACAACCCATATTTCCCATTATTTTGGGTGATACAACTAAATATACCGACCTTAAAATCCAACAGTTAAATGTAAACAGATATACCTATCTAAAGAATAAATTCCCTGTTGAAATAATCATTAATTATGAAGGACAGTTACGGAACTCAAACGAATCAATTAATACGAAGTTTGTTATAAGTAGCGGAGATCATGTTTTGTATAATGAAAACATTACTTTATCACCCGGAAACAATTCAAAAATTATCAATGTAGAACTTAAGGCCAACAGTATAGGTGTAAAAAAGTATAAGGCAGAAATAATACCACTTTCAAACGAAAGAAATATAAGTAACAATAGCAGGGCATTTGCTGTAGAAGTTATTGACCAGAAAACTGATGTGGTTATTATTTCTGACATTTTGCATCCGGACCTTGGGAGTTTAAAAAAGATAATTGAAAGTAATGAGCAACGTTCACTGGTCATTGAAAAACCTTATTCGAATAATATAAAACTAGATGATTTTGAGTTAGTTATACTATATCAGCCAAACAATAAGTTTAATAATATCCTGAATCAATTAAACACTCAAAAAAAGAATTTTCTCATCATTACGGGCACAAACACGGATTGGAATTTTTTAAATAGAATTCAGGGATATTTTACTAAAGCACCTTCCTCCGCCATCGAAGATGTACAGCCTGTTTTTAATTCAAATTTTTCATCGTTTCTGATAGAGGATATTAATTTTGATGCATATCCACCACTTAAAACAACTTTTGGAGACGTTACTTTTACTGTAAAGTATGATGTGCTTTTAACCAGTAAAATTGGAAATGTAGAAACAGATCAACCGCTATTGTTGACTTTTGAAAATACTGAAATAAGAGTCGCATTGCTTTTAGGGGAAGATATCTGGAAATGGCGGGCGCAAAGTTACCATATTAATAAAAATTTTGAGGAATTTGACACTTTTTTTGGTAAACTGGTTCAATACCTCTCATCATCCACGAAAAAGGATCGCCTAAATTTAAATTATGAACCATTTTATTATGGAAAGAATAATGTTCGTATTTTAGCTGAATTCTTTGATAAGAATTATGTTTTTAACCCCAACGCATCCCTGCAAATACAGCTTAAGGACAATAATTCCGGCGAAGTTAGAAGCATTCCGTTGCTTTTAAAAAATAATTATTACGAAGCGGACCTTTCACTGTTACCAGCATCAGAATACGAATTCACAGTTAGTGCTATTAATGAAAACATTTCTCAATCAGGTTCATTTTCTATTCTCGATTTTGAAGCAGAAAAACAATTTTTAAACCCCAATGTAACAAAACTGGAACAATTAGCAACCAATACCGGAGGAGAGCATTCTTATCCAATTAATTATAGTATTATTAACAAATTATTGGATGATAATAGGTTTAAGCCTGTACAGAAAAGTAAAGAAAATATAGTACCTTTGATCGATTGGAAATGGTTACTTGCCTTTATTGCCTTAACGCTATCTGCTGAATGGTTCTTCAGGAAATATAACGGACTTATTTAATAAATTAAAATCAAATTTAAAATGGATAAATTACCAAAAATTGGAATACCAATAATTATTATTGTCGTATTAGCTATAATACTCATAGCAAAATCTGCTGTTACTATAGGTTCCGGTGAAGCCGGAGTGCTTTATAAAACCTTTGGGGATGGTGTTGTAACAGAAGAACCACCTTTAAGTGAAGGGTTTCATATTGTAGCACCGTGGAACAAAGTTTTTATTTATAATGTGCGTCAGCAGGAACTGTCTGAAACTATGAAGGTACTATCTTCTAATGGTCTTGGGATAGCTATCGATGCTACTGCCTGGTATTTACCGGAATATAAAAACCTTGGGAAACTTCACCAGGAAAAAGGGGAAAGTTATGTTGACCGGATTATAAAACCGGCAATAAGATCTGCAGCCAGAAGTGTAGTGGGAAGATATACACCGGAGCAATTATACTCTTCTAAAAGAGATGCTATACAAGAAGAAATACAAATTGAAACAGAAATTATTTTAAAAGATCAATATGTGCTGCTAAATGATGTGTTGGTAAGAGATGTTACGTTGCCGGCTACCATTAAAGACGCTATTGAACGTAAGTTAGGACAGGAACAGGAAGCTTTGGAATATGAATTCCGTATTCAAAAAGCAACCCAGGAGGCAGAGCGCCAGCGTATTGATGCTGAAGGGAAAGCTGCAGCAAATAAAATACTGAACGAATCCCTTACAGAGAATATTTTAAAAGAAAAAGGGATTCAGGCCACCATAGAACTGGCTAGATCACCAAATGCCAAAGTTGTCGTAATTGGCAGTGGAGAAGGTGGAATGCCCATTATTCTTGGAAACCAATAAATAAAACAGTAAATAATATAAAAAAGAGGCCGTCTAAAAAGTATTAGACGGCCTTTTTGTTTTAGGGGATAGTGCTTTCATTCTAACTTTGGGAAAGTTATTAGTTAATGAGTTAATAGTTAATTGATTTTAAATTAGTATAGTCTTAAAGCTACCTTATTAACCATAGCAATAAGCCCTATTTCGGTTTCTACTTTATGTTCGCCCGGTAGGCAGATTTGCCTCCCTGAGCGCAAGCCCAACAAAGTCATTCTGGCGGGTACGCGGGTCGCTGAAACTTTAGGGTAAGCACAGTCGAAGGGTTTGGGCAATGCAAAAAAGAAAAGTAAATTATGGTTTTAACAATTTTTATTTACCATCAACTTTGGTAACGACTTAAATGTATATGACTCCTCTTTCAACTTTCATAGTTTATTTACCCTGCAGCCGGTTTTTTTCGCATTTTCATATTTAAAAACTCTACCAGCAAAGAGAAGGTAATGGCAAAATATAAATAACCTTTGGGGATATTTCCAATCTCCTGGTCAAACATAATAGTATGCGACAAATGGGCACCTTCGGTAATCAGCATAAATCCGATCAGGATCAAAAAAGAAAGACCCAATATTTGAATGGATGGATGCTTATTCACAAATTCACCTACGGGGTTTGCAAATACCATCATGATTATAACAGAAAGTACTACCGCTATAACCATCAGTGTTAATGCACCCTCCAAACCATTCGTCATACCAATGGCAGTAAGGATGGAGTCAAATGAGAACACTATATTAATAAGGGTAATTTGAACAATTGCGTTAGACATGGTATTACTTCTGTTCTCCCTGACTTCTTCTTCACCGTGCCCTTTAACCTCAATTTTTTCATGTATTTCTTTCGTGCTTTTATACAACAGGAACAATCCCCCGGCAATGAGTATAAGGCTCTGTCCATTAACTTCCGCGGTTAACCAACTTTGATCTATAGAAAACCAGGGTTTTTGCATACCAATGAGGTAAGAAATACCAAAAAGCAATACAATACGTAAAACCATTGCCAGCACCAGGCCTATGGTTGTTGCTTTTTTTCGTAATTTATCAGGTAATTTCCCGGCTGCTATTGATATAAAAATAATATTGTCAATCCCTAATATAATTTCCAGGAATGTAAGGGTTACAAGAGCACCAATGGCTTCTGCAGTAAATATTTCCAGCATCTAGTCTATTTTTTTTGCGACACCGCGTTGTTTATTTTTTTCATTTCCAACTAAGGAGTATTCAAATGTATATGATTCCTCTGAAGTAGTCAAGATTTTTATATGGACAGGCTTTTTTTCTGCCATGGATTTGGGATTAATGGTATTGGCAATAAACTCACAGTCATTTACCCATTTTACACTACTGGAATCTGCCTTACCATTGTAATATTCAATCTGAAGATCATCTTTTCGTATAAATTCACCGGTAACTTCTACATCATCAATGACGTATTTAAATTCATACTTACCATTTTTAAACTCAGTGCAGTTACGTTCTACCTGGTAACAGGATGAGAGTGTTATCAGCGATAGAAAAAAAATAAAAAATTTCATCTGTAATCAGGATTTTTTGAATTCCTCAAAGGTACCATCTTTGTAAAAAATAACAATACGGTCCACTCCTGATTTTTTAAAATTAACAACCGGCTGCACATCTTCACTATGATCAGGCTTTTTTTGTGAAGGTTTTGGCTGTTCATCAAATAATGAAGGAGTAGTATTTACAGTGTCCGTATCAGCATCTCTGGGAAAAGAACCCTTGCCATTTAAAAGCCAATACAATTCTACCTCGGGATACGTATCCAGTATTTTCATAATAAAGTCCAAACTCGGTTTATTACGGCCGGATAGGATATGTGAAATGGATGAACGCTGTACCCCGATACTATCCGCAAAAGCGGATGCAGGGATATTGTAATAGTCAATTACCTCCTGAAGCCTTTTTGCAAAATTTTCTGCGTTTATCATTGTTTACAAATGTAATTCAAATATACACATTAGTTTGTTTACAATTGTAAACTATATAGATAGACAACCGCAAATATCAGTCATAAATTCATCGTTTTTATTAAATAATAGCTTTATATGTTTACGTATAATTAGTTGATATTAAATATATTAAATTTAATATGTATCTTTATCTCTTAAAGACGGTATTTTAATGATTACAAAAGCATAAAGGATGTTTACAAATGTATATTATCATGATCTTTACAATGTTTACAATTGTAAATGTTTAGTTGTTTACTTTTGTAAACTAATATTTTTAGCATGAATAGTTTTATTAAAAACTGGTATACCACAAATCATGAGGTTCTATTAAAAGGCCGTTATATATATTTGGATTCTATTACAGCGCTGCTTGAATCTTATGCACAAACTTTTGAAGTTGATATTATTGGTTATTCCGTAAACAAAAACCCTATTCACAAAATTCTGATTGGGAGTGGCCCAAAAAGAATAATGATGTGGTCACAAATGCACGGTAACGAATCAACCACCACTAAAGCTGTATTTGATTTACTTAAGCTTATATCCGTTGATCCGGAATTTTCTAATGAAATCTTAAGTAAAAGTACCTTATGTATCATTCCTATGTTAAATCCCGATGGAGCAAAAGCATATACCCGTGTAAACGCAAATGAAATTGATCTAAACAGGGATGCTCAAAACTTAAGTCAGCCCGAAAGCAAAGTATTACGACAGGTTTACAATGAATTCAAACCCGACTTTTGTTTTAATTTACATGATCAGCGTACAATATTCAGCGTGGGCAATACCAACAAACCGGCAACGGTATCGTTTTTATCGCCTGCTGAGGATGAAAACCGCACTGTAACACCAACCCGCAAAAAAAGCATGGAAGTTATAGCTGCCATAAATACCATGTTGCAGGAAGAGATACCAGGGCAAGTGGGAAGGTATGATGACAGTTTTAATATAAACTGTGTGGGCGATACTTTTCAATCTTTGGATTCGCCTACTTTACTTTTTGAATCGGGACATTATAACAATGATTATGAGAGAGAGAAAACCCGTGAGTTAATTTTTTATTCTTTAGTAAAAGCAATTACATATATTGTAGAGAAAGACGTTTCAGGTGATAACTATGAAACATATTTTGATATTCCCGAGAATGATAAACTTTTTTTGGACATTATTTACAGGGATTTTCCGCTAATAGAGGATGGAAAAGAGAAAAAAACAGACATAGGGATCCTTTATAAAGAGACCCTGGTAAATAATAAAATTAAATTTGTTCCGGAATTGTATAGAGTAGGGGATTTAAAGCAATTATGTGGACATAAAGAACTCACAAATACCGATACGAAATTTTCACCCACGGATATAGAGGGATTTATACTACATTATTTAGCAATTGTTTGAAGAATTCTTAGCAAAAAATAGTTTAAATTGAAAAAACAACATATTTTTGCTCGAATTTTACATTTTATTTTATTTTTTTTGCATATTCGTTAAACAATTCAATTACCTATGGCAAAATTTAAATTAGACGAAGTTGATCACCAGATATTAGATATGTTGATTGACAACACAAGAACCCCTTTTACAGACATCGCAAAAAAATTATTGATTTCTGCCGGTACTGTTCACGTGAGGGTTAAAAAAATGGAAGATGCAGGTATTATTAAAGGGTCTTCATTGACATTAGATTATGTGAAGCTTGGTTACTCTTTTATTGCATATGTTGGTATTTTCCTTGAAAAAACACATCAAACAAAATTCGTTCTCGAACGTTTAAATGAAATTCCGCACATAACGGTAGCACACATAACTACCGGGAAGTTCAATATTTTTTGTAAGCTGAGGGCAAAAGATACCAAACATGCTAAAGAAATAATATTCAGGATAGATGATATAGACGGTGTTTCCAGAACAGAAACCATGATTTCTTTAGAAGAAAGCATAAATGACAAAAAACGCCTGATGCATACTATTTTTAACGAATTGTAAATTTTCTGTTTTAAAATATTTTATAACCCCTTCAAATTTCAGGTTTGATGGGGTTTTTTGTATTTTCGCATCAAAATTTAAATAGAATGTTGAGAAAACCGAAAATAGATCGTTTTAATGAAAGTGTACTCTCTAAATACCAGATTTATAACAGTATTTTTATAACACTTCCGTTCGATGAAATTGTAAATACGGGTGTTTTATTGCCGTTATTTAGTGAATTATGTGAAAAAGGGTATGACAAAAACCAGAATCCGTCACAAATTGTAGATTCATTTTTCTCCAAATATTTTGAAAATCCTTCCGAAGAAGAGAAAATATCACTTTTATTTCGGTTTATCCAGTATATAGAACGCCAGGTTGTATTGTTTGATGCCATTGAGGATGCTGCATTTCCAACGGTTAACAATATGGATGGGATGGGTACCTTAAGAAGTATAAAAGAAGAAGCCCAGGCCAAAAATAAAACGGTAGAATTAAAAAAATACCTGGAACATTTTAAGATACGTCCGGTTTTAACGGCACACCCCACACAGTTTTACCCGGGAGAGGTATTGGGGATTATAACCGATCTCGCAAAAGCTATAGAAAATAACGACCTTATTTTCATTAAAAAACTACTTGCCCAATTAGGCAAAACCCCGTTTTTCAAAAAAGAAAAACCGACACCGTTTGATGAGGCAGTAAGTCTTATCTGGTACCTCGAAAATGTATTTTACCAGTCGGTAAGTAAAATATACAATTACCTTCAGGCGAATGTTTTTGAAGATACTGAAATGGAAAACCAGGTGATAAACCTTGGTTTTTGGCCGGGTGGAGACAGAGATGGAAATCCATTTGTAACGACTGAAATAACCCTGAAAGTAGCTGAAAGGTTGCGAACCACTATCCTTAAAAACTATTACAGGGATGTTCGGAGGCTAAGAAGAAGGCTTACTTTTAAAATAGTAGACAAAATGATTGAGGAGCTTGAAGACAAGCTTTATGAAAGTGTATTTATGGATAATGGTACTAAGATTACTGAGAAAGAATCTCTACAGACATTACATACCATCAAAGAAATCCTTATAACAAACCATCAATCACTTTTTGTAGAAGAAGTTAATGACCTTATAAATAAAGTGAAAATTTTTGGGTTTCATTTTGCCAGCCTGGATATCAGACAAGACTCAAGGGTCCATCACCATGTCTTATCCAATATAGTGGCCGAGTCCGAAAAAATGGGTCTGGATATTTTTCCAAAAAACTATGAAAAATTATCTGAAGATGAGCAGATAAATGTTTTAAGTAAAGTAACAGGAAAGATAAATCCCGATTTGTTTACCGATGAAATGACAAGGTCAACACTGGAATCTATATATGCAATAAAAACTATTCAAAAAAACAACGGAGAACAAGGTTGTAACCGATATATTATCAGCAATAACGGAAATGTAATTAACGTGTTAGAGGCATTTGCCATGATTCGTTTATGCGATTGGGAAAAACCAACTGTAGATGTGGTTCCGCTTTTTGAAACGGTTGACGATTTAATGGCCGCAGATAAGGTTATGGAAACCTTGTACACTAACAAAAGCTATTCAGCACACCTTAAAAGAAGAGGGAATAAGCAAATTATTATGCTTGGTTTTTCTGATGGCACAAAAGACGGCGGTTACCTCATGGCAAACTGGGGTATTTTTAAAGCTAAGGAAGCTTTGACTACAATTTCAAGAAAATATGATGTAACGGTAGTCTTTTTTGATGGAAGGGGAGGGCCACCGGCACGAGGAGGTGGAAAAACTCATCAGTTTTATGCTTCCCTGGGGCCAACTATTCAAAATGAAGAGGTGCAAATTACCATACAGGGACAGACCATCAGTTCTAACTTTGGCACCCAGGATTCCTGCCAATACAACATGGAGCAACTTATCAGTTCGGGCATAGTGAACCAGGTGTTCAGAAATGAGAAAAGCGGTATAAGCCCGGAAGACAGGAAGACTATGGATAAACTGGCTAAGAAAAGTTATGATGCATATGTAGAATTTAAAAACCATCCTAAGTTTTTACCGTATTTGGAACGGATGAGCACCTTAAAATACTATGCCAAGACAAACATAGGTAGTAGGCCATCCAAACGCGGTAAATCGGACGAACTAGTGTTTTCAGATTTACGTGCTATACCGTTTGTAGGCAGTTGGAGCCAGTTAAAGCAGAATGTACCCGGATTTTACGGTGTTGGTATAGCTATACAAAGCTTTATTGATAATGGAGAGTTTGACAAGGTGCAGGA
Organism: uncultured Flavobacteriaceae bacterium; assembly: GCA_937901915.1. Lineage (GTDB taxonomy): Bacteria > Bacteroidota > Bacteroidia > Flavobacteriales > Flavobacteriaceae > Abyssalbus. Next base: position 14,371 of record CALGUD010000015.1, read on the forward strand.
TTTGTATAAAAACTCACCTTTTTTCAGGGCACTTGTAGAAAACAGTATGATGAGCCTTACCAAATCGTTCTTTAAGCTTACAGCTTATATGAAAGAGGATAAAGAATTCGGCGATTTCTGGACTATCATTCATAATGAATACATCCAGTCCAAGGAACTTCTGCTTAAATTAACCGGTTATAAAGAGCTTATGGAAGATTCCCTGTCAATGAGAGCTTCTATACATATCCGTGAGAAAATTGTGTTACCATTGCTAACTATTCAGCAATTTGCGTTGAGAGCAATACAAGAACTCAATGCACGAGAAGATGTAGATACCGAAAAAGTGGCCGTATATGAAAAAATGGTTACCCGCTCGTTGTTTGGTAATATCAATGCAAGTAGAAATTCGGCTTAGAATAAAATATAAATATGTAAATAAAGAAAAGCGGCTAATTGCCAGTAGTGGTCGGAAGAAATTCCGGCCACTTTATGTTTTGAATAGTTTATCAGG
>CALGUD010000016.1 GCA_937901915.1 uncultured Flavobacteriaceae bacterium
TACTTTTTTCTAAAATCATCTGCGGGTGTTCCAAAATAACTTTTACCACCTTCTAATGATTTACTAACACCCGATTGAGCAGATATAACTGCTTTGCTTCCTATGGTTATACCGCTTGTTATGCCTACCTGACCCCAAATAGTCACCTCGTCTTCTATAACAACACACCCGGCTATGCCCACCTGCGATGCTATTAAACATTTTTTACCAATTACAGTATCGTGACCTACCTGCACCTGGTTATCTATTTTTGAACCCTCTTTTATTATAGTGTCTCCTGTAACTCCTTTATCAATTGTACAAAGAGCTCCTAAATCCACATTATTTTCTATCACAACCCTGCCGCCGGACAAGAGTTTATCAAAACCTTCCGGTCTTTTTTTGTAGTAAAAAGCATCTGCCCCTAGCACTGTACCTGCATGAATTGTAACATTATCTCCTATAATACAATTATCATAAATGCAAACATTACTGTGTATTAAGCAATTATCCCCTATTACTACATTGTTGCCAATAAAACAACCAGGTTGAATGGTGGTATTTTTTCCAATTTTAGCGGACTCGGATACTTGCGAAGTTGCTTTCTCAAAAGGCTTAAAATAGTCTGTAAGCTTATTAAAATCCCTGAAAGGATCGTCAGAAAGCAATAATGCTTTCCCTTCGGGGCATTTTACTTCTTTATTGATTAAAATTATTGTTGCGGCAGACTCTAAAGCCTTATCATAATATTTTGGATGGTCCACAAAAACAATGTCTCCCGGTTCCACAACATGAATTTCATTCATACCGGTTACCGGAAAATCTTCAGCGCCCACATACTCAGAACTTATAATGGTAGCTATTTGTTTTAAAGTATGTTTTTGTGAAAATTTCATTTATTCTTTTACACGTTCCATATACGTTCCTTTTTCCGTCTCTACCTTTATTTTATCGCCTTCATTTATAAAAAGAGGAACATGTACTATGGCCCCGGTTTCTACAGTTGCAGGTTTTGTAGCGTTGGTGGCCGTATTTCCTTTAACACCGGGCTCAGAATGAATAACTTCCAGAATTACACTTGCCGGCATTTCAACTGAAAGTGGCATATTGTCTTCCGTATTAAACAAAATAGTAACAACTTCACCTTCTTTTAAAAGTTCCGGGGAATCGAGCGTATCTTTTTGTAGCGTAATCTGATTATAATCATCAGTATTCATAAAGTGAAAAGTATCTCCTTCGGGATACAGGTACTGATATGAACGTGTTTCTACACGTACATCTTCAATTTTATGTCCCGCCGAAAATGTGTTATCTATGACTTTACCAGTAGTTACACTTTTAAGCTTTGTTCTAACAAAAGCCGGACCTTTTCCCGGTTTTACATGCAAAAATTCAATAATTTTAAATATATCGTGATTATAACGAATGCATAATCCTTTTCTAATGTCTGATGTGCTGGCCATATTAAAATTGTTTTAATCTACGTAGTACTGAAATAACCTTTCATAATACCTCTTTGTGAATCTTTTATAAATTGAAGGATCTCATCTCTCTCCGGAGTGGCTTCCATTTCAGCTTCAATGATTTCAACTGCCTGGGAATTATTATAATTTTTTTGATACAATATTCTGTAAATATTCTGAATCTCTCTTATTTTATCAGTTGTGTAACCTCTTCTTCTTAAGCCAACAGAATTTATCCCGACATAAGAAAGAGGTTCCCTGGCTCCTTTTGCATACGGCGGAACATCTTTTCTAACTAATGATCCCCCGGTAACAAAAGCATGATTACCTATAGAACAGAATTGATGTACAGCGGTCATACCAGCCAAAACCACATAATCTCCAACTGTGATATGTCCTGCCAGTGTACTGTTATTCGAAAAAATACAGTTATTACCAACAAAACAGTCGTGGGCAATATGACAATAAGCCATTATAAGGCAGTTATCGCCTATAACGGTTTTCAATTTATCGGCAGTACCTTTGTTAATAGTGACACACTCGCGGATGGTTACATTATTCCCTATTTCTACAGTGGTTTCTTCACCCTGGTATTTTAAATCCTGAGGAGGTGCTGAAATGACAGAACCCGGAAAAATGCTGCAGTTTTTTCCTATCCTGGCACCTTCCATAATAGTTACGCTGCTCCCTATCCATGTGCCTTCTCCAATAATAACATTATTATGAATAGTTGTAAAGGGTTCAATAACTACATTTTTCGCTATTTTGGCACCCGGATGAACATATGCTAATGGTTGATTCATAACTATTCTTCTTTAACTTTTACTATTTGTGCCATGAGTTCGGCTTCAGAAACTAACTTTCCATTTGCATATGCATAAGCCTGCATATGGCATATACCTCTTCTAATAGGTGATATAAGTGTACAATTAAATATGAGTGTATCTCCGGGTTGAACTTGTTGCTTAAACTTCACATTATCTATTTTCATAAAAAATGTGAGGTAATTTTCAGGATCAGGAACTGTACTTAATACAAGTATACCTCCTGTCTGGGCCATTGCCTCTACTTGTAACACTCCCGGCATTACTGGTGCTCCGGGAAAATGGCCTACAAAAAAAGGCTCATTCATGGTTACATTTTTAACACCCACCACATGCTTGTCAGACAGCTCTAAAATTTTATCAACCAAAAGAAAAGGTGGCCTGTGTGGCAACCTGCGCATGATCTCGGTGACATCCATTAAAGGTACCTGATTTAAATCGTATTTAGGCACCTTATTACGTTTCTCGATTTTAATTATTTTTGATAGCTTTTTGGCAAATTGTGTGTTTACATAATGACCCGGCTTGTTAGCTATAACTTTGCCCCGGATTCTGGTCCCTACCAAAGCAAGGTCGCCTATAACATCCAGCAATTTATGCCGGGCTGCCTCATTAGGCTGATGCAGGGTTAAATTATCTAAAATACCGTTGGGTTTCACAGAAATGGTATCTTTTTTAAATGCCACTCTCAGTTTTTCCATTATTTCTGGAGAGAGTTTTTTATCTACATATACTATTGCATTATTTAAGTCCCCGCCTTTTATCAATCCATTTTCCAAAAGCATTTCGAGCTCATGCAAAAAACTAAAGGTTCTTGCGTCGGCTATTTCCGTTTTAAATTCGGAGATATGCTTTAAAGTAGCATTTTGAGTACCCAATACTTTGGTTCCAAAATCAACCATAGCGGTAACCTGGTATTCATCTGCAGGGATCACAGTAATTTCACTGCCGGATTCTTCATCAACATAAGATATAACATCAGTTACAATAAATTCTTCCCTCTCTGCTTCTTGTTCCCTGATTCCGGCTTTCTCTAACGATTCTACAAAATACTTTGAAGACCCGTCCATAATGGGTGGTTCTGATGCATCTAATTCAATCAGGGCATTGTCAATTTCCATACCTACCAAAGCTGCAAGTACATGCTCTGAGGTTTGTATTTTAACACCTTTTTTTTCAAGATTAGTGCCCCGTTGTGTATTTACAACATAATTTGCATCGGCTTCTACCACCGGGTGGCCCTCAAGATCAATTCTTTTAAATACATACCCGGTATTTTCCGGGGCTGGTTTAAAAGTAAGAGTTACATTTTTACCCGTATGAAGCCCTACTCCTTTCAGAGAAACTTCTTTTTCAATGGTGCGTTGTTTAGCAACATGATCACTCATTATTTTTTAATTTTTTTTCGAGGTTTAGAATTGAATCCGCTAATTTAGGTAGATTTTTAAAGTAAACATAAGACTTGTTGTAATCGCCGTAATTTAATGCAGGAGATCCCTGGAGTGTTTCATCATCTTTTACATTTCTGCCTATACCGGACTGAGCCTGTATACGCACCCTGTCTCCTATTGTAATATGGCCTACAATACCAACCTGTCCGCCAATCATACAATTTGCACCAATTTTAGTAGAACCAGCTATTCCGGTTTGAGCCGCAATTACTGTGTTAATGCCAATTTCAACATTGTGTGCTATTTGTATTTGATTGTCTAGCTTTACTCCCCTTCTTATTATAGTAGAGCCTAATGTAGCCCTGTCTATGGTTGTTCCGGCTCCAATATCAACGTGATCTTCTATAATTACATTGCCTGTTTGCGGAACTTTTTGATACTCCCCTTTTTCGTTGGGAGCAAAACCAAATCCGTCGGCACCAATAATCACCCCGCTATGTATAACGCAATGATTGCCAATAATAGATTCCGAATATATTTTAGCGCCGGCAAATACAATTACATTATCTGCAATAACTACGTTGTCTCCTATATATGCATTGGGATAAATCTTTACATTATTCCCAATTTTTACATTTTCACCTATATAGGAGAAAGCTCCGATATAGATATTTTCCCCGTATTTAGCAGTTTCAGAAATAAATGCCGGTTGTTCAATACCGGATTTATTCAGCTTTACCTGGTTATAGTATTCCAATAGTTTGGAAAAAGCCTTATATGCATCATCAACTTTTATAAGCGTAGTAAATATGTCTTCGTCTGCAACAAAAGTTTTATTAACAATAGTTATTGATGCTTTTGTTGAATATATATAGGAAGTATATTTCGGATTTGCCAAAAAAGTTAATGAGCCTTCAGTACCTTCTTCGATTTTAGAAAGTTTTGAGACTTCGATCTCCGGATTTCCTACAATATCACCTTCTAGGATTCCTGCTATTTGCCTGGCTGTAAATTTCATTGAGTGCAAAAGTATAAAAAAAGTCAATTTATTCTTTAGGAAAACATAAGTAATATTTTGTTACGGTTTCAGAAAGTGCTTTTATGTTTAATTGGTCTGAAGCTTTTGCTACATCTACAGTCTTTCCCGATTTCATTAAAATATTAATATTTTGCTTTTCTAAATTATAAGCCTGGTTTTCAATTTTACCAGTAAAAATAAAGTAATTTGCTTCACTTTCTGATATTTTATATTTTTTAATAAACTGGTTTTTATGTGTATTTATTTTATCGGGAGGGATAGGATTTTTCATTATTTTAATTTTAAGTAATTCCCTGTTTAAAATCATTTTGCTTAATCGGGAAAGAACAAAGTCATCATAGAACTGCCATTCTTTCATTGCCGAAATGATATCATTGTCATCCAATAACGAAAAAATATCCAATACCTGATCATTAAAATCTTTAATACCTACTTTATTTTTTAAAAAATAAGATAATGCACTACTCGCAAAAAGTTCCTGTCCGTTTAATACCAGTTCTTTTGCCCTCCTAAGGGTTCTGATTAATAGTTGTTCTGCAACCAGGCTTGTTTTATGTAAGTAGGCCTGCCAGTACATGATTCTTCTTGCTACAAGAAATTTTTCAACAGAGTAAATACCTTTTTCTTCAACTACTAATCCATCATTAACCACTGTTAACATAGTAATTAATCTTTCGGAATTTATATTTCCTTCAGACACTCCGGTATAAAAACTATCTCTCTTAAGGTAATCAATCCTGTCCATATCTAATTGGCCGGAAATTAACTGATGCATAAATTTCTTAGGATATTCGCCTTTAAACATTTGAATCGCAAGCGTTAAACTTGAGTTAAATTCTTTATTAAGTTTCTCCATAAAGAGCAAGGAAATATGCTCATGAGTTACTTTATTCACAATGCTGTGTTCCATTGCATGCGAAAAAGGCCCGTGCCCAATATCATGCAAAAGTATAGCGATAAGCAAGGCTTGTTCCTCTTCAGCGGTAATAGAAATTCCTTTAAAACGCAGCACCCGAACAGCTTTTTGCATTAAATGCATGCAACCCAATGCGTGATGTAATCGTGTATGATGTGCTCCCGGATATACAAGGTAAGAGAGTCCCATTTGGGAAATTCTTCTTAATCGCTGAAAATATTTATGCTCAATGAGATCAAAAATGAGCGTATCGGGGATGGTAATAAATCCGTAAATTGGATCGTTTAATATTTTAAGCTTATTAATAGTTTTCAACCGTACAAATTATTAAATTTAAACAAATATACATAGATACAATGAATGACATAAAGATACTCTGGGTAGATGATGAAATAGAACTGTTAAAACCTCATATTCTCTTTCTTGAAAAGAAAAATTATAAAGTTAGTACTTGCCAAAGTGGCACAGACGCTATTGATGAAATTGATGAAGATTCATACGATATCGTTTTTTTGGATGAAAATATGCCGGGTCTTACCGGATTAGAAACATTGACAGAATTAAAGTCGAAAAAGCCAAACCTTCCGGTTGTGATGATCACCAAAAGCGAAGAAGAGTACATTATGGAGGAAGCCATCGGGTCTAAAATAGCCGATTATTTGATTAAGCCTGTAAATCCAAACCAGATTCTATTGAGTTTAAAAAAGAATCTTGATAATTCCCGACTAATTACGGAGAAAACGACTTCAAATTATCAACAGGAATTCAGAAAAATAACTATGGATTTAACCATGGTTAACTCTTATGAGGAATGGGTTGATTTGTACAAAAAACTGATATATTGGGAATTAGAATTAGAAAATATAGAAGATATTGGCCTCATAGAAATACTTGAATCTCAAAAAACCGAAGCCAATAATCAATTTGCAAAGTTCATTGAAAAAAATTACAAAAAATGGTTCAATGGCGAGGATGCACCCGTAATGTCACATACCTTATTTAAGGAATGGATTGCCCCTCAACTAAAAAAAGATAAGCCAACGCTTTTGATAGTGATAGACAATTTAAGATATGACCAATGGAAAGCCTTTGAGGGAACCGTAAGCAATTATTATAAAAAAAATAACGAATCTGCATTTTTCAGTATTTTACCAACTGCAACCCAATATGCACGTAATGCTATATTTTCCGGGCTTATGCCCTTAGAGATGGAAAAATTATATCCTGATTTCTGGAAGAATGATACCGATGAAGGTGGTAAAAATTTGCACGAAGAAGATTTTCTTGCTGAGCAAATTCGAAGACTTGGGCTTTCGCTGAAATGGGAATATCACAAAATTTCAAATCTGCGTTCCGGTAAACAATTAGCACAGAATTTTAAATCTCAAAAAAGCAATGACCTTACCGTTGTTGTATATAATTTTGTAGATATGCTTTCACACTCCAAAACAGAAATGGAAGTTGTAAAAGAACTGGCATCAAATGATAAAGCATACAGATCTCTCACTTATAGCTGGTTTAAAAACTCCCCTTTACTGGAAATTATACAACAGGCCCAACAACTTGGTTTTAAATTAATCATTACAACAGATCACGGTACAATAAATGTGAAGAATGCCTCTAAGGTAGTGGGTGATAAAGAAACCAGCTTAAACCTTCGTTATAAAACCGGAAGGAGCCTGTCTTTTGAAGATAAAGATGTGATGGCCGTAAAAAATCCGAAAGAAATAAATTTACCCGCCATAAATATGAGCAATTCATTTATTTTTGCAAAGAATGATTTGTTTTTTGCATACCCCAATAATTATAACCACTATGTTAGCTATTACAGAAATACCTACCAGCATGGGGGTATTTCGCTTGAAGAAATGATCATACCATTTATTGTATTAGACCCGAAATAATAATATATGAGAATAATTTATGACCTTGATGAAATTAAAAAGGTTGCACAAAGGGTAATAAAAAAAGCACAGGGAAAAACAATTTTGTTTTATGGTGAAATGGGGGTGGGAAAAACTACGCTCATAAAAAATATAGTTGAATTACTGGGTGTAAATGAAGTTACATCCAGCCCTACTTTTTCTATTGTGAATGAATATACAAATGGTAAGAATAAAATATTTCATTTTGATTTTTACCGTTTAAACCACGAAAATGAAGCCTATGATATTGGCCTCGAAGAATATTTTTATAACGATGACTGGTGCTTGATTGAGTGGCCCGAAAAGGTGAGCCGCGATTTATTGCCCACTGAGCTAAATGTTGTTGAAATAGCAGTAGAAGAAGATGGTCGGAGAATAATGGTGATGCGATAACATTCTGAATGTATTTTTTAAGTTCTGCTTGTTCTTTTTAACAGAATAAGATAACTTTACTTACTATTTAACCACATTAAATGACTCAAAAAACTCCTTTTACTGAGCACCAATTATTACCTCAAGAAGAAAGACTCGAAATTTTTAAACAGAAAGGTGAACTGTTTATAGGCATCCCAAAAGAAATTTCATATCAGGAAAAAAGGGTTTGCCTGACTCCGGATGCTGTGAATGCATTAGTTGCAAACGGACACAGGATATTGATTGAAGCTAAAGCAGGTGAAGCTGCTAATTTTACAGATAGGGAATACAGCGAAGCCGGGGCAACTATCACTTCTGATACTAAAAAAGTATTTTCCTGCCCTATTGTCCTGAAGGTAGAACCGCCATCTTTGGACGAACTAAAACTGATAAATCCGCAAACCATTTTAATATCCGCGTTGCAAATAAAAACCCAATGCAAAGAGTATTTTGAAGAACTTGCAAAAAAAAGAGTTACTGCTATTGCCTTTGAGTTTATAAAAGACGAAGACGGTAATTACCCGGCAGTAAGAGCACTTAGCGAAATAGCAGGCATAGCTTCCATATTAATTGCATCAGAATTAATGAATAATGCAACCGTTGGGAATGGTCTTATGTTTGGTAATATAAGCGGTGTACCCCCTATAGAAGTGGTGATTCTGGGAGCAGGAACCGTTGGGGAGTTTGCCGCAAGATCAGCATTAGGACTGGGAGCAGGTGTTAAGGTTTTTGATAACTCAATTACCAGGTTGCGCAATATTCAGACAAACCTGGGAAGACCCTTATATACATCCACCATGCAGCCTAAAAACATGTTTAAAGCCCTAAAACGGTGTGATGTGCTTATTGGTGCAATCAGAAGTACAAACCGGTCTCCCATAGTAGTTTCGGAAACAATGGTTGAAAATATGAAAAAAGGTGCCGTTCTGATTGATGTCAGTATAGATATGGGAGGGTGTATTGAAACCAGTGAAGTTACTTCTCACGAAAATCCAACCTTTATTAAGCATGGTGTTATACATTATTGTGTACCGAACATTCCTTCCCGGTATTCAAGAACAGCCTCAGTATCAATAAGTAATATATTCACCCCTTACCTTTTAAAAATTGGTGAAGATGGTGGACTGGAAAATTCCCTTAGATTTGACCGTGGTTTAAGAAATGGTTTATATTTTTACCACGGAATTCTAACCAATAAATCTGTGGCAGATTGGTTTGGTTTATCATACAGGGATATTAACTTATTGATTTTTTAAATGTCATTATTAAAACGAATTGGTTTTTTTTTAATTGGGTTATCATTAGGATTAGTTTTTCTCACTTTTTTCTTAAAAAAGAAAGATGCGGAATTCTGCTATTTGCCCGAGTGTAGGGTGTTAAAGAACATTCGAAACAAACCAATAGAGTTTTCTACGGAAGTAAAACAGCTTTTCAATAACAACACTCTAACTAGAGATCAACTCAATTATATGCTAACGACCGGTGATGTTATTTTTTCTGAAAGTGACACCGAAGCCAGACCCTGTAAAAATTATAAAATAAGAGGCTACTCTAATAATTTACATATTGAATTTGTTGTAGACAATTGTCATGATAAGGCGATTATTCAAAAAATGGATATAATAGAATAAAACATAACCGAAAAGCAACAACCATGAACCTCGATTCTATACAGTGCAATGATTATCTTATTCATTTTAATGATGAGGCCTATGTACAACTGAATAAGCATTTAAAGAAAACTAATTACTCCAAGGTTTTTATCCTGGTAGATGAAAACACACATACCCATTGCCTGCCTCATTTTATGTCTTCTATAGAAGATAAATACGATATAGAAATTATTGAAATTGAAGCCGGAGAACAGAATAAAAACATTGAAACCTGTACAGGTGTTTGGGGAGCACTATCAGAACTGGGCGGTGACAGGAAGAGTTTGGTAATTAACCTTGGCGGTGGTGTTATTACCGATCTGGGTGGGTTTGTTGCATCTACTTTTATGAGAGGCATAGATTTTATAAACATCCCTACTACCCTTTTGTCGATGGTCGACGCTTCAGTTGGCGGTAAAACAGGGGTTGACCTGGGTTTATTGAAAAATCAGGTAGGCGTATTTAATAATCCTGTTATGGTATTAATTGATCCCAAGTTCCTTAAAACCTTACCAAAAAACCAAATTTTTAGCGGTTCTGCCGAAATGCTCAAACATGGTCTTATTTATGATGAAAATTACTGGAACCATTTTAAAGATCCGCAAGTTTTAGAAAGCAAACTTCTGGATGAACTCATACACAGATCTGTTGTAATTAAAAATGAAATTGTGTTGCAGGACCCTCATGAAAAAGGTTTGAGAAAAATAGTAAATTTTGGACACACGCTTGGTCATGCCATAGAATCATATTTTTTACAAAACCCTGAAAAAAAAGAACTTCTCCATGGAGAAGCAATAGCAATTGGGATGATTCTTGCTGCTTATCTGTCTAAAGAATTACTTAACTTCCCTGAAAAGGAGTTACAAACTATCAAGGACACCTTTTTGTCTTACTTTGAAAAAGTCCATTTCAGTGATGATGATTATCCAAAAATCATTGAGTTGATGAAGTTTGATAAAAAAAACTCGCATGGTAATATCAATTTTGTGCTCTTAAAAAATATTGGTGATCCTTCAATTGACAATAAAATATCTAACACATTGATATTCAAATCTTTTGAATATTATAAAAAATAAAAAAAAACAGATTTTATTATTTGGATTATAAATTATTTTATACAAATTTGTATCTGTTTTACAGCTATATTTAATGAGATTTTTTTCTAATTTCAGATGTGTAATAAATGGGAAGTTATTTTCAGTCGCTACCCAAAAATTAATTAGTCGGTCTCTAAAGCTGGCCGGTACTACATATTTCACAGCATCTTCCCTTATGTTGTTTTCTTTCATATCTTCAATTAAATTGAGGATTTGAGTTATTGCCTCTATTCTAGGTTTATATAAACCGAAAATTTGTAACTTACTAATAATTTAAAAGCAATAATGAAGACCAAATATATAGACTTAATAGATCAGACATATTTTTTTCCTCAAGAAGAATTTACACTAAACGAAGACAAGCTAAAATTCCATGGTATAGACTTAATGGCTCTGGTGGAACAATATGGAACACCTTTAAAATTCACATACCTCCCTCAAATATCAAATAATATTACAAGGGTAAAGTATTGGTTTAAAAAGGCTATGGAAAAGTACGATTATAAAGCAAGTTATCAATATTGCTATTGTACCAAGAGTTCACATTTTGAACATGTACTTTCTGAGGCTTTAAAAAATGATATACATATTGAGACCTCCTCGGCCATAGATATTGATATAGTTAAAAACCTTATCAAACAAGGCAAACTTTCAAAAGATAATTATGTATTATGCAATGGATTTAAAAGGGACCGTTATATTCAGAATATAGCAGACCTGATTAACAGCAGTCATAAAAAATGTATTCCAATAATAGATAATTTTGAAGAATTAAATCTGTTAAATGAAGCCATTGAAGGAAATTATAATGTGGGTATCAGAATAGCATCGGAAGAAGAACCTAAATTTGAATTTTATACCAGTCGATTAGGAATCGGATACAAAAATATAGTTCCTTTTTATAAGCGTGAAATTGAAGAAAATGATAAGGTAACACTAAAAATGCTTCATTTTTTCATTAACACAGGAATTACAGATACGGCTTATTATTGGAACGAATTAACGAAATGTTTGCGTGTATATTGCGAACTCAAAAAAGTTTGT
>CALGUD010000017.1 GCA_937901915.1 uncultured Flavobacteriaceae bacterium
TCTATGTTAAGCGGAGTAAGATACCTGATCTCTCCATCTTTTTTTCCTTTTGCTTGTTGTTCGATAGATGACATAACTTCTTAAGCTTTATTGGTTAATTTTGCCCTTCTTCTTTCAGCCCAGGAAATTGCATGTTTATCTAACTTCACGGTTAAATAACGCATTACACGCTCGTCGCGCCTGAACTCTACTTCGTAAAGATCTATTGCCTCTCCGGCAACTTTAAATTCAAACAAGTGATAAAAACCACTTTTTTTGTTTTGTACCGGGTACGCTAATTTTTTAAGGCCCCAATCTTCTTTGGATACAAACTCGGCCCCTTTGGCAATTAAGAAATCTTCGAACTTCTTAACTGTTTCCTTTACCTGGGTTTCAGATAAAACGGGATTAAGAATGAAAACAGTTTCGTAATGATTCATAATATTAATAACTTTATTTTAGAGCGTGCAAAAGTAAGTATTAATAATAGAAAAGCAAATACAAATCACCAACAATTTTATATTTTACATTAAAAATAGCTTGTTTAGCAATAAAAAATTGTACAACTACATTTTTTTCACTAAAATTGCCTATTATTTGGTTCCCCCTAATCCTGTACCATTATAGTATGAAGATGAATTGTATAATAGTAGATGACTCAACCTTACAAAGAATGTCAGTTTCAAAACTGATAAAAAATCACCCTTCATTAACTTTAGTCGCGGAATACAGCAATGCCATTGAAGCAAAAAACGGCTTGAAGAACGAGCATGTGGATCTAATTTTTTTAGATGTGGAAATGCCAATTGTAAGCGGATTTGACCTCCTGGAATCTCTTAATGAGCCTCCACAGGTAATTTTAGTTACCGGCAAAGCTGAATATGCTTTAAAAGCTTTTGATTATGATGTAACTGATTATTTACATAAACCGATAACTGTAGAAAGGTTTGAAGCTTCTGTAAAACGTGCCCTCGAAAAGTTTAAATTAGAAAATACTTCTAAGGATGATGATGAGCACATCTTTGTTAAGAGTAATTTAAAGAAAAGAAAAGTTTACCTCAATGAAATAAATTGGGTTGAAGCTTTGGGTGATTACATTAAACTTGTAACTGATGAAGCCAATATCGTGGTTTTATCTACCATGAAGTCTTTTGAAAATGAGCTTCCTACAGACAGGTTCTTAAGAATTCACAAATCATTTATTGTTAATCTTGCTAAAGTTGAGAAGTTTAACAGTAAGAATGTTGAGGTAAATGGTAAGCAAATTCCTTTAAGCAGGAACAAAAAACAGGAGTTAGCGGATGCTTTAAGCAACTTCTAATAATTATCAACGTTTATAATAACCCGCACACTACGATATTGGGCAATTGCATGAAAGCTTTTGCCTATTTTTTTTATAATCTCTTTTGTAGCTTTCACTGATACACCCGGAGGCAATTTAATGAGTACATTCTTTATATATTCGTTTCTCACCCTACCAACAGGGGGAGACTCCGGCCCAAGTACTTCAACATTTAAATTACCGGCTGTGGTATAGTTATTAACACTGTTTTTTAAAGCTTTGGCAAACCAGTTTGTTGCTTCATCTGTTTTATTATAATCCCTGTGCTTAAAGGTTAGTTTTATTAATCTGAAAAATGGCGGATATCTGTATAGTTTTCTTTCATTAAGCTGATCTTTAAACATTTCGTCATATTTATTCATTGATGCCTGTTGCAATATCTGATGAAAGGGATTGTATGTCTGTATAATTACCTTACCCCTTTTTTCAGTTCTACCCGCTCTGCCTGCTACCTGCTGGATAAGCTGAAAACTACGTTCATGGGCCCTGAAATCCGGATAATTAAGTAAACTATCGGCATTCATAATCCCTACCAGAGTTACATTCCTGAAATCCAGCCCCTTTGTAAGCATTTGTGTTCCCACTAGAATATCCATTTCCTGTTGTTCAAAGGCGGTGATTATTTTTTCATAGCCGTGTTTTCCTTTTGTAGTATCAGAATCCATACGGCCTGTTTTGGCTTTCGGAAAAAGGGTTTTCAGTTCTTCTTCTATTTGTTCGGTGCCAAATCCTTTGGTGTCCAGTTCTACACTGCTACATGCCAGGCAACTGTTTTGCAGTGCCATATTGTATCCGCAGTAATGACACCTTAATTGCTTTTTATACTGATGATACGTTAAACTTACATCGCAATTAGGGCATTGAGGTGAGTGTCCACAGGTATTGCATTCAACTATTGGTGCATATCCTCTCCTGTTTTGAAAAAGTATAACCTGTTCTCCATTCATCAAGGCTTCTTCAATTTCTTCTATCAACCGTTCAGAGAAGTGCCCTTTCATTTTTCTTTTTCGGAGCTGTTCCTTTACATCTACCAATTCCATTTCTGGAAGCAGTACATTTCCATAACGCCTGTTTATCTCTACCAACCCGTATTTATTGATCTTAGTATTGTAATAACTTTCTACCCCCGGGGTTGCAGAACCCAACAAAACTTTTGCATTATGATATTTTGCTAAAACTACCGATGCATCCCGTGCGTGATAACGCGGAGCCGGGTCAAACTGTTTAAAGGAAACTTCGTGTTCTTCATCCACAATAATGAGTCCGAGGTTAGAAAATGGAAGCAAAACAGAGGAGCGTGCTCCAAGGATGATTTGCGCTTTGGATGAATTATTAAGGAGATTGTTCCATACTTCAACTCTTTCATTAACCGAATACCTGGAATGATAAACACTTACTTTTTCTCCAAAATAATTTTGTAACCGGCTTATTAATTGAGTGGTCAACGCTATTTCCGGAAGCAGGTACAATACTTGCTTACTTTCTTTAATTACACTTTCAATAATCTTTACATATACTTCTGTTTTGCCTGAAGAAGTTATTCCGTGCAATAAAGTTACATCCTGCGTTTTAAAACTCTCAATAATCTCTTTTAATGCTTTTTGTTGATGTTCGTTTAACTCTTTTAAGTTTTCTGTTTCACCACCAAATTGTATCCTATCCGTTTGAATGGAAAATTCCTCAAAAATATTTTTATCAATGAGGGCTTTTATAACCGCAGGCGAAACTTTACTTTTTTCCTCAAGCTCTTTAACTTTTACGGGTTTTTTAGAGGTAGCTGAAATAGAGAAAAGAGACAGGACGGCTTCACGCTGCTTTTTAGCCCTGTTCAGTTCGTTTAAAAGTGTGTTAAGGGATTCATCTGTGTTGTAGTTATGATGAAGTTTAACATACTTTACAAGCTTGGGCTTGTATTGCTCATAAATTTCTTCTTTAATGCTGATGACATTCTTATCGAGGAGTCTTTTTAATACCGGAAGAATATTCTTTTGATCGACAATACCTGCAATTTCAAATATTTTTAATACGGGTTGATGTTGAAGTGCTTCAAAAACCAACCATTCATCATCTTTCAAATCATTTTCAGAAAAAGAGAGATTGTCAGATTTAGTAATTATAGTTTCACTTTCCAGCAAAAAGGCAGAAGGGACTGCGGCCCTGAAAACTTCTCCCGGGGTACACATGTAATAATCGGCTATCCACAACCAATGCTCCAGTTGTTTTTTAGTCACAACAGGTTTTTCGTCAAGGATTTGATGGATTTCCTTTGCCTCATACAGAGTAGGCTTTGCAGTGTGAACTTTATATACTAATGCAGTAAATATTTTAGACTTTCCGAAAGGTACCGCTACCCTCATCCCTTGCTTTAAAAAGCCCGCTTCGGCTTCCGAAACCTGGTAGGTAAAAAGTTTCTCTAAAGGAACTGGAAGTATAACATCTATAAAATGCGGCATGAAGCAAATTTATATAAAATAATTTGTCGACACTTAAAATAAAGGTTCATTTATTCAACTCTTTTCCACTGTTGGGTTTTATAAAAAAAAGCAATATATCCTCTTACATTTAAAATATCCGGATTGTCTTCATCTACCCATATTTTACATCTATATTCTTTTCCCTTTCCGGGATGTAAAATTTTACCTGTATAATATTTATCGTCTTCTTTTACTAAATCGGATAAAATAATCATCCCCATTATGGGCTGATCTTTCCTTTCATCTTCGCATTCAACACAAAGTTTATCTCTCTTTTCTTTTTCGAGAAGATCAATTATTTTCCCAAAAAATTCATCTTTCTGCTGGTAAACCTTTACTATAGATCGTTCTTTTCCGGTAGAATCATCTATAGTTTTCCATTTACCTGCTATAGTTTGTGAAAAAGCTGAATTAATAAATGCAATTGTGATGATTAACAGAAATATTTTCTTCATAAATAACTTTTTAAAAAAAATTGATTGTAATTTTTAAAATAATGAAGAATCACAGAGATCATGAACTCAAAAACATAAAAAAAGGACGATTTATGGTATCCATTAAAAAAATTACGAATACTTTTTGTGAAAAGCTACTCTTTTATTCTTATCCATTGTTGTGTTCTGTAAAGAAATGCAATATATCCTCTTACATTTAAAATATCCGGATTATTTTCATCTATCCAGATTTTACATGTGTATTCCTTTCCTCTGCCGGGATCTAAAATGGTGCCTTTATAAACATTATTTTCATTAACCAATTCTTCAAAAATAATCATTCCCATAATTGGTTTATCCTTCTTTTCTCCTTTGCAACCTTCGCATAAGTTTTTCTTGGCTTCATCATTAATAATATCAATAATCCTACCTGTAGCCATTGAGTCTTCTTCATAAATATGCACAATGGATTTTGCTTTCCCGGTATGATCATCAACTGTTTTCCATTTACCAAATATATCCTGAGCAGACATATGAGTGAAGGCAATAAAAAAAACTAACAGAATCAGACAATTTTTCGAGGAATTAGTTTTCTTTATTTTGTTCTTCATTTTCGTTAATTATGGTATTAATAATTTTCTTTCTTTTAAAACGGTTTAAAGTTGCATTAAGTTCAAATCCCAGTAATAAAATATTGCTGTTTAACCAAATAAACACCATTAGGATCAATAACCCTGCCAATGCTCCATATAATTCGCTGTACCTGGCAAACTTTTCAACATAAACACCAAATAAATAGGAAGTTGCAATAAATAAAATAGTAGTCATTAACGCTCCCGGCGAAAAAAACTTTGCGTTTTTTCCTTCAGCAGTTCCAAAATAATAAAGAACTGCAGTAACTACATACGTTAAGAACATAAAAAATAAGAATTTGGTAATTTTAACCCCCAAGGAATCACCTGCATTAATCTCGTATCCTATTACTTTACTTGCCAACTCGCTTAAGTACTCTATTACATTAATTTCAAAATAAATATAACCTACAGCGGAAAAGATTATTAAAAGAGCCAGTATTAAACCAACGGCTAAAGCATATAGATATTGCCTGACGAAATGCCTGGTTAATTCTACATGATATGAATTTTCAAAACCGGCAAAAATGGCATTTACACCATTCGCAATTAAAAAAATAGAAAGAAAGAAGGTAGAGGAAAGTAAACCGCCACGTTTTTGATTGATCTGGTCATAGATATTCCCAAAATAATCACTGGTAGCCGTGGGTAAAAAAGACTCCAGGAATGCTAAAAATTCTCTATCAAAATCATCCATTCCCATATATTCTTTGACGAATGGTAAAAGGGTCACTAAAAAAATCAATAATGGAAAGATGGCCATAAAAAGACTAAAAGCAATAGAACTTGCCCGTGTTGAAATAGCGCCCTTTAAAATGCCTGCTATATACATTTCAAATAAATCATACAGCGAAAGGCCTTCAAGTCCGGGGAATTTTAGCTTTTTAAGTAATCTTACTATAACATTGAGAATGGGTATTTTATAGAGTTTTTCTTCTACTTCTTCAGACATATTATACAGCTTTTAGGCTAAGGTCCATATTGTAAACAGAATGGGTTAATGCACCGGAAGATATATAATTAACTCCACACTCCGCATAATTTCTGATTGTTTTTTCATTAATGCCACCTGAAGATTCTGTTAAACATTTACCATTAATGATCTTTACTGCTTTAACTGTATCTTCATAACTAAAATTGTCAAGTAATATCCTATAAATTCCGTCTGATTCTAATATAGTTTTTACTTCTTCCAAATTCCTGGCTTCAACAATTATCTTTAAATTTTTCTTCTTTTCGTTTAGGTAGGTCTTTGTTTTATTAATCGCCTTTGTTATTCCACCTGCAAAGTCTATATGGTTATCTTTTAGCATAATCATATCATACAATGCAAAACGGTGGTTCTCTCCCCCTCCTATTTTTACAGCCCATTTTTCGATCGCCCTTATTCCGGGAGTAGTTTTTCGGGTGTCCAGTATCTTTGCGCCAGTACCTTCCAGTAAATCAACAAAGTGTCGGGTTTTGGTAGCAATGGCACTCATTCGCTGCATTGCATTTAAAACCAGCCTTTCTGCCTTTAAAATGGCTTGAGAACTACCTTCAACGTAAAAAGCAATATCCCCCTTTTTGACACTAGCACCATCTTTTATTAATACTTCTATATCCAGACTTTCATCAACATATTTAAAGATCATTTTAGCAAATTCAATTCCTGCAATAATTCCGCTGTCTTTTACAAGAAGTTTTGCTTTTCCTGTAGATTCGGCAGGAATACAGGCCAGAGAACTGTGATCTCCGTCGCCAACATCTTCCCTTATCGCATTAGCAATTATAAGTTGTAGTTCCTGCTGAAATTGTTCGTCAGATATCATACCGGTTTGTTTTTGTGCTAATTTATTAAAATAGTTTTTATCTTTAGTGTGAATCGCAGAATGGTTTCATTGTTAGGAAACTCAGAATCATTAAAATTCCAATTTAAAAATGAATATTAAACTCTTAACCGTAGGCAAAACAGACAATAACCAGTTAAATGACCTGATTAATGAGTACATAAAAAGGTTAGGATTTTATGTGAATTTTCAGTTTGAAATAATTCCTGATATAAAGAATGCAAAAAACTTAACCGAAACCCAACAAAAAGAAAAAGAAGGTGAACTTATTTTAAAAAAAGTACAACCTACCGATATTTTAGTTTTACTGGATGAACATGGAAAACAGCATACTTCTGTCGAATTTTCGGCATATCTGCAAAAAAGAATGAGTGCAGGTACAAAACAACTGGTATTTGTTATTGGTGGGCCTTATGGATTTTCAGAGGAAATTTATAAAAAATCGGACGGGAATATATCACTTTCTAAAATGACATTTTCCCACCAAATGATACGCCTATTTTTTATTGAACAACTCTACAGAGCCTTCACAATTCTCCGGAATGAGCCTTATCATCATCAATAAAAAAATCCTTTATTCTATTTATATACACTTAAGATCCAGGCACAATAAAATTAAAAATAGAGAAAATTTATTTTAAAGAATCATCTATTTCATTGATTTCCCATGGAACTTTTTCAGATTTATAATAATTAATATTCATTGCTTCAAACCAGTTGGCATGTTTGGCCAGACGTATTTTATATTCATCCCAGTTTCGAAGAGAGTCCTGGCTCCAGCCAATTTCGGCATATCCCGGTAATCTCGGGAATACAAGATATCCAACTTCATCGATATCAGTAACCGTTTCACTCCACAAGGGAGCTTCTATACCGAGTATGTTTTCTTTTTTAATATCAGCTTCAATAGTAGCCGGATTCCAGGAATAAGCAGTATCAACTTCAATATAACCTGCCCAACGCAATCCTAATTTTGTGTCTTTGTGGTATTTCATATCCAGGTATGCTTTGGGTGCCGGCGACATGATAATTTTAGTTCCTTGTTTAATTCCGCGGACGGCATTTTCGGGTTTACTCCAATATTGTACTACTGAATTTTCTTTTAATGCAGCATGGGCTATTTCATCCCACCCAATAACCTGTTTCCCGTGTTTATGAACTATTTCCTGTGCCCTGTTTATAAAAGGAATGTAATCTTTGAGAGGCGTGGCATGTGATTCATCCCCACCAATATGAAAGTACGGACCGGGTGTAATTGCTGCTATTTCGCCAATAACATCATCAATAAACTTATAGGTGATTTCTTTATCCGTACAAAGGGTGCTAAACCCTACCCTCATTTTCGTGTACATTTTTGGAGCTATCCCATTGCAATTGAGTTCCGCATAGGATGATAAGGCTGCATTTGTATGCCCGGGCATATCAACTTCAGGTATTACGGTAATATACCTTTTCTGTGCATAATGAACGATCTCTTTATAATCTTCCTGGGTAAAAAAACCTCCTGGTCCGCCACCTACTGCTGTTTGGCCGCCATGAACAGTTAAATTGGGCCATGACTTTATTTCAATGCGCCATCCCTGGTCATCTGTTAAATGCAAATGGAGTGTATTCATTTTATAAAAAGCTAGCCAGTCTATAAAGGTTTTTACATCCTCCACACTAAAAAAATGTCTTGCCACATCCAGCATGGCGCCCCTGTACTCATATGCTGGCAAGTCTGTTATTGTACCCGTACCTACATGCTGTACAGTGTCGTTAATGTGTATTGGAAGTAGCTGACGTATTGTTTGTATTCCTCTGAATATTCCTTCCGTTTTTTTTGCTTTTAGTTGAATAAATTCTTCATTGATATTTAGGTTATACGCTTCATTACCTGTGATGGAATCATTTAAGTGTAAATAAATATTGCCATAGGTCTTTTCTCCCGTAAAACTTTCAATTTTTATACTGTCATGAAGAAAGTCTCTAAGAAACTCAGCTATTTTATACAATTCGCCGGATGTAGTGTCTACATAAATTCTAGTACGCGGAGTTAAAGCCAACGAACTATTGGTGGCAATAACTGATACGGGTATAGGAATTATACTGTTATTTGAAATATTAATCTGCTCTGGGGGTATGCGGACAATTTCTTCAACTTTTTTATTATTGCAGGATATAAGAACTGTTAACGAGAGTAGTATTTGTAACAGGAAGGTTTGTTTCATGATGAGCTATTTATTACTAAGATAGGGGTTATTGTTTTAGGTTTTATGAAGACAAGCTTTATTTGCTCTTATTAGACAGAGTTTGAAGAAACTCAGTTGTTGTCACGATTTGTTTTTTGTTTTTCAAAGCCGTTCTCTGTCCATTTTAAAGTAATATCATAGTCCAGCTTTAAAAATTTCATTGATTCTTCCATCCATCCAAATAATTCTACATGAATTAAGTGAGTATTAGTGTCAAAATGATATTGTACATTATTATCAAAGTCCGATATATTATCAAACCATCTGTTTTCAGAGAAAAACTCTCTGGCAGCAATAGCGGGTAGAAGATTTTCTTTTACAATAATTCCTTCACTAGTTAAGCCCCAGGTTTCAATTTCGGAACTAACTTCGTTTAGAGTATAAGACATCATTAATGGTGATGAATTTTGTCTTTCAAGAAGAAAAAATGTAATTTGTGATGAAGGATGTTTACACTTAATTTCCAGCATTTTATCGCTTTTGGCCGTAATTTTCCAATTTTCAGTTTCCCCTTTACTAATTAAATCATTTTTTTCTTCCAGTGAAATGCCTTCAGTAGTATGGTCAAATATGGAAGCCGGGGCTTTATTAAAAAGTTCAGAAATAGTATAAGTACTCATTTGGCTGCTGTCCATCGCAAAAAGAATTAACATGAGTGATGTAGTAATATTTTTTATCATAAAAATTAAATCGTATAAATTTCCTGTAAATGATGAATATTTCAATAAAGGCGTTTAAATGTAATAAATTTAAAGAAACAGTACTGTCTTATTAAATGGATTAAACTATTTTTAGTTCAATTATTTAATAACCTACAACAGAAATAGTATGAAACTCGTTTTTGCTACACATAACAACAACAAACTAGTCGAAGTTAAAAAGCTTGTTCCGGGAAATATTGAATTATTAAGTCTAAATGATATTAATTGTAATGAAGAAATACCTGAGACTTCAGATACCATTGAAGGAAATGCGAAACAAAAAGCAGAGTTTATTTTCCAAAAATACCAGGTTACATGTTTTGCTGATGATACCGGGCTGGAAGTGGAAGCTTTGAACAATGAGCCCGGCGTTAAGTCCGCCAGATATGCAGGCGAACAAAAAAATTCCGATGACAATATGGACAAGCTTTTAAAGGAGTTGAATGGCAAAACCAACAGATCTGCTCGCTTTAAAACGGTTATAGCATTGTGTATAAATAATAAAACTCTATTGTTTGAAGGTATTATAAACGGCTCAATTATTCATGAAAAAAAAGGGAATAAAGGTTTTGGCTATGACCCCCTCTTTATTCCTGATGGCTATAATAAAACCTTCGCACAACTACCTCTGTCTGTAAAGAATAAAATAAGCCATAGGGCCATAGCAATGGAAAAACTCATTCAATATTTACATAATTACAATTCTAAATAAGCATTATTAATTGTAAATTAATGCAATAGCTATAGTTCAATTCGGAAAGTTTGATCTCTAAGAACATAAATGTGGATTAATAACACTACCTTTGCGCCCAATTTTAAACACTTAAATTATTGTATGAATAAATTTGAACAATTAGGACTCAACGAACAGCTGCTTAACGCCGTCAAAGACATGGGCTTTGAAACACCTTCTGAGGTGCAAGAAAAGGCTATTCCGGTCCTATTAGCTAAAGACACCGATATGGTTGCACTGGCACAGACAGGAACGGGAAAAACAGCTGCTTTTGGTTTTCCTTTGATTCAAAAAATAAATGCAGATAGCAGGACCACTCAAGGCCTGATCCTATCTCCAACACGTGAATTGTGTTTGCAAATCACAAATGAATTAAAAAACTATTCAAAGTACGTAAAAGGACTTAATGTAGTGGCTATTTATGGAGGTGCCAGTATATCTGAACAAGCCGGACTCATAAAAAGAGGTGCACAAATAATTGTTGCTACTCCGGGAAGAATGCAGGATATGGTTAAGAGAAAAATGATTGATATCTCTAAAATTGAGTATTGTATTCTTGATGAAGCTGATGAAATGTTGAATATGGGTTTTTATGAAGATATCACCGCCATTCTTTCTCATACACCTGACAGTAAATTTACATGGCTTTTTTCTGCTACGATGCCCCAGGAGGTAGCTCGTATATCTAAAAAGTTTATGTCAAATCCTCATGAAATAACTGTAGGTAGTAAAAATTCAGGTTCTGCAAATGTACAACATGAGTATTATGTGGTTGGTGGCAGAGACCGTTACCAGGCATTAAAACGTTTGGCAGATGCTAACCCTGATATTTTTTCTGTTATTTTTTGCAGGACCAAACGCGATACACAAAGTGTCGCCGAAAAATTAATTGAAGACGGCTACAATGCAGCTGCTTTACATGGCGATTTAAGTCAGAATCAGCGGGATATGGTAATGAAATCCTTCAGAACAAAGCAAATTCAAATGCTGGTTGCCACTGATGTTGCTGCGCGAGGTATTGATGTCGATGATATTACTCACGTAATAAATTATCAGTTACCTGATGAGATTGAAATATATACGCACCGCAGCGGACGAACAGGGAGAGCCGGAAAATCGGGTATCTCCATGATCATTGTTGCGAAAAGCGAATTAAGAAAAATTTCAGCAATCGAAAGGATTATTCAACAAAAGTTTGAAGCTAAAAAAATACCGAATGCAGAAGAAATATGTGAAATTCAACTGTATCATCTTGCAAGTAAAATAAAAAACACAGAGGTTAATGAAGAAATAAATGATTATTTACCTGCTGTAAATGATGTATTAAATGGTATTGACAGGGATGAACTGATTAAAAAAATGGTTTCTGTTGAGTTCAGCCGATTTGCACGTTACTATAAAAAGAACAAAGACCTGAACACATCTGCGGTTAGCGATTACACATCATCTAATGATGATGGAGCTGCCCGTTACTTTATTAATGTTGGTGAACGGGATGGTTATGACTGGAAAACACTGAAAGATTTTATCCAGGAAACAATGGAACTTGACAGGGATGATGTTTTTAGAGTTGATGTTAAAGAAAGTTTTTCATTTTTTAATACCGATGCTAAACATACGGATGCTATCCTCCAAAAATTTTCCGAATTTAAATTAAACGGCCGTTTTATTAATGTTGAAGTTTCTAAAACCAAAGAAGGTGGTGGTGGAAGAAACAGAGGTGACAGGAAAAGGATTGATGGAAGAAAAGGTAAAGAAAAAAGTTTCGGAAGGGACAAAGGCTTCAATAGAGATAAAAAGTTTGATGGTAAAAAAGGTGGCAATCCCAATAAGAGAAGTAAAAAAAGATTTTAATATTTGATTGTTAATATTAAAATAAAAATGTGCCTTAGGGCACATTTTTTGTTTTAGATTATTTACTTTTAGCACCAAGTTTAAATAATGAAGAAATCATTTTTTTTAATATTTGTTTTATTTAGCTTTTTTGCTTTTTCTCAGGAAGACTTACTAAGAGGTGTTGTGGTAAATGCCGAAAATGATGTTCCGGTTGATAATGTTCATGTTGTGAATTTGAACCAGGTAATTGGCACACTAACTAACCCAAAAGGTGAATTTGAAATTTCTGCCCGGGCAAATGACACCCTTTACTTTTCTTTTATAGGTTTTAAAGCCATTAAAATAAAAGTAACTAATGACATGCTTAAATTCCAGGAGATTAAAATAGGGCTTACCGAATTAGCTTATACATTAGAAGAGGTTGTGGTAAGGCCATATCAACTTACCGGTTACCTTGAAATTGATGCAAAAAATATTCCTATAAATAATTCCCCCAGGTACAGTATTTCAGGCCTCCAAAAGGGCTATGAGGCCGGAAACAGAAGTCCGGGTGGTATTTCGAAGGCCCTAAATGCCTTATTTAATCCGGCTGATTTCCTGAATAATCTTTTTGGCAGCAAACCTGCTCAGATGCGAAAACTCAGGCAAATGAAGCAGGATGACGAAATACGTGACTTACTCGCTTCTAAATATGACAGGGAAACACTAATGGCCCTGCTGCAAATTCAAAAAACAGATATTGACGATATTTTAAGAAACTGTAATTATTCAGACAGTTTTATACAAACAGCTAATGATTTACAAATACTAGACGCCATAAGCGGATGTTATGAGGAGTATAAAGTATTGAACCGACCCAGGTAAGAAATAAATACTTCTTAAAGCGATCATCCGGTGCAAAGTCTCAATGAATTTCTTTTGATTAAAAATTCCCCACCTATTTTTCCAAATGCTTTTTCATTGGATTTACTACAAATTTTTCTAAATGCTTTATCTTGTCAATACTGGAAGAAAAATTAAATACTTGAACTGAGCCCTTTCAATTCTGTTTTTAAGTTTTCTCTTGCCTGCTCTTCGTATTTTTTATAAAAAGCATCCGTTTTAAATATCCTTTCCGTATTTAGAAAATATTGAAGCACTTTTTTTCTCCCTTTTTTGTACAGAAAGTCCGGGTAGATTGAAAATTCTTTCCTGATCTTTTTTGAGTATTCCATATAATTATCAGGAGTATCTCCTAAAATTGCCAGGTCAAAGTCTACAAAGTAGTTTGTGTCAGTGTTAGTATTACCGCTGTGTTTTTTGGTGGCCATGATCTGCTTAAGGCACCTTGAAATTTTATCACCCGGCACCCCAAGCCGGCTTAACCGGTCTTTAGCAATGTCAGCACTTTTTTGTTCATTGTCTTGCCTTATTGCTTTGTAAACAACATCGTGGTAAAAAATAGAGAACAGAACAGTGTCAGGGTCACTTAATAAATCCATGTATTCAAGAGCCTTTTCAATCATGTATTTTAAATGGCAGAGGTTGTGATAATGTCGCTTTTTATCAGAATAGGATTTTTCTATTTCTGCCCATAACGCGGCTGTGAGTTTTACATCATCCGTGTAATTTAATGCCAATTCATTCCATATTGATTTTATATACTCCATTGATGTAAATCTTTCGTTATTTTATTTCACGGTTGAAAATCCCATCTCGATAGTGAAATAAACTTTATCCC
Organism: uncultured Flavobacteriaceae bacterium; assembly: GCA_937901915.1. Lineage (GTDB taxonomy): Bacteria > Bacteroidota > Bacteroidia > Flavobacteriales > Flavobacteriaceae > Abyssalbus. Next base: position 13,912 of record CALGUD010000017.1, read on the forward strand.
TTCTAGTACCCAAATTAAAACTAAATTATAAAATTTATTCAGGTATAAGAATACATCATCCTATAAATATTAGTTAACAGGATTTAAGTTTAAACTAATTTTCATGCAAAACCACTCTTTTTCCTTAAATTAATTGAAGATCAACTACTTATGACTCATAATTATCATCTTTTGCAACAAAATTGCTATTTTTTTTCTTTACAAAATCGTAACTTTATAGAAGTTCATTAACCTTTAAATTCTGACTTTATGAAAAATCAATTACGCAACTCCAAAAGAATTGCATTATGTCTTGCCGGGTGTATTTTCTTACTATCCTATGTAAGCATGAATGCACAGACACTTTGCAACAGCGACACCGGTAACAATGGGGGCTTTTTCTTCACGCATTGGACCGATGGTGGAGGATCGGCATGTATGACCTTAGGATCCGAAGGCAATTACAGTTATCAATGGTCCAACACCGGCAATTTTGTTGGGGGTAAAGGCTGGAGTACCGGTTCATCCAGCAGGGTAATAGGCTATAATGCCGGGAATTACTCACCCAGTGGCAATAGCTATTTAACCCTTTACGGTTGGTCAACTGACCCTCTTGTGGAGTATTATGTTGTAGATAGTTGGGGCAGCTGGAGACCACCCGGAGGCACAGCAGTCGGAACCGTTACTTCTGATGGGGGAACTTATCAATTATACAGAACACTTCGGGTAGATGAGCCATCTATTATAGGGCAGGCTACCTTTTATCAGTACTGGAGTGTGAGGACTTCTAAAAGGAGTACTGGAAGCAACAACAACATTACCTTTCAAAACCACGTAAACGCCTGGGCGAACCAGGGATGGAACCTGGGAACCCATAATTACCAGGTTATGGCAACAGAAGGTTATGAAAGTAGCGGAAGTTCTAACGTAACCGTATGGGAAAGTGGTAATAATCCGGATCCAAACCCGAATCCAAACCCAAACCCAGGCACATACAGTATTGTTGTTAGGGCCCGCGGAACTTCAGGAAGTGAAAATATTCGTGTTACCGTTGGGGGAACACAGGTGGACAGCTATACGGCGAGTACCAGTATGTCTAACCGCACCATTAACACATCGGCAACCGGCGGAATCAACGTTGAATTCACCAATGATGCCACCGGCCGTGATGTACAGGTAGACTATATCCAGGTTAACGGCTCTACAATGCAGGCCGAAAGTCAAACTAATAATACCGGCGTATATCAGAATGGAAGTTGTGGCGGATCAAATAGTGAATGGATGCATTGCAATGGTTACATTGGCTTTAGTGGGTACAGCGGTGCCAGGAATACAGAAGTAAGTGACCAGAATCAGAAGGGTAACCAGGAGGTAATAATCTCCACGGTTCCGGAACAGGAGATACTATCGGAAGAAATGATCTTTCCGAACCCTGTAAAAGATGTGCTTAATATATCAATTCCTACTACTGCTAATACATCCTATGGCACAGTAATTTACAATACAAACGGTGTAGTAACAAAAAAGTTTACAGTACAAGGTGGAAATAATACTGTAAATGTGAGTGAATTACCTGCAGGTACATATATTATGAAAATAAATATGGATGATAAAACAATAACTAAGAAATTTATTAAGTAAGTTAGTTTTTATGCGAAGTGGTTATCTAAATTATTATTTAGATGACCACTTTTATTCGATACATTGATCACTTCCAGGCCCAATCCAACTCATTTACGTACTCAACCCCATATCCCGTAATTTTGTTTTTGAACTCTGACTGGTTGCTTATCTCCCGCTTGGGTATAATTAATGAAGTATCTGTAGCCAGCTTAATAAAAAAGTGATCTTTAGTCTCTACCAATTCTGTGAGTTTTGTTACATCTATTATACTCTCTGAAGTAAAATCCTTTGCCAGGATGGAGTTTTCGTTGAATTCAATCTCAATAGGTTTACCAACCCTGGTTTTATAATGTTTTTTTACATATTTCTTGAAATGATTTTTGTACAACCACCTGGAATACAAAGGGTACAGAAAAAACCATACACCAGCTATAATCAGAAAAATTAAAACAACTGTAAGATACTGATAAATGAGATAGAAATAAAGTGAGAACAGAATATAAAGAACGGGAATGATAAGCCTTAAATTTCTTCTTCGTTTTTTATAGAATTCAGAGCGTGAGGCAGTATATAACTGAAACTCCAGGTAATCGGAATCGGTAAGTTGGTAGTTCAGGTTCATAATATGTTCATATTGAAGTAAAGGTAAATATAATTTAAGAATATATTAATTCCGATTTTTTAAGTTGCCAATTCTTCTATTTCTGCTTCAAATATTTTAGCAAAATACTTTTTTGATGGTAAGCTTTCGGATTTAAAACCAAATTGCGTCATTCCATAAATGAAAATGGGTACTCCAACAAAAATAAGAATCAGGACCTGGGAATTTATAACATTAAAAATAAACATAAAATTAGCTATAAACATCAATCCTACATACACTATCAACGTCGCTAACCAATCCATTATAGTAAGGCCCATCTTAACATGCACTTTTACTCCTCTGTTATCTTTTTCAACAATCCCTTTAATTACTGGCAGAAAAGAATTCCTGTATCCAATTACTCGTGAAATTTTAAATGACATGCCGTTTATGCTCCCTTCATAGGGTTTGTGATCACCTCCTCCATAAATGACCGGCATTCTAAATCCTTGTATGGGTTCTATAATTTCATTTAATCTTTTTAAGACTTCCTCAGCATCCAACTTAGTTCTGTAGGTAATATTTTCGAAAGGTAAATACTTCATCATTCTTTATTTTAAAATTACGAGTATCTGCCCTATTCTAAATCTTTTAATTTTCATATCGATTTTGATCAATTCCTAAACAAAAATAAAGAGGGCATATTTTGTACACCACACGGTATTCAGTGAAAACTTGATGAAGATGTTTCGACAGATTTAAAATTTTCTATTATTTTCAACTTTTATTCTGACAGATTGGAAGTTTTACTTGTGATAATAAATTCAATAGCGCCCGGGAGAATATCTATTTTTAATTCCTTAAATTCATCAATAACCTCTCCATCGAGCTGTAATAATTTCGGTTCATTGAAACGTATTTTTGCTTTATCCGTAGATATAGTTACCAGATTTTGACCGTCATAAAAGACTTCATCAAACTTAGCCAGCCCGGCTTTTAATAATAACCCTGCATTTATTTCATTGACTATAACAATTTCAAACTTTCCATCCATCGGGCTTCCTTCAATGTTCAACGGTACCCCTACTCCATATTTCCTGAAATTGCATATCCCGGCTATAACCCCTTTTTCCTTTATTATTTCTCCATTAGCCTCAATCTCTACTTCAAAAAAATCAACATCATTTAACTCTTCAATAAAATATTTGGCATAAGTCATCATTCCCCTGTTCTCATCTTTGTTATAGGACTCTACAATTTGTGCATTTATACCCACATCGCCTATATGCATACAATAATGAGTGTCATTAATTTTAAGTATATCCAGTTTACCGGTTAATTTTGATGTGATGATATCCTGCAATGCTTCCATAGGGTCTGAACTTACATTGAGTTCCGAAGCCATGCCATTGGCAGACCCTAAGGGGATAATACCTAAGGGTATAGAAGAGTTTAACAAAGTAATGGAAGCAAAAAGTACAGTGCCATCTCCACCTACAGAAGCTACCTTATCGGGTTGGAATGTTTCTAAAACGGACTTTAGATGTTTTTCATCATTCTTACCAGTAGTTTTAAAAATGTAGATATCTATATTATTTTTTTTACAAAGAGAAATAGCCTCTTCTAAAAATGGCTCCTTATCAACTCCTCCCGAGATGGGGTTTACAACAAAAAGTAATTTCATACCCGTTTTAATTTAAATAGTTTAATAACTCTATATCGTCATCGGACTGAAAATACTTTACAGGAACGCCTACCGAAACCAATTTATTCATTGCCTCTTTTTGATGTAATGAAATTTTAGAACTGGTTTGCCTGATATATATTTTAGCAATTCTTTTAGGATAGGCTTTTGCAATTTCACAGTAAATTTCCATATCGCGCTGAGTATCATCACCAAACAAAATATAGTTTTTAAACTCAGAATTTTCTATAATAAAACTGATGTTTTCAATTTTAAAATCAGCTGCTTTTTTTGAGAAGAATAAGTCCTTAAAACTTAAATACGGGGTAAGGAACAATGCATATTTGGGCAAATCATTATGCTCTATAAAAGTTGTTAAATATCCAAATAAATTACTTTCACTCTTAGAGACATAGAATATGCGTGCATTCAGTTTTTTGAATTCCACGAACATTTTTTTAGAAAAACCAATGGTCATTCGCTTATGAGGTGCTTTAAGTGTGAGCGTAAGAAATCGTTTTAACAAGCTCGTTGTATTAGAAACAATAATGGTATCATCTATATCTGAGATTACATCAAAACTGCTTTCTGTTGTAGTAAAAGTAACAGGGTATGGTTGTAAAATCTCCATTGGTTCCTTATCCGAAGTATGCACTTTAATCTCTCCTTCATGCAAACAATCAGCCACAATTCTAAAACTTCCATTTCTATCGGTCATTGTTTGTACGGACTTTTCGTTTGTGGTAATTATAATACTTTTATTTGCATAGCTCTTAGTGAAATATGATTTTAATACCTTCAGGAAATTACTGAATCTATTAACATCTTTAGTAAAACTATAAGGTGCACTTTTTAAAATGACACCGTTAAATAATGTTTTTTCATTTGCTAAGTGCAATGCTGATATTTCCCAAACAACGGGCATACTGATTTTTTTAATTAAACAATTTTTGTTTTGTGGTGTAGTTATGAAAGCTTATTCTTCTTCTAGAAGAAGAAATTTAACTTTCCATAAAATTAATGAAATTTTACTGGCGAGAAGAAAACGATACAGCTCTTATAAAACAAAGTTTTAACTATATCGGTTTATAGATTCTAATATTTTTTCATCTAGAATCTTTCTCATAAAACAATTCCATAATTTGAAATAATTGTTGCTCCTGCCCTTATTCAATAGTTTCAATAAATTGTTTTGCTGTCATAGCCGGCAATTTCGAATTCTTAAAATCCTTAAGGTTTCGTGTTACAATTATATCTTGCCCGTTTTCTATTGCGGTGAAGTATTGAAGTGCATCTTCGAAATCAGAAAAAGCTTCATCATTTAAAGCCAATCCAACTATCTTGTCGTCCAGAGGGAATATTTTTAATATCAGTTTGAGTTTTCTAAGTATTGATTTTGCCTTTCCGGAATCCATCTGCCTTAATAAAGCATAATTCGTATTCGCTATGGTTAGAGAGGAAACTGACAATTCTATTATCTTTTTATCAGCCAATGAAAATAGAATTGCGGCTTCTTCAAAAAATGGTTCTCTACGTGATAATAAGTCAATAACAATATTGGTGTCTATAAACAGCTTTTTCATTTATATTTATCTGCTAAATAATCACTATACCCTTTTTTATAATCAAAATCAGAAGGCAAATCAATCACACCGCTCAAACTCTCAACAAGTGGAGTAATTGAAGTTTTTTTTCCTTCCTCCTTTTCTTTAGTTATACTATCCAGATACGACTCTACCATTTTTGAAAGACTGATTTTATGGTTGCGGGCATATTTTTTAGCTCTTTCAATAACATGATCATTGAGCTTCAATGTTAATTTAGTATTCATAGATTAAATTTAAATTACGTACAATTATAATAAATTTATACGTCTTGTGCAAATTTTCTCTTTTCAGATTATTTTCTGAGCCGTTTGCATTCATTTATTCCAATTCCACAAACCGAAATTAACAGATTTGTTTATTGGAAATCCATTTCTTGATATAGTTGCCATTATTTGCCCTCTATGATGAGATTCATGAGCCACCATTTGGGCAAAAAAAGCAGTTGGATGTGGTTTGTAGCCTGTAATACTTTCTCGTTGAAATAAATTCTTTAAAGTATTACTCATTTTTTGTGAGGATTGATTCAGAGCCCTAATAAGTTCTAGTTTTTCGCTTGCATATTTCTTGTCTAATTTCAAATCTACTTTTTCATCAACTTTGTTTATCCAAAACGAACGGATATTATTGATATGGATAAATTGTTCTCCAATATTCCTCCCCTGTCCATTAATTTTTGCTGACAGCCATTCTTTTTCTATGTTTTCAAGTAAATACAGCGTAACCGTATTGTTCATACTCCAGGCATGGTTTATGTCCTCTTTTAAATTCATACTTAAAGTCCTTAACTTTCTTTAAAAAAACTGGTGATTGTTTTTACTTTGGTGTGGGTATAAGATGCGAAATCCACACCATTCCCTACTACTTTATTATCAGTACTAATCATGTTCCAATGTGCCAGGCTTCTATTATGGTGGACGTTAAAGTCTGTGATAATAAAAGAACAACCAGCAAATTCTTTTTGAAATTGTGTCATATAGTCGGATAATTGCAGATAACCTTCTATTTCAAGGTTCGGATCATAATATTCAAAGTTGTCGGCAATTATTTCCTGAAGCCTGGCATTCCGTTTTGATGAACTAGCTTCACTCCAACAGGCTCTATAAATTTCCCATATTTCTTTAATTTTTGATTCTTCCATCGTCTTTGTTTGTAAGTAAATCCAGAAAATTTGTTATAATATTTAAACTTACAGTCTGTGTGCTTTGCGATCTTGTTAATAGCCCAAAGAAGGTTGTATGAATGATTTCAGTAAGTAGCGTTGAATCAATTGTTTTATCTAAATCTCCATCTTGTTGTGCCTGGGACACAGTTGGTTCAATAATCCTGATAAACTTATTGAATTGATTAGAAGCAGTTTCTGCTACTAATAGATTCAAAGCCCCCATTTCCGACATCATATTGTTAACCAAGCAACCTCTATAATTTTTTTCAGGTTGAGCATTGAGCATGTCTGTATAAAGATTGCGTAGAAGATCAATTGCCTGAAAACTAGTGTCTGACAACTGTTTCTGCAAATAATTCGTTATTAAGTCGCCATATGCTTCAACAATTGTCAACAAAAAAAATTCCTTACTTTTAAATGAATTGTAAAAGGCTCCTTTTGTCATCCCTGTTTCTTTACAAATTCTATCAATGCCCAAATTATGATACCCATAGGCCCAGAAAAGTTCCATTCCTTTGTTAACCACGGCTTCTTTGTCATGTTTATAATTCATACTACAAATATAATTAAACAGACCGTTCTGTACAAATATATTTTAACTTTTTATTATTGTTTTTGTAATCAAATAAAAAACACGTTAATGTATTATAGCATTACTTTTTAACCAATCGGACATAGCTTCGTAATATTCATCACATGCCAGCCATCCGTATTGCTGCAGATCCTCCCTATAAGCAC
>CALGUD010000018.1 GCA_937901915.1 uncultured Flavobacteriaceae bacterium
CTGGTTTTAAGTGGTTGCTCCAAGTAATTTCTGAAACGTGAATTAAACCTTCAACTCCTTCTGCTACTTCAATAAAAGCACCATAATCAGCAATAACAACAACTTTACCTTTTACTTTATCACCTATGCTTACCTCTTCTCCAAGAGCTTCCCACGGATGTTTTTGCAATTGTTTAAGACCTAATTGGATCCTGGACTTGTTATCATCAAAATCAAGAATTACAACATTTAATTTCTGGTCAAGTTCAACTACCTCATTAGGATGATTAATACGTGACCATGACAAGTCAGTAATATGGATCAATCCATCAACACCACCAAGGTCAATAAACACACCATAAGAAGTAATGTTTTTAACAACACCTTCAAGTACCTGTCCTTTTTCTAACTGGCCAATAATTTCTTTTTTCTGTTCTTCAATATCTGCTTCAATAAGTGCTTTATGAGATACAACAACGTTTTTGAATTCGTGATTAATTTTAACCACTTTGAATTCCATTGTTTTCCCAACATACTGATCGTAATCACGAATTGGTTTCACATCTATTTGAGACCCCGGTAAGAAAGCTTCGATGCCAAAAACATCTACAATCATACCACCTTTGGTTCTGCATTTAACAAAACCATTTACAATTTCACCATTATCATGGGCAGCATTTACTCTGTCCCACGCTTTAATAGTTCTTGCTTTTCTGTGAGATAATACCAACTGTCCGGTTTTATCTTCACGAACGTCTATAAGTACTTCTACTTTATCGCCAACTTTTAAATCAGGATTGTAACGGAACTCGTTTAATGAAATAACACCTTCAGACTTAGCGTTGATGTCAATGATTGCTTCACGGTCAGTTAAGTGAATTACTGTACCTTCCACAACCTCTTCATCTGCGGTGTCTACAAAGTTTTCTTCTACTAATGTTTCGAATTCTTTTAATTTAGCATCTTCTACCTGCTCAATTCCTTCTTCATAATTGTGCCAGTTAAAATCCTTTAAAAAATCTTCCTGACTTACAGTTTCCTTAACTTCAGCTTCATCAGCTTTTACCTCTGCTTGAGCTTCTGCCTGAATTTCTGTAGTGTCCTCAGGTTTTGTTTCTTCTTTTTCTTTCGCCTTTGCTTTTGGCTCGGCTTTAGATTTTGTTTCTGTTTTTGCTTTAGCTTGAGCCTTCGGTTTATCCTCGGCTTTACCTGCAGCTTCTGTATTCTTTGATTTAGTTTCAGCCATTGCTGATTAAAAATTTGTATTCTGTATTTAATAAAGAGGTAAACAAACCAAATACAGAAGGTGTTAAATAATCTTTTCCAATCCCTTTTTCCTCTTTTTTAATGTTGCTAAAAAGGGTGGCAAAATTACAATTATATAATTTGATTCACAAAGTATTTGTTGAAAAAATAAAGTTTAAAGAACTAATAAAAAAGTAAATACATCAATTCAAAGAAGGTTCAGAAGTATTCCTATGCTTTAATAATCCGAAGTGCAAAATTATATATGCGGTCAAACTGCTCCGTAAGACTCATATCACTGTTGTCAAACTCAATGGCATCTTCAGCTTTTTTTAAGGGTGACGTTTTACGATGAGAATCTATATAATCCCTGTTCTGTATATTTTTCAGTACCTGGTCATAGGTAACGTTTTCGCCTTTAGCAAGAAGTTCTTTGTACCTTCGCATTGCCCTTTGCTCTGCAGAGGCGGTCATAAAAAGTTTTAATTCTGCTTCCGGAAAAACAACAGTACCTATATCACGCCCGTCCATTACTATACCTTTATTTTTTCCCATTTCTTTTTGAAGCTGAACTAACTTATGGCGAACTTCAGGAATCACAGAAACCTGACTCACAAAATTCGAAACCCTTAACGTTCTTATTTCCTTTTCAATGTTTTCACCATTAAGGTACATTTCAGCAAAACCGGCTTCTTTACTGAATTTAAATTCCATATTTATTTCAGGAAGACTTTTTACAATGGCTTTGATGTTGGTTTCCTTTACCCCCACATAGCCTTTGTTTAATGAGTATAGAGTAACTGCCCGATACATAGCCCCGGTATCTACATACACATAACCCAGTTGCTTTGCAAGTTGCTTTGCAATTGTGCTTTTCCCCGTAGAGGAAAAACCATCTATGGCAATGGTGATTTTTTTCATATTAACAAAGTTAGCTAAAGTCTTTTAGTATTTTACAGATAAAACAAGAGCTTTTAAATGAAAGTAAATATTCTGCATGACAGGCGTTTGAGCCAATAAAAAAGCCTCCTGAAAACCAGAAGGCTGTATAATTATATATCCGGGGATATTATTTTTTAAATTTAGAATACTTGTTTTTAAACTTGTCAATACGACCTGCAGTATCTATTAATTTAGATTTTCCTGTATAAAAAGGGTGAGATGTTCTTGAAATTTCCAATTTTATTAATGGATACTCATTCCCATCAACCTCAATAGTTTCTTTTGTGTCTACTGTAGATTTTGTTAAAAATACATCATCATTGGACATATCTTTAAAAGCTACTAATCTATAATTTTCTGGATGTATTCCGTTTTTCATCTCCTTAAATCTTTAATTCATTCGAGTTTTTCGAGGTGCAAATTTAATTATATTTTACAAAATAACAACAAATTATTTTAAAAAATTATTTATAAGAAAATGTGTAACAAAATTAGAAAATTAACTACTAACTTGTTAGTACTAATTAAATAACAATAACATGGAAGATCAATCACCAAAAACCGGGAAATTTGCCCTAAATTATGGAGTATTACTAGGAGGAATAAGTATCATATTTGGTTTAATGCTTTATTTTATGGATATGCATTACAGGCAAGATACATCCATACTTATTGTGACCCTTGTAATAATGCTGGGAGTAATAATTTTAGGGATGAAACAGTTTAAAAAAGCCAACATGGGTTATATGTCATTTAGTCAAGGTTTAAAAGTTGGCTTAGGAATATGTTTAATTGGAGGAATAATAAGCATGGCTTATCAGCTTATTTTATCAAATGTTATTGACCCTGAAATGATGAACAAGCAGCTGGAAATAGCTCGTTTTAATATGCAGGAAATGGGTATGTCAGAAGAAAATATTGAAGCACAGATGGAAATAAGCAAAAAATTCTCCGGACCGGGCATGCAAATTGCATTTGGGTTGATATCTGCAATTTTTATTGGTTTTATACTCTCCATTTTTCCTGCTTTAATAATGAAAAAAACTGAAAGTGAATCCTAAATTTATATCTTTGGAATTATTTTCAGACACATAAATACATGGATATATCAGTAGTTATACCGCTACTAAACGAGCAGGAGTCTTTAGAAGAACTACACGATTGGATTGCTACTGTTATGCAATCCAATCATTTTTCATATGAACTCATCTTTATTGATGATGGTAGCACCGACGGATCATGGGAGACAATTGAAGAACTTTCTGCCAAAAACCCGGCAGTAAAGGGCATCCGGTTTTTAGAAAATTTCGGAAAGTCACAGGCCTTACATTCCGGTTTTGAATTGGCCAATGGCAATGTGATAATTACCATGGATGCTGACCTTCAGGATAACCCCGAAGAAATCCCCGGACTTTACAAATTAATTATTGAAGACAAATATGACCTGATTTCCGGCTGGAAGAAAAAAAGATATGATTCAATGTTTGCTAAAAATATCCCTTCAAAACTGTTTAATTGGGCGGCTCGACGGACTTCAGGTGTAAAACTTCACGATTTTAATTGCGGACTCAAAGCTTACAGGAACGAAGTAGTTAAAAACATCGATGTATATGGAGAAATGCACCGTTACATTCCTGTTTTAGTTAAAAATGCAGGCTACAAAAAGATCGATGAAAAAATTGTTCAGCACCAGGCAAGAAAATATGGTAAAACCAAATTTGGAATGGAACGCTTTATTAATGGTTTTTTAGATTTAATAACCATCTGGTTTCTGTCTAAATTTGGCAGAAGACCCATGCATCTTTTTGGATCCTGGGGTGTATTAATGTTTTTTATAGGTTTTGTAGCTGCATTATATATTGGCGCCACAAAATTATATAAACTGTATTATGGCCTGCCTGCTATACTTGTTACACGAAATCCCTGGTTTTATATTTCCCTCACTACAATGATAATTGGAACACAACTATTTATTGCCGGTTTTTTGGGCGAAATAATTTTGAGGTCCAGGACACACGACAGAAGATACAAAATTTCCAAAACAATTAATTTTAAATAAAATATTCTATTACCTACTCCATCTTTTATAAATTTGTATAAAATACTAAACATACAATGGAAATATCCTTAGATGCCGTTATTAAGAACGCTAAATCATGGCTAACTGATTTTTTTGATGCTGAAACCAGAAAAGAAGTACAATCTTTAATTAACAATAATCCTGAAGAACTCAAGGAACGGTTCTACAAAAACCTGGAATTCGGTACCGGCGGTATGCGTGGTACCATGGGTGTAGGAACAAACAGGATTAACAAATATACGCTGGGAAAAAATACACAGGGATTAAGTAATTATATAAAGAAAACTTTTCCGGGAAAAGAGTTAAAAGCAGTCATTGCGTACGATTGCCGACATAATAGCGATACACTCGCCAGGGTTGTAGCCAATGTTTTCTCCGCTAATGGGATAAAAGTTTATTTGTTTTCAGAACTAAGGCCAACTCCGGAACTTTCATTTGCGGTTAAACATTTAAATTGTCAATGTGGCATAGTTTTAACAGCTTCGCACAATCCACCCGAATATAACGGGTATAAAGTTTACTGGGAAGATGGTGGACAGATTGTTCCCCCGCAGGACCATGAAATCATTGATGAAATAGAATCCTTAAATTTTGAAGATATTAATTTTGATGCTAATGAAAGTCTCATTAAAATAATTGACAGGGATATTGATGAAGCTTTTATAACCGAGTCAGTTAAAAACGGGAGCTTTGATTCAAAGGGAAAAGAGGATTTTAAAATAGTATTTACTTCATTGCACGGAACTTCCATTACCTTGCTGCCTGAAGTATTAAAAAGGGCAGGTTATAACAATGTATACATAGTTGATGAACAGTCAAAACCTGATGGAAATTTTCCAACGGTAAAATCCCCTAACCCCGAAGAACCGGAAGCGCTTACAATGGCTCTTGAAAAAGCAGATGAAGTGAATGCAGATATGGTTATTGGTACTGATCCCGATGGGGACAGGCTGGGTATTGCCGTACGTGATTTTGACGGAAAAATGATTTTACTGAATGGTAATCAAACCATGATACTGATGACAAAATTCCTGTTAGACCAATGGAAAAATTCAGGAAAACTTAAAGGAACCGAGTTTATTGCCACAACCATTGTTTCCACCCCTATGATGACCGAGCTTGCAAATGCGTATGGTTTAGAATGCAGACTGGCACTCACCGGTTTTAAATGGATCGCAAAAATGATAGAAGATTTTCCTAACCAGAAATTCATCGGGGGCGGAGAAGAAAGTTTCGGGTACATGGTGGGAGATTTTGTAAGAGATAAAGATGCAGTTACCTCATCACTACTTGCCTGCGAAATTGCTGCAAACGCAAAAGCCAATGGAAGTTCTTTTTATGAAGAATTGATCAATACCTATGTTGAATACGGTTTTTATAAAGAAAAATTAATTTCCCTGACTAAAAAAGGCATCAGCGGTTTACAGGAAATAAAACAAATGATGGTGGATTTAAGGGAAAATCCGGTTAAAACTATTAACGGATCAAAAGTTGTCTTAATTGAAGATTACAAAACTTCTCAAGCCAAAAACATGATTACCGGAGAAGAAAGTATAATTGACATCCCACAGGCCGATGTCCTCATTTATTATACAGAGGACGGCACAAAAATGGCGGCAAGACCAAGTGGCACGGAACCTAAAATAAAATTCTATTTTAGCGTAAAAGGCGAACTTAAAACCCCAGGGGATTTTAAAAAAGTTGATAGTCAACTCAACACTAAAATTGACCGTATTTTAGATGAACTGAAACTTAATTAATGGATTATTTTAAAAAAATACTTCGCTTTGCGAAGCCCTATAAAAAGTTTGGTTATCTGAATATATTTTTCAATGTCCTTTATGCCCTGTTCAGTGCACTATCTTTTGCTGCATTGATACCAACTCTGGATGTGCTTTTTAATACTCATGAAAAAGTATATACCAAACCTACCCTAAAAAAACTTGGGCAAATGAAAGATTACCTGCAGGACTACATCAATTTTAAGGTAACAGAATACGCAGGTGAGGACAAAATGAAGGCCTTAGTTCTTGTGATCAGCATTGTCCTGGTGCTTTTTTTATTTAAAAATTTGTTTAATTATCTCGCCATGTATTTCATTACATTTCTTAGAAATGGCGTATTAAAAGATTTAAGAGATAGTATTTATAAAAAAATAGTAGAGCTTCCTCTTTCTTATTTTTCTGAAAAAAGAAAAGGTGATATCATTGCCCGTATCACCTCCGATGTGTTGGAAATCCAACATTCATTTCTATCAATTTTAGAATTGATAGTAAGGGAGCCGTTAACCATACTTTTTACAATCATCGTTATGTTTGGTATAAGTACAAAACTCACTTTGTTTGTTTTTATATTTATTCCCTTTGCTGGTTTTGTCATTTCCAGAATAGGTAAATCCCTGAAAAAGAAATCAGACAGGGTTCAAAAGGAACAGGGTGAATTCCTGTCAATCGTAGAAGAAACTTTAGGTGGATTGAGGGTAATTAAAGCCTTTAACGCTGAAAATAATTTTAATAAAAAGTTTCAGTATTCAACAAAGCGCTTTTTTAGATTTTCCAACAGTTTATTAAACCGGCAAAACTTAGCATCGCCCACCAGTGAATTTTTAGGTATTATGGTGATTGGTGTTTTGCTTTGGTTTGGAGGAAAAATGGTTTTGGTTGACGGAACACTGGACGCTTCATCCTTTATAGCTTATATGGGACTTGCATATAATATCCTTACCCCGGCCAAAGCCATAAGCAAAGCGTCTTATGGGGTTAAAAAAGGTAATGCAGCAGCCGAACGGGTTATCGAAGTTCTGGAGACTGAAAACATTATAAAAGATGCCGTGGATGCCGTTGAAAAGAATTCTTTTGAAAGAAACGTCTCCTTAAATAATATTTCCTTTAAATACCAGGACGAATATGTGCTTAAAAACTTTACTTTAGATATTCCCAAAGGCAAAACCATTGCCCTGGTAGGCCAGTCCGGTAGCGGCAAAAGTACAATAGCCAACCTGTTAACAAGGTTTTACGATGTAAACGAAGGATCTCTGGAAATTGATGGGATTAACATTAAAAATATCAAAAAGGATTCTTTACGAGGTTTGATAGGCATCGTAACCCAAGATTCTATTTTATTCAATGATTCAGTAAGTAATAATATAAAGCTTGGTAAACCTGATGCCTCGGATAATGAAGTGGAAGATGCTTCTAAGATTGCCAATGCACATGAATTTATAAAAGATTTACCTAGTCAGTACGAAACAAATATTGGTGATTCGGGAGGAAAATTGAGTGGCGGACAAAAACAAAGGCTATCGATTGCCAGAGCAGTATTAAAAAACCCCCCCATTATGATCCTTGATGAAGCTACTTCAGCATTGGATACTGAAAGTGAGAAGTTAGTACAGGACGCTTTAGAGAATATGATGAAGAACAGAACTTCAATAGTTATAGCTCACAGGCTTTCTACCATTCAAAAAGCCGATCTGATTGTTGTTCTCCATAAAGGAAAAATTGTGGAAAAAGGAACCCATGACGAACTTCTGTCCAAAAAAGGCACCTACAGAAAACTAGTTGATATGCAGTCTTTTGAATAAAAAAAAGATGCAACTTTGTGGGGCTACATCTTTTACATATATAGAGATATTTGGGGTCGGTTATTCGTAATTATTCAGTTAAAGTATTAATTTTTTGTTAAATAAACAAACCTTTTCGTTTAATTATCTCAATATTTTAGCAATTAATTCCTTTAAAAGATCTCCCTGGGTTACGTTAGAAGCTCCTACCCCTTTGCCTTTTACGTCTATTTCCCTAAGGTATGAAATAGCTGCACTAACATCTTTCATTGTGTAATTTCTGGCTGCTACCTGGTATTCACTTACAAAATACGGGTTTATCTTTAATGCGGATGCCACACTGCTTTTGGAGTGGTCTGACAGTCCATGATACTGTAATAATTGTGAAAAAAAATTAAACAACAGGGAAACTGTAACAACCATCGGATTATCCTTAACATTCTGTGCAAAATAATTTGCAATTTTTGTAGCTTTTAAAATATCCTTTTCCCCTATAGCCTTCTTTAACTCAAAATTATTGTAATCCTTACTAATACCTATATTTATTTCAATAAGTTCCGGGGTTATCTCGCCCCCTTTTTGCATTACCAATTCAAGCTTTTCCAGTTCATTGCTTATTTTACCAAGATCTGTTCCTAAAAATTCAACGAGCATTTGTGTAGCCTTAGGTTGTATAGTATAACCTTTTCCTGATAAAACTCTCCGTATCCAGTCTGCCACCTGATTCTCATACAGCTTTTTACTTTCATATACTTCGCCGGTTTTACTAAGAGTTTTAAATAGTTTTTTCCGTTTATCAATGGTTTTATATTTATAGCAAATTACCAACACTGTGGTTGGCTGCGGGTTTAAAGCATACGATTCGAGATTTTCAATAGTCCGGGATAAATGCTGGGCTTCCTTTACGATCACTACCTGCCTTTCAGCCATCATAGGATAACGTTTGGCATTAGATACAATATCATCAATGGTAACGTCTTTTCCATATAAAACAACCTGGTTAAAACCTTTTTCTTCTTCACTAAGTAAATTGTCTTGTATGTATTCAGAAATTTTATCAATATAATAGGGCTCTTCTCCCATTAAAAAATAAATTGGTTTAATTTTCCCGGCCTTAATATCGGCAACTATTTGTTTTACTTCCTCCATTTAAAAAAAATCCTCAAATTTGTATTATGCAAAAACTTAACTTTCCCGATTACACCTTCCGTTTCAAAAATAGCGAAAATAAAGTGCATATTTTTGATGAGATCAGGAAAAAGTTTGTTGTTTTGCATCCTGAAGAATGGGTCAGGCAACATACAGTACGGTTTTTAATGAAGGAGAAGAACTTTCCTCTATCATTGATTAATGTTGAGAAAGAGCTTATAATAAACAATTTAAAGAAAAGGTATGACATTGTCATCTATTATCCTGACGGTACCATTCATGCTGTTGTAGAATGCAAATCTCCAACCATAAAAATTTCCCAGGAAACTTTTGACCAGGCTGCAAGATATAACCTGACATTAAAATCTACTTTTCTAATAGTAACTAACGGATTGGAACATTATTTTTGTAAAATGGATTATGAAAACAAAAAATATATCTTCTTAAAGGATATTCCACCATACCAAATATAAACCGAGAGACTTGAAAACAGCCATTGTGATACTTAACTGGAATGGAAGAAAACTACTGGAACAGTTTTTACCCTCAGTGATCAATTATTCAAAAGAAGCGGATATTTACGTGGCAGACAATGCATCTACTGATGATTCGGTTGCTTTTTTAGAAAAAGAGTATCCTGAGGTACGCATCATTTTAAACAAAACTAATGGTGGATATGCAAAAGGCTATAATGATGCTCTTAACCAGGTTGATGCCGATATTCTATGCCTGTTAAACTCTGATGTGGAAGTTACTGAAAACTGGATACAACCAATAGAAAACGTTTTTAGTGAAAAAAAAGATGTGAGTATTATTCAACCCAAGGTATTAGATTATAATCAAAAGGATTTCTTTGAGTATGCCGGTGCGGGAGGAGGTTTTATTGATGCATTGGGCTATCCGTTTTGCAGGGGAAGAATATTTGATACCATTGAAAAAGATGAAGGCCAGTACAACGACACTACAGAAGTTTTTTGGGCTTCAGGGGCTTGTTTTTTTATCAGAAAGGAGGTTTTTGAAGAATTAAACGGTTTTGATGAAGATTATTTTGCCCACCAGGAAGAAATTGATTTATGTTGGCGTGCAAAAAACAAGGGGCACAAAACCTTTTATGTAGGCAGTTCACAGATATATCATGTAGGTGGTGCAACTTTAAAAAATTCCAATCCTAAAAAAACATTTCTTAATTTCAGAAATTCACTTTTTACACTTATAAAAAACTTACCTTCAAAGAAATTATTTCCGCTTCTTTTATTAAGGTTGTTGTTAGACGGAGTTGCAGGCATCAGATTTTTATTTCAACTTAAATTTCTGCATTTTATAGCAATTATAAGGGCTCATATCAATTTTTATCGTTACTTTGTTAAAATATATAAAAAAAGGGGGACACTACTAAAAATGGGGGCATATTATCGAAAATCATCCATTGTATGGATTTATTTCGTACGTAACTATAAACGTTATGGTGATTTTTAAATATTAA
The DNA here is from genome assembly GCA_937901915.1 of uncultured Flavobacteriaceae bacterium. Taxonomy (GTDB): domain Bacteria; phylum Bacteroidota; class Bacteroidia; order Flavobacteriales; family Flavobacteriaceae; genus Abyssalbus. The sequence goes on from CALGUD010000018.1 coordinate 10,441, forward strand.
CTTTCTATTAGTAATCCATAATAACTTTTTTAATAATTTTGATAAACAAAAAACAGAAACCTATTTTATTATGAAAAAAATTTTTTTATTAGGTACAATGGCTGCAATTCTTTTCACATCATGTGTGTCTAAGAAGGAGTATGCAGCATTAGAAGCGAAACAAAAAGAAACACAGGATCTACTAAATTCTGCTACAGTTAAGCTAAACTCTTGTCTAGAAGAGAAAGCTTCGCTTGAAGGATTGAAAGATCAGATAGCGATGCTTAAAGCAAATAACCAGGAACTTATTAACAATATGGGGAACCTTACCACCTTAACTACAAAAGGGGCTTCAAACCTCGAGAAATCACTCGAGAGTTTAAGGGAAAAAGACCTTACCATCAGAAAATTACAGGATGCTGTAACAAGAAGGGATTCAGTAAACTTATCTTTAGTACAGAGTTTAAAAGGTGTATTGGGTAATTTAGATGATGAAGATATTAATGTAAGTGTAGAAAAAGGGGTAGTATATGTTAATATTTCTGATAAACTTTTATTCTCTAGTGGTAGTTACAATGTTACCAGCAGAGCAAGAGAAGTTTTAGGAAAAGTTGCTAAAGTGGTAAACAACAAACCTGATTTTGAATTTTTAGTTGAAGGACATACAGATAATGTTCCAATCAGCACTGCTGCAATTAAAGACAACTGGGATTTAAGTGTATTAAGAGCAACTGCAATTGTTAGGGTACTTCAAAACGACTTTAACGTAGCTCCAGCAAGGATGACTGCAGCAGGACGTGGTGAGTACATACCTGTTGAGGCAAATACTACTGCAGAAGGTAAAGCTAAAAACCGTAGAACAAGAATAGTTGTTCTGCCTAAAGTAGACCAATTCTATAAAATGATTGAAGATGGCATGAAAGATCCTGCTATCAACTAAAATTTATAATTATAAAAATTAAGCGTAACAAGTTGTTACGCTTTTTTTATGTTTAATTTTTACATAACTTTATTTAATTAGTAAAACCAAAATTAAAATGAAAAAAATAGAAGCAATAATCCGTAAATCGAAATTTGATGATGTAATAAATGCTTTACATGAAATTGAAGTGAATTTTTTTAGTTACTGGGATGTTACGGGAGTAGGAAATGAAAAAAAAGGGCATGTGTACCGTGGAGTAAGTTATAGTACAGCAGACATACAAAGAAGATATTTATCCATAGTTGTTTCAGATGATTTTGTTGACCGTACTGTAGAAGCTCTTTTAACATCGGCTTACTCAGGTAATGTGGGTGATGGTAAAATATTTATTATGCCGGTGGATGAAGCATATAGGATACGAACCCGGGAAAAAGGTAGAGAATCGCTTAGCTAAAGCTCCTGGCGTAGGACTGTTAAGTTATCTGATAGAAGCAATCTGCACTTGAAGGTTGCTTCTTATCTTTTAAAACGGTATCTAATTGCTGTACAAATTCTTTAAAAGGAGCAATCCCTGAGGCAAGTTTAAGGCATTCTGTATGAACTTCAAATAATTCAATTTAAAATATCCACATCACCTTTTCCTTCCCTGAGAATTAAAGGTTCTGCTTTTGAAAGGTCTATAACTGTAGATGCTGTATTGTCTCCATATCCCCCGTCTATTACAATATCGACCAGGTTTTCCCATTTTTCATACATGAGTTCAGGATCGGTTGTATATTCCAACAACTCATCTTCATCATGAATAGAAGTAGAAACAATAGGGTTACCTAACTCTCTAACCAAAGCAATGGCTATATTGTTAGCGGGCACACGTATACCTACTGTTTTTTTCTTTTTAAAGTCTTTGGGCAGGTTATTGTTTCCCGGTAAAATGAATGTGTAAGGACCCGGCAATGCCCTCTTTAAAATTTTAAAAGTAGGAGTATCTATCTGTCTGACATAGTCGGAAAGATTACTCAAATCAGCACAGACGAATGAAAAATCAGCCTTCTCCAATTTAACCCCTTTTATCCTGGCAATACGTTCAAGTGCTTTGGAATTAGTAATGTCGCAACCTAAACCATACACAGTATCCGTGGGATAAATGATGAGTCCGCCTTTGCGCAATACCTCCACTACCCTTTTTATTTCTTTTGGGTTTGGGTTTTCTTCATATATTCTAATTAATTCTGCCATTACACTCTAATGTATTAAAAGGTGTTTTTCAATCTTTTACTAATCATCCTATTACTTGTAATCTGGCAAAACGCAACAACAATTTTTTTATTCCACCGTTATCAAATCTTATCTCTGCTTTCCTGTCGTTACCAATCCCTTCGATTTTAATAATCTCGCCTTTACCAAAGCGACTGTGTTCTACTTTATTACCTACTGTTAAATCATTATCAAATAAATTGCTTTTGGCAAGGGGCTCCCCTAAATCAGGTTTTAATTTGCGTAGTTTCCTTAATTTTTCTTCAGAAGGTTTCTGGTATTCCGGTGGTGTACCTGATAATGGTTTTTTTAGACGGAGTTTACTCTTGTCCACTTCACCAAAAATATCAGAATCAATAAGTGGCTTGTACCTGTAGTCCGAATCCATAGGCGGTGTCAGATATTCTACATATTTCTCATCGATTTCTTCAATAAATCTACTGGGCTCTGCGTCAATGAGTTTCCCCCATCGATATCTGCTTTGGGCGTAGGTTAAATACGCTTGTTTTTCTGCTCTCGTTAATGCTACGTAAAACAACCGCCGTTCTTCTTCCAGTTCACTGCGTGTATTCATACTCATGGCAGACGGGAAAAGGTCTTCTTCCATACCCACAATATATACATACGGAAATTCCAGACCTTTTGCCAGGTGAATGGTCATAAGTGCAACTCTATCGTCATCACCTGTATCTTTATCAAGGTCGGTTGCTAAGGCAATATCTTCTAAAAACTCAGCCAATGAACCCGTACTATCTACCAGTTCTTTTTGTCCTTCAACAAAATCCTGAATACCATTGAGCAATTCTTCTATATTTTCCATCCGGGCAACGCCTTCAGGAGTTCCATCTTTTTTAAACTCCTGTATAATACCTGTTTTCTTTACCACATATTCAGCCAATATAAATGCATCAGCTCCCTGGTTAAATATCTGGAAACTTTTAATCATGTTTACAAAATTTTCCAGTTTACTTTTAGTTCCCGAATTTATTTTTAGGTCAATTTTATCCAGGTTATCCATAACCTCAAAAATGGAACGTTTGTAATGATTTGCTGCTATAGTGAGCCTGTCTATGGTGGTTTGACCTATTCCCCGGGTTGGGAAATTGATAATTCTCACCAATGCCTCTTCATCTTTCGGGTTCAGCACCAGGCGTAAATAGCACAATACATCTTTAATTTCTTTCCGTTGATAGAATGAAAGTCCGCCATAAATTCTATAAGGTATATCTTTTCTCCTCAGGGCATCCTCTATAGCCCTTGATTGTGAATTTGTTCGGTACAGAACAGCAAAATCTCCATCGGACAACTGGTTTTGCATTTTATTTTCAAAGATAGAAGACGCTACAAACCTGCCTTCTTCAGCATCGGTAATTGAACGGTGTACTTTAATGAAAGCCCCTTCATCATTAGCGGTCCAAACTACTTTTTCAAGGCGTTGTTTATTTTTTTCAATAATGGAATTGGCAGCATTTACTATATTTTTGGTAGAACGGTAATTCTGCTCAAGCCTGTAAAATTCAACTCCATCATAATCTCTTTGAAAATTAAAAATATTATTGATATTGGCCCCCCTGAATGCATAAATACTCTGCGCATCATCACCTACCACACAAATATTCTGATACCGGTCACTTAAAGCTTTTACAATTAAATATTGAGAATGGTTAGTATCCTGGTACTCATCAACCAGAATATATTTAAAACGCTCCTGGTATTTCATCAATACCTCAGGAAAACGGTTGAGCAATTCGTTTGTTTTTAGTAAGAGATCATCAAAATCCATAGCCCCTGCTTTAAAACAACGGTCACAGTATTCCTTGTATATTTCCCCCAATCTGGGCCGTTTTGCCATAGCATCAGCTTCAATAAGCTCAGGATTGTTAAAATATGCCTTTACAGTAATTAAACTGTTCTTATAAGATGAAATGCGTTGCTGAATTTGCTTATACTTATAAACATCCTTATCCAAACCCATCTCTTTTATAATAGAGCCTATAAGCCTTTGTGAATCCTGGGTATCGTAAATAGTAAAATTGCTTGGGTAACCTAGTTTGTCGGCTTCAAAGCGTAAAATTTTGGCAAAAACAGAGTGAAAGGTACCCATCCACAAATTTTTTGCTTCGCTGGGCCCCACAATATGAGAAATCCGTTTTTTCATTTCCCGGGCCGCCTTATTGGTAAAAGTAAGTGCCAGGATATTAAAAGGGTCAACTCCCTGCGCCATTAAATAAGCAATCCTGTATGTCAACACCCTGGTTTTACCGGATCCGGCCCCGGCAATAACAATTAAAGGGCCTTTTATATGTAAAACCGGAGCCTTCTGTGCATCATTTAATTCGTCTAAATACTTCTCCAAAACTTATTTTATTAGAATAAAAATAAAATGTGAATTTAACTATTATAGGGCTATTATTAAAGTAGGGTACAAATAATTATAAAAAATATTGAATATCTTTATGTAAAATGTAGTTTCTCATGAAAAAAATACTTCTTACAGCACTCTTATGCTCTTGTTTTACAATAAATGCGCAAACAAACGTAGAAAAAGATATATTAGATATAGAATCCAAAATTATTGAATGGAGAAGGTATTTTCATGAAAATCCTGAACTCTCCAATAGGGAATTCAATACTGCTAAAAAAATAGAAGAACATTTAAAAGAACTTGGTTTAAAGGTAGAAACCGGTATAGCAATTACTGGTGTAGTTGGTATCCTGGAAGGCAAAAGGCCAGGAAAAGTAATTGCGCTCAGGGCCGATATGGATGCCTTACCGGTTACTGAAAGAACGGATGTACCCTTTAAATCAAAAGTTACTGCCGAATATATGGGAGAACAAACCGGAGTTATGCATGCCTGTGGACATGATACCCACGTAGCTATTTTGATGGGCGTTGCAGAGGTTTTAGCTAAAAACAACCATTTTTCGGGGACGGTAAAGTTTATTTTTCAACCTGCAGAAGAGGGTGCCCCTCCCGGGGAAGAGGGAGGTGCTGAGCTTATGGTAAAAGAAGGTGTACTCGAAAATCCAAAAGTTGATGCTATTTTCGGACTTCACATAAGTGCCGGAACAGATATAGGGAAACTTGAATATAAACCCCGTGGTATAATGGCCGCGTCACAACGGTTTACCATAAAAGTGAAAGGGAAGCAAACTCACGGTTCTTCTCCGTGGACCGGAATTGATCCGATTATGGTTTCCGCTAAAATTATAGACGGACTACAAACTATTATAAGCAGGGAATCCCGTCTCACCAGCGAAGCCGCCGTTATTACCGTAGGAAAGATAACCAGTGGGGTGAGATATAATATTATTCCTGAAACAGCTGAAATGATTGGTACCATAAGAACCCTGGATTACGACATGCAAAAACATATAAATAAACGTATGCAGGAAATGGTACCGGCTATAGCCGCCGCATATAATGCAGAAGCAAGCATCGAAATTGCTTCGGGATTACCTATAACTTACAATGATCCGGATTTAACTGAAAAAATATTGCCTTCACTTCACCGGGCAGCCGGCAAAGAAAACGTGAATCTTATTAAAGCTATAACCGGTGCTGAAGATTTTGCTTTTTTTCAGAAACAAGTGCCAGGATTTTATTTCTTTTTAGGCGGAAAACCTATTAATGAAATAAATCCTGCTCCACATCATACCCCTGACTTTTACATTGATGAGAGTGGGATGTTATTGGGTGTAAAAACCTTTACACAGATTGTTTTTGATTATCTGGCTAATTAAGTTAAATGATATTCATCCATTTATAGGCTTTATCCCTTTCACGGCATATCATAAAGAAAGTAAAAAATTTAACCATTATCACTCAGAAATTAAGTGTATAGGTTTTTAAAAATCTATATATTGCAGTGTTTTTAACAAACTAAAATTTTTAAACAAAATGAGAACATTTCTGCCTACTTTAATTTTAATTCTTATTACCTCAGGTGTCTTCGCACAGAAAAAAAGTGACCTTATAGAACAGGTTAATGAACTAAGCTCAGAACTTAGAACAACCAAAACCAACTTAGGAGAAACTCAAAGAGATTTAAATATAGCAGAGTCAAAAGCTAAAAACCTGGAAGAACAGATGAATGAACTCAAAACTATTAATGAGTCCCTGTTAGAAAATTTAAATACGATGATCTCTACGTCAAATGAAAGATCAAGTAATATTGGAAAAACGTTGGAGGCACTTAAACTAAAGGAAGCACAAATAAAATTTATTAATGATGCTTTTAGCACCAATGATTCCATAGCTTTATTGGTTCTCACAGACCTGAAAAAAACATTAGGAGAGGATGCACGTATTGCTGTTGAGAACGGGTCCGTTTCTGTTTTGATGGATAATGCATTCGTATTTGGAAGCAAGGCAAACAATGCGACTGTGGATGAATCAGCAAAAATTTTTTTAGGTAAGGTTGCGGGTTCCATAAATAAGTATACATCGCTTGCAATTTCTATTGAAAGTACTGTAACTGAGAACTGGGGCTTAAGCACTAACAGAGCTGCAGCAGTCGCTGAAACACTTCAAAATTCTTTTCAGGTAGCTCCGGAACGTCTCTTTGCATTAGGAAAACCAGGATCTTCAGAAGCTATTTATATTCGTTTTTCTCCGAAGTTCGATTCGTTTTACTTTAAGGTCAGGGAAAAACTTAAAAACGGAAATAAATAATATACTAAAAAAACTACCCTTTTATGGAGAGTAAAATAATTGAATTATTTGCATATGCAATACCAACAATAATTACCGGTTTAATTGCTTATTATTTTTTTAATGCACATACCAAAAATGAAGAAGGAAGAAGGCGTTTTTTACTTCATAAGGAAGCTCAGAAAGACGCGCTTCCTATCAGGTTACAAGCTTATGAACGAATGACTTTATTTTTAGAACGTATAACCCCTTCAAAACTTTTAATTCGGATTTCACCGCTTTCAAAGGATAAAGACGCATATGAAACCCTTTTAATCAGAAGTATAGAAGATGAATTTGAGCATAACCTGACCCAACAGATATATCTTAGTGATGAGTGCTGGAATATAATTCGGGCGGCAAAAAATGCCACTATTCAGCTTATTAGAAAATCAGCAATGAATTCTGATTCTGCTGACAAATTACGGGAAAATGTACTTAACCAGCTTTTGGAAAAACAACCTCCATCAAATGCGGCTCTTGCATTTATAAAGGATGAAGTTAGCTCCTTATGGTAAATAAGATAAATAATGAAGTTACGCGTCAGGTTGAACATAGTCGAACGAACAGTTTTAATACCTTTTCAGACAGCCTTGTTCTTCTATACTAGAAATATAAAATTATTTTATTGAGCGCACCAAACAAACCCATCCATAGTATTGCCTGAAAAACCATGTTTTGAAATAGCTTCTTGTAAGTTTCCCGGATGAGTAGCAGATAATTCTGCATCTGGCTAAGGTACCCTGTTCGCGAAATCTCCTGTAATATCTTGTATGGAATATATATTATAATCTGCAGAATTCCACGATCCAGCTTATTAGAAAATCAGCAATGAAATGATTTATAGCAATAAAAAACCGCCTCATTAAAAATATGAGACGGTTTAAAACTAACAATTCAATAGGATATTAAAAAATTTTAAGGGATATCCCAGAATACCCTTGATGTTAAAAGATCACCTCCTATAGCTGAAGATGCTGCCATATAATTATCCTCGTTTTCAGCAGCTTCTACATTTGGATAAGGCATTCTTCTTACAAAGCCACCATTAAGATTATTATTAAACATATTTGGGCTTAAATCCGGCAAACCGGTTCTTCTGAAATTAGCCCACGCTTCCATTCCATTATTAATATTCGAAACCCAGTATTGAGTATTAATTAATTCAAGTGCATTACCAGCATCATAGGGTACTTCATCCTCTATATAATCGTCTATTTGTGCATTTGTTATTGCAGGAAGTGAACCAGGATACAATGACCATTGAGCCATACTAGCTCTTATTCCATCTTCATAATATTGTTCAGGATCTCCCGAAATCCAACCTCTAAATGCTGCCTCTGCTAAAAGTAACTTAGTTTGAGAACTAGTTACATAAAAAATAGGAGCCAATGCATTTCCTATTGCATCATAATTGGGCTGCGAATAATTTAAACCCGTACCCTCACTGCTAGTTCCTCTATAGTCCCCCTTATCCTGAACTGTGATTGAATTATAACCAACAGGAAAACCAAACTGATTACTTAAGGTAAGGTCTACCTCAGCATCAGGGCCTTGAACAGTGTTTGGGTCAGTATATTTCCCAGAAATGAATGGTGCCCGTGGATCATTAGTTGCTTTAAGTTCATCTACAAGAGGTTCAGCAAGATAATAAAAATAAGGGTTATTAGTGGCTATTCCATTCATGGGATTATTATATATCTGATTATAAGCTATATAAGCATCGTCATCACTTGTTTCCATAACCCCTGCATTAAAGGCTTCTGATACAATATCTTCAGCTTTTGCCGGATTGAGTTTAGAATAGCGCATCCCCAATCTTAATAACAATGAGTTGGCAAATTTTTTCCACTTTGCTACATCCCCCCCATAAATAAGATCATCAGAAACATTATCTCCTGAGGAGCTTAAAGCAACTGAAGCTGATTTAAGTTCTTCATATAAATCATCGTAAATAACGGCATCATCATCATATACCGGAGAGTAAATACCTTCCAGGAAAGCTTTACCAGCCTCAAAGTAAGGAACATCAGCATACGTATCTACCAAGCCCATAAATACATAGGCTTTCCATATACGCATCATATTCCTTAAGTTAGAACTAGATGCATCGTCAGCTGTTAATTCTATACCTTGAACCAATAATTTGATTGAAGCATTCCCATCCTCAAAAGGTCCAACATAGCTATCATTCCACCTGGGAATATTGAAGTTATCATTGTCCTGATTAAAATTATGGCCAGATGTTGCACCCAAATCATAAGCGTTCATAAAATGTTGAGCAATGGTGCTTTCACCTTCCCAAAATCCGGGAAATGTAGCTCTCTGCGCATTTGCAAACAGGAGTGCCGGATCAAGATCTGTGATAGCGTTGGGATTGGTATTTAATTCCTCAAATCCCTTATCACATCCTGTCAGGGTTAAAAAGAAGCAACATATGAGAATAATGTTTTTTATAGTTTTCATAAAAATCTTTTTAAAATTTAATATTTAATTAAGATTCATATCTCCCAATCTTTAAGCCCGTTTCATGTACCCCCAATTCCCATGGCGTGACGGGCGGTGTGTACTAGACCCGTTAACATATTCACCGTAACATGCTAATTTACGATTACTAGCGATTCCAACTTCATATTTTTATTTCAAAAAATAATTCGAACTAAGGAAGAGTTTAAAGTTTAATAAAACTTGCGTTTGTATTTCTCATTGTTTCCTCCATTGTAGCACATGTGTAGCCCAAGCTATAAAGGCCGTAATGACTTGACGTTAACCTGCCTTCCTCATACTTGTTGATAGCAGTCTTTATAAATTTAACCGTGTGTGTTATAACGAATGTTTATAAACTAGAAATTAAAATATTATAAACTAGGGTTACGTTCGTTTCGAGGACTAAACCCCACATTTCACAACACGAACTGACGACAGCCATGCAACACCTGAATAAAGAAGTTATATACTTAAAAAAAAATTATAAGTAATACAATAGATTTTTTTCTACAGCGAACTTTATACTAAACTTGGTAAGGTTCCGCGCGTTATATCGAATTAAACCACATGCTCCACCGCTTGTTTGGATCTGAGTCAATTTCGTTGAATTTCAACCTTGCGGCCGTACTACTCAGGCGGAGTGCTTAACGGGTTACCTCGGACACTAGGTTTTACACTAACATCCAGCACTCATCGTTGACAGCGTAGACTACTGGGGTGACTAATCCCATTTGCTCCCTACGCTTTCGTCCCTCAGCGTCAATAAACCATAGATAACTGCCTTCGCCATTTGGTAGTCCCACTAATATCACAAAATTCCACCTCTCCACTAGTGGTACTGTTATCTTCTAAATTATTCTAGTAAAATAGTATTGTTAAAGCTTATTCTAAGAACTTATTCCTATTATTTTTTTAACAACTTATTCAACCACCTACGAACCCTTTACGCCCAGTCACGATGAATAACACTTGTCCCCTCCGTATTACCGCGGCTGCTGGCACGAAGTTAGCCGGGACTAAAATTCACTAAGTTTCATCAATTTAAAATCTTAGTAAAAGAGATTTACGACGTGATAGCCTTCACTTTCTACATAAGAATTCTCAGCAAATTAAAATTAATTCACGAATACTTATACAATAGTAAAAAGCTGAATATCACCCACGCTACATTGCTAGATCAAGCTTTCGCTCATTGTCCAAAATCCCTCACTGCTGCCCTCAACTGAAATCCGGACGCTATTTCAATTCCGGTGTGGCTGATCATCCTCTCAGACCAACTAAGAATCATCGGCTTGTTGAGCTTTTACCTCTCCAACTACCTAATTCTATTTGAGCCATACCCAACAACGAAACCAGTCTTTCTAAAAAATATATAAATTTTAAACCAAGGATAAAAAAAATTAAATAAAAAAATGTACCAGCTAAATTATTAAAGGTGATTACAAT
>CALGUD010000019.1 GCA_937901915.1 uncultured Flavobacteriaceae bacterium
CGAGGTAGAATGTTCAATTAACCACGTCACCCGCCATTGAGCCAAACGCCTGTTACCCACAGTTATTTTTCATTTAGTTTCTTTCTGTACATATAGTCAGCAATTTTGAAGATTGCATAATTTTTATCTCGTGCAATTTCATTAAAAAACTGTCCATTTGTTATTTTATCTATTTGTTGTCCAAAGAGAATAGAGTTTGTTCTGAATTTCAAACCTTCAAAGTCAACTACCCAAGGCGCATATAGATAATTTGGCTTGTCGTCTGAGTTTTCAATTATTAATTTGTTACCATTTTGAAATACAATAATGACTCTTCTCCAATCGGTTGTAGTGCTCCAATTCCCATAAGCTTGCCAAAAGGCATTATTGATTTCTTCTTCACTAAGAGTAAAAAGTGAATCTGCAAATGACCTGTAAAAATTGAAATCGGTGTTTTCTCCTGGGAATAAATACAAATTTTCAAAGTCGAACCGGTCTATGCCTGACTTCTTTATCCGTTGTTCTTCTTTGTCAATGAATTTTTTAAATTCATTGATGTCATTTTCTGTGATGTTTAAATCATTCAATGAGACTTTTACAAACCTTGAATTGTCAATTATTTCAACAGTCTGCTCTATGTTGTCAGCGTTTATTTCGGAAGTAGCACGGGATAGATATTTTGAAGAACTTGATTTTCTATCAACAACAAATTTGTCGCCTTTTCTGATGTACGACCTTAATAAATTATTTGAATGGAAACAACCTTGACTTCCATTTTCAAAATGTAATTCCTTAACTACGAGATTAGAAAAAAGACTTTTAGGCAAATTAAATTCATTAACTGACTTTTCTTTTGGGTCTAAGGTGTATTGTTTGTTTAAACTTCGGTCTGCCAATACAATATTGCTACCAAACAAGGAAGCATTTGCGATTGAGAAGTTCACCGTCATAAACCGATACCACGTTTTTTTCTTCTTATCAAAGTGTAATATATCCTTGTTTTCAAATCCATATTCTTCACCTTCAAATTGAAGCTTCAAATAGGGTTCTTGAATGGGAATTTCATCTGTAAATAACTGAGAAACTATAAAGTCATCACGATTTATCTTATAAACACTTTCAAAAGTCAAAACGAAAAGACTGTTGTTTCTTATACCGATTGCTCTTGGATTATTCTCAAGTGATTTATCTGATTGCCAAGTTTTAGTAAAACTAGAGTCATAAAGGCTTATGCTCAAATCCTCATTAATAGTAAAAAGATTTTCATTTTCAGAAACCTCAAAATCAATTATTTCAGGCAAGTAAGTCCAATCAATGGAATTGGATTTAGTAATAAACACTCTACCTTGTTGATTGATGATATAGTGATTCCCAAAAATCCTAACTTTCCCTATCTCGGGTCGTTCTTCTTTCGAAAGCCTTTCATATTTTTCCTGATTTAAAGGGGTAGGCAGTTTTTCCCAATTTTGGCAATTATCAGTTGTTTTGTAGAGTACGTTCCAAAACGAACCAAATAATCCTGTTTGTTCATCTTTAGCAAAATGAATTGTTGAAAATCGTAAATTTCCTGTTGGTTCTACTTTGTCAAACGAAGTCCAAGTTTTCCCTTTATCTTCTGTGTAATAAATGAGTTGAGAATTACCACTCATCCAAGCTTTTCCGTTGTTGTTTATGTATGCCGCATCAATCCAACTGCTTTTACCGAAGATTACTTTGTCCCAAGTTTTCCCTTTATTACCTGACCAAAAAACAAAGTCTTGTTTTCCGCCTTCTTGAATAAACCCTGAGATCATCAAGGTATCTTCATCGAAAAAATTTACTCTCTCAAAAGTCTTTCCCGAGCTAAAATTGTATGGGTCTAATGAACCAAAAGGTCCGATATGCCATAGTTCACCGATTTGTTTGGTGTAGTAAACATTTCCTGCTTTTGTAGCTACCCAAATTTCTTCGGATGGTGAAATTCCAAGTTCTGAAACTCCACCTGAAATTGACAATCTTGCCCAATAGTCGCTTTGTCCAAAAACTGTCAATGGAAGCAGAAGGATTGTCAATATGTGTAGTATCTTCTTCATAATTGTGGGTAACTTGTTTATAAATGCATTTTATTGCGTTTATTTTACTTTCAAATATAAGCTAATCTTTTAACAAGTCAAACGGACTGGTAATGGCGGTTAAATTGCTGTTGCTTACATGGGTATAAATTTCTGTGGTTTTACTGGAATTATGTCCTAACAACTTCTGTATGTACCTTAAATTCGTGCCATTCTCTAATAAATGAGTAGCAAATGAATGCCGTAAGGTATGTACAGTTGCCGGTGCTCCTACCCTGGCCTTCTTTTTGGCCCTGTTAAAAATGCTCCGTATGCTTGAAGCACTATACTGCTTATTTCCCGGGCCTTCAAACAACCATTTTTTTGGCCTGTATATCAGATAGTAATTTCTTAATAGTTTTAATATTTTGGGTGAAAGCAATGTGATCCTGTCTTTCTTTCCTTTTGCATTCCTAACCCAGATACGCATTGCAGATGAATCGATATCGGTTAACTGTAAATTGATACATTCTGATATACGTAACCCGCCACTGTAAATAACACTTAAAATAGCACGATGTTTTACATTCCCGGTTGCCTCCAGAATAGCGTTTACTTCATCCTGCGTTAATACCTTGGGCAAGGTCAATGCTTTTTTTGGCCTGCTCAAATTGTAATGTGCCCTGGGATGGTTCAATACTTTTTCGGCATAAAATTTTATGGCATTGATACTCTGGTTCTGAAAAGAAATGGATTTTCCCTCTTTAGTAATCAACTCTAAATGATATTTTTCAATAACCAATATATTTACCTGGTGCAATGGCATCGGGGAAATATATTTTAAAAAACGGGCAAACATGTGCAGGTAGGTGTTTATAGTATTCCTGCTATAATTTTTTAGTATAAGTTGTTGCCGCATTACCTTAAGAGCCTGTTGGTAAGAAGGTATACTTACATTGTTCGATGTGACAATGGGTGAATTCATACTCCCAAATATGAATACTAAAAATCCATTTATTATCTTTATAAACGTTTATATGCGTATATAAACATTTAAAAACACGGATATGAAAGTTAATTTTTGTCTTAGCTGTAATAGTAAATTAGTTGGGAGAAGTGATAAAAAATTTTGTGATGCACAATGCCGAAGTAATTATCACAATCAAAATAAACCTGCTCATGAAATGTTTATTCAGCAAACCAACAGTATTTTAAGAAAAAACAGGGGGATTCTGGCCCATTATTGCCCTCAAGGTAAAGCAACTGTCCGAAAAGAAGTTCTTGAAAAGTCGGGCTATCAATTTGAGTACTTTACAAATATTTTTCATATAAGCAATGGTATCTATTACTTTTGTTATGAATATGGGTTTCGTCCTGTTTTTGAAAGAAATATTCCTAAATTACTTATTGTACAGAGACAGGAATACATGGACCATATAGATACAGACCCCTGGAAAAAAATCTAATCAATGCTATAGCGCTTCTTTTTAGCTTTCCTTCTTTTCTCATTTTCAAAAAATTCAAAGGCGTCATAACCGCAATTTTTGAATTTCTGTAATCTTTTATATTTCGTGCGATAATAGCATCCAAGCCTTTAACTGTCAACTACATCTAAATCTACAAGCAGTTTAAACGCCATATTTTTTAGATAGTTCTTCAGTTAAAATTTGCTTATAGTCAAAATCTTCCTCAGTTTTTATTATTCCCCTAAGTTTTCTGATTTTGGGAGAAAGTTGATTTTCTTTAATTTTTCTTCTATTTACAGTCACTAATTTGAAGTAGTTTTCCATTTCAGAAAGACTTTGACCCTTTTCTTTGGCATACTCTTTTGCGGTTTCAATAACCTCTTTTTGTATGATCAATGTCAATTTAGTGTTCATAATGCGTTTTTAACAAAAATACGTGTCTATGAAAGAATAGAGATTATAGGATAATCAGGTTAAGGTCAAAATCAGCCTTTCTTCTTCTCAAGGATCGCATTTAAAAAAGTAAATACCCTTCTCTTCTTGTCTTTAAAAGCAACTATGTGCTCCTGTACCCGGGTTTTCACGCTGTTGTGTTGGCCAATATATGTAAGCGCACACTCTTTGTCGTCACCGCATTCCATCATTCCCCCAAGTTCATTGTCATGAGTATTGACCAACTTTCTCATTTCATCATTCTTCTTCTTTACAGCGTCCAGGTCGTGTACCAGGATGCCGGAATCCTCAAACAACTCCTTCGTATGTGGGACAAATTCATAGGATTGAAGTAAACTGTTGAAAAACTTCAACTCGTCAACCATAAAGTTTAATTCTGAAAGTAGTTCCTTAGACTCATCATGCAGTTCTTCTACTTTTTTCTCGAGTTCCTTTTCAACATGTAAACGTTCCATAATTTTCCCTTTTTAATTAATTATCCCTTACTCAACTTATTATCGACGTCTTATAAATTTAAAAAGAAATAGTTTCTGTTTCATACAATTGGGGAATTTTAACATTCCATCCATACATATCGTTAATTTTTATACGCAAAGCATCGGTGCTTCCGGCTTCACCATGTATTAAATATACCTTTTCGGGTTTATTTTCTATGTTTTTTAACCAATTCAGCAACTCACTCTGCCCTGCATGGGCAGATAAAGCTTGTATATGTTTTACTGTGGCCTTTACCTGCCTGTACTTGCCATAGAATTTTATTTCACTTACCCCTTCCTGTAAATACCGGCCCCTGGTACCTTCGGCCTGGTATCCTACCAGTAGTACGGTTGTTTCATCTTTGTCTATAAAACGGTCTAAATACGTTAATACCCTACCCCCCGTTACCATACCGCTACCTGCTATTATAATTTTGGGACGTTTATCGTCTATAACTGCCCACGTTTCTTTAAAAGACTGCACGATGTTAACATGATTTACCATGGCATTAAATTCCTGCTGAGATAGTTTATGCCAGTCCATAAAACTTCTGAAAACCTGAAGTACATTTGCGCCCATGGGACTATCTACAATAATAGGGATATTTGGAATGCTGTTCTTTTTATACATTTGCCATAGGAGGTACATTAATGTTTGTGCACGTTCTACCGCAAAACTGGGTATGATTAAATTTCCTCTTTTATGAATGGTTTCTAAAATTGCCTCTGCCAGGATATCTTCTACATTCTCAACGGGATGATCCTTGTCGCCATAAGTACTTTCCATGAACAGTATATCTGCTTTTTTGGGTTTTTCGGGAGGGTGTAATAACATATCTTCTTCCCTGCCTATATCGCCCGAAAATAAAAACCGCTTTCCAAACACATCCAATTCTATATAACATGCGCCCAATATATGTCCGTTATACTTAAACTGATACATGATATTTTCTGAGAGGGATTTCCATTGATCTTTTTCAACGGCATGAAAATATAAAATAGTTTCTTCAGCCTCGTCTTTGGTATAAAAAGGTAAGGCAGGGTGGTGTTTTGAATACTTTTCTGCATTTGCCTTTTCTGCTTCTTCTTCATGAATTTTAGCACTGTCTTTTAAAATAATTTCAGCTATAGCTAAAGTTGGACTTGTACCAATAATTTTACCTTTAAAACCTTGTTTTATAAGCCTCGGTAGATAACCTACATGATCCAGGTGTCCATGGGTTAATAACACTACATCAATTTTTGAAGCATCAAAGGGCAAATTTTCCCAGTTAAGTTCCCTTAACCTTTTAATTCCCTGAAACATTCCACAATCTATAAGTATGTTCTGTTCTGAAGTTTCCAGTAAAAATTTAGATCCGGTAACTTCACCTGCTCCCCCTAAAAAATGTATATTAACTTTATGCTTCATTTGGAAAAGTTACACAATTGGTTGATTTCTTTTATTATTTTCTCCTTTCTTTGCTCAGAAACTCCCAGATGATCCAGCATAAAAGCCTCTTTTACCAGTTCCCTGCATAAAACGATATTTCTGTCCAATAAAAATTGCTTTTCTTTTTCCGTGAGTAATGTAGAAACTGTTATTGGATATAGCCCTATCTGATCAATTTTGTCTTTTAGTGCATTTCCTTTAGGATAATCCCAACTCAATAACTCCAGGTTCACACAAACCCCATATTGAATGGCGTCTTTGGTAAAACGTGTATTTGTAATCACCAAGGCATGAGTCAATTGCTTCCGTGGAATTATGGTATCCCACTTTTTCTTTACGTCCATAAACCTTGAATTGATATATAAAGGCACCTTTACATTACAATTTCTACCTTCTTCACTATGAAATTTACACTCGACAAGAATAAAACTTTCATTCTTTTCGGCCAATACATCTATTTCGTGATTTACACAGTGTCCTGAAACAATTTTTCCTACTTCAACCTTATATCCTGAATATTTTAGTATGGCACTTACAAAACGTTCAAAAGGAAATCCTGTGGGGCCTAATTGGTAAATAGCTTTTTTTAAGCTATACCGGGAAGCCAGAACGGTTTGTTCTTTTTTTAAAAGCGAATACGCCCGGTTATAAATTTCTCTCGTTGAAATGCCCTGATAAAGTTCATCCCTTACCGTACCTATAATTCGTTTTACAGTTTTTTCATCAGCACCGGATTTAAGCAATGATGCTTTTAGCTTATGAAGTGAAAACCTGGCTTTTTCACCGGATGACTTAATAATATGAATGCTGTTTCCGGTCATCTAATTATTTAGAGTGATGCATAATTAATATGGGTATTTTACTGTACAATCCTAATTCCTCAGCCATGTTAGGCACCAACATACTGGTTAAAAAGTTATGCTTCCTGTTTACTATGGCAATTAAATCACTTTTGTGGCCTTCTGCAAAATTCCAGATTGCGGTTTCAATCCCCTTTCTATATACAGGGGTGTGAAAAGAATGTTTAAATGGTTGAAATATGCTTAATAACAGGCTTTTTATTTCTTCCTGCTCCTTTTTAAATTCTCGCTCACTTTCTAAAACATGCAGTATTTTTATATTTGCTTTAGAGAGTTCGGCAATTTCAAATAAACTTAACAGTTCATTTTTTTTATAGTAATGTTTTAAAGAGGTTGTAAAAACTATTTCTTTGGGAACTACAATCTGAGCCCCTTCAGGCACTACAAGGACCGGGCAACCGGTTACATTTTCCATAACATCTATGGCATTGCTTCCGTACAGCACATTTATTGAGTCTGAAGCCCCTTTGGTTCCCATAACTATAAGATCAACATCCATTTTATTGACCATGTTTTTAAGGGCTTCTGTTAAAGAATTGTATTTTGATACTAATTCATAACTGTGTTTTGGGTTTTTTTCATAAATGAGCCTGTCACGTATATCCTCCAATTGAACCTGTGAGTCTCCCAACGCATAGTCATACGCTGGCAGACCGGGTTCAGCTGGTAATAAGTTTGAAAGCGAAAAACTGTCTATACTGAAAACATTCAGTAAATAAAATTCGCATTCCACATCTTTAAAAAGTGCAGTGGCATAAGAAATAGCTTTCCACGCATTTTCTGAAAAATCTGTTGGCAATACCACTCTTTTCATAACTATTATTTTATTTAAATATACTTTTTCAATATTATCTAATGATTATTGCCAGGTTATAATTTAATTATATTTTCTCTTAATGAGATTTCATTGTCGCTTTTCGCTTTTTTAAAAGCACTTCAATATCGCGTACAGTTTTATCGGTTGCTTTTTCAAAACTATCTTCATTAGAAGATGCAAAAATTCTGGGGCCGGGAACACTTAATCGAATTTCACATATTTTTCCTTTTCCATTATTTGTATCCTTTTCTTCAATATAAAAAACATCTGCACTCACAATCCAATCATATTTTTTAGATACTTTTTGAAGTTTTTTTACGAGCAATTCTTCTACATTTAAATTGGTATCCATCTGTACAAACTGTATGTTCGTTTTCATAATTTTAATTTTTATTTTGTTAGTGAATCAATATGTTTATTAAGATATCAAAAACTAATTGTTTTGAATCCTTGTTTTGAGATAATTTAACATTATTCATGCAATACGAGAAACGGGACTTTTGTATGATAGCTTATTTCTTCTATAGTGGGTTTAAATAATATCTGCTCGAAAAAATTAAGGTGTTTGGCCACCATTGTAATCATATTAATATCCCTGCTTTCTACAAAATTCTGGATGGCTAATTCCAGCTTACTATTTGTTAAAGTATGAAAGCTGTGTGGGGTGCCTTCAAAATATGCTTCCAGTAGTTCTTTATTTTTCTTTTGTCCTTCGTTTAACTTTTCATCCTTTTTACTCACATGGAGTATCCGTACAGAAGAATTGTTTAAACTCGCTATTTCCAATACGGCATCTAAAATGGTAACCCCGTAAAAAATATTATAATCTGTGGGAAAGGCTATTTCTTTTGGCTTTAAGTACACTGCCTCTTGTGGAACAATAAGAACGGGACAATGAACTTTAGTGATCACATCGCCGGCATTGCTTCCCAAAACAACCTTTTTTAAACCTGACGCCCCTTTGGTTCCCATTACAATCATATCTATTTCCTTGTCGTTTACTTCACTTCGGAGTGTGTCCAGAAACAAGCCATATACTGCCATGGGAATAAAATTATGCTTTGTATTAAAAGACAAACGCCCTATACGCTTCTCCAGGGTTTGAAGCTGCGCTTTGGCATCTTTTATCATTGTATCTTCTAATGAGTTAATGGCAGGTATCAGTGATAAATCATCGCCCAGATATTCCATTGTACTAACTACGTGAAGTAAATAAATATTACACCGGTCTTTTTTATAAAGCTGAAGCGCATATTCAATGGCATTCCATGAATTCTCTGAAAAATCAGTTGGAATAAGTATATTCTTCATAATACAACACAATATTAGTATGATAGCAAATTTTGTGATGTTATTGAGAATATAAAATGATAAAAGTCATGTTACGATAAATTAGTGTTGTTTGAACCTAATTTAAACGCTG
>CALGUD010000020.1 GCA_937901915.1 uncultured Flavobacteriaceae bacterium
TTATTTTTTTTTTTTTTTTTGAATCAATAGTTATACCTATGTTTTTATTAATAGGTATTTGAGGAAGTAGGATTAGAAGAATAAAAGCTGCTTATTTATTATTATTATATACATTAATTGGTTCTATTTTTTCATTATTTTTATTTTTATATTTATATTTTTGTATAGGTAGTACAAATTTTATTTTTTTAACTGGTATGAAATTTTTTTTAATTAATCAGAATTTATTATTTTTTTTTTGTTTTTTTGGTTTTTCTATAAAAATTCCAATAATACCTTTACATTTATGATTACCTGAAGCTCATGTAGAAGCACCAACAATAGGTTCTATTATATTAGCTGGTATTTTATTAAAATTAAGTTTTTATGCTTTTATTCGTTCAATTTTTTTTTTTTGTAATGGTTGATTTACTTTTTTATTATTTTCTATTTTTTTAATTGGTTTTTATTTTCCTTCTTTAGCAGCAATAGTTCAATTGGATATAAAAAAAATAATAGCTTATTCTTCAATTTCTCATATGAATTTTGGTATGTTTGGTTTATTTTCAAAAACAATAATTGGTCTTTTAGGTAGTTTTTTTTTAATGATAGCACATGCTATTGTAGCTAGTGCTTTGTTTTTATCTATTGGTATTTTATATGAACGTTATAAAACTAGAGTTCTTTTTTATTATAGTGCTTTATTTTTTATAATGCCTTTTTGATCTGTTTGTTTTTTTTTAGCTATTTTAGCTAATTTTGGTTTACCTTGTACTATAAATTTTGTAGGTGAGTTTATAATTTTATTATCAGTTTATAATTTAAATATTTTAATTATATTTTTTTTATTTATTGGTTTATTATTGACTTTGGGTTATTCACTTTTTTTATATAATCGTATGGCACATGGTGTTATAAAAAATACTTTTATACGTTTTTATAGTGATTTATCTAGACGTGAATTTTTATTATTATTAAATTTTATTATTTTTATTTTATTTTTTGGATTCCATTTTATTTCAAACCCTTTAATACTTCCAGCTTCTTCTTCTACATAATCAATTTCTTGTTGTTGAACGGTCCGCCAAAAATATCCTTTAGCTAATGAGCTATTATAAGCACGATGTTTTAGGCGTTCAGCTATCAAAAAATTTTCCCAAAGGTTTCCTTTGTCTGGCCGCATCTCCATCGGGCTTAAGTCTCCTATAATCATATTTCTGACTCCCGTATCATAGAAGTAAATTTTTTGATTAGTTTTTATTTCATTACGCAAATTTTTACTAAAGCTGGGAAGCTTGAAGATTACATAAGTCTGACACAGAAGATCAATATACGTAGCGACGGTTTTTTTATCAATACCCAACAACTGTGCTAATTCATTATAACTAACCTCGCTACCAATCTGAAAAGCCAAAGCACGTAATAACTTTTCTAAAACTTCTGGTTTTCGTATTCCTCCATAACTTAGAATGTCTTTGTACAAATAGCTGTCAGTTAATTGTTTGAGAATTTCCTTTTCATCTCCAAAATTATTAATCACATCAGGATACATCCCGTAAATAATTCGTAACTCTAATTGTTGCTCAGCTTTAAGATATCCGGCATTTAATTCAAATTCTGACCATGAGATGGGATATAGCTGATATTCCCATTTTCTGCCTGTTAGAGGCTCTTGAGTTTGGTTGTTTAATTCTAAAACAGATGAGCCACTAACTAATAATTGAATGTGTTTAAGTTGGTCTGTAATCAACTTTAATGTAAGCCCTATTTTATCTATACGTTGGGCTTCATCTATAAAAACAATTTTGAAATTCCCAATGATATTTTTTAGTTGTTCTAAATTGGGATTAGATAGTAATGTTCTCACCGATGGATCATCCCCGTTTAAAAATAAGTATTCTTTTCCTTTAAGTAACTTATTGAAAAGTGTAGTTTTACCTACCTGGCGTGGACCAATTAAAAGAATTGCTTTTTCAGTTCCAAATCGGCTTTTAATCTTCTCTTCTATTTCTCTTTTAATCATATTAAGGGATTGTATTCCCTAAATATAATAATTTTCAGGGATCATATTCCCTAAAAATCGATTTTTATATTTATTTAATAATTTGTGCTTTCTTTGTCTTTACCAGCATCCGTTTAATTTCATTGAGTTTCATAAGTGCCTCTACAGGGGTTAAGGTATCAATATCAATATGGAGGATCTCTTCTTTTATTTCTTCCAGTAGTGGATCGTCCAGGTTAAAAATGCTTAGCTGCATATCATTCTGAACAGATTTCAAATTATCGGTGAGTTCCTCGCTACTGTGTGATTTTTCGAGCTTCTTTAAAATTTTGTTGGCCCGGTGAATAACCTGTTGCGGCATACCGGCCATTTTGGCTACATGTATCCCAAAACTATGTTCACTGCCCCCCGGAACCAATTTTCTTAAAAACAACACATTGTCTTTCAGTTCTTTTACCGAAACATTAAAGTTTTTAATTCGTTGAAAGGTTTCGGTCATTTCATTGAGCTCATGGTAATGTGTAGCAAATAGTGTTTTAGCCTTGGCAGGGTGCTCATGCAGGTATTCCGAGATGGCCCAGGCAATGGATATTCCGTCGTAGGTGCTGGTGCCACGCCCTATTTCATCTAAGAGCACGAGGCTTCTTTCGGAAATATTATTCAAAATGGAAGCTGTTTCGTTCATTTCAACCATAAAAGTCGATTCTCCCATCGATATATTGTCACTAGCCCCCACACGTGTGAATATTTTATCTACCAGCCCTATCCGGGCAGAATCTGCCGGGACAAAACTGCCCATCTGGGCAAGTAATACAATAAGGGCGGTTTGTCTTAGAATAGCCGATTTACCACTCATATTTGGTCCGGTAATCATAATGATTTGCTGGTCATTACGATTTAAAACCGTGTCATTGGCAACATAAGCTTCATCAAGTGGTAATTGTTTTTCAATGACAGGATGCCGTCCGTTTTTGATTTCGAGGTCCAAAGAATCGTCAATGACGGGTAAATTATAGTTGTTTTCTTTAGCGAGTTGTGCAAAACCACGTAAACAATCCAGCCGGGCAATTAAATTAGCATTGGTTTGAACCGGTTGAATATATTCATTCATCCATACCACCAGTTGCGTGAACAGCTGCTGTTCCAGGATCAGTATTTTTTCTTCAGCCCCCAGTATTTTGGCTTCGTACTCTTTAAGTTCTTCAGTAATATATCGTTCGGCATTTACCAGGGTTTGTTTCCGGATCCACTCTTCGGGAACTTTATCTTTATGTGTATTTCTGACTTCAATGTAATAACCGAACACATTATTGGAATCTATTTTGAGGGAGGTAATACCCGTTTTTTTAGTTTCTCGTTCCAGCATTTTATCCAGGTAATCCTTTCCGGAAAAAGCAAGGTTTCGGAGCTCATCGAGTTCCGTTGAATAACCTTCGGCAATAACATTCCCTTTTATCACATTTACGGGAGCTTCCTCACACAGCATTTGTTTTATTTTGTCGCGAAGAAGGTCACAGGTGTGGAGCTGATTTCCAATAGCCTTCAGGGATTCATTACTGCTATTTTCTGCCAAAGCCTTTACAGGTATAATCGCTTCAAGTGAATTTTTAAGGTGAACAACCTCGCGCGGATTGATCTTACCCGTAGCGATTTTTGATATAAGTCGCTCAATATCGCCTATTTGCTTTATTTGGTGCTGTAATTTTTGCTGAACAGGGTTATTTTGAAGCAAAAAATGAACTACTTCATGCCTCTGTTTAATTTTTTCAATGTTCTTTAACGGAAGGGCAAGCCATCTTTTTAATAATCGCCCACCCATAGGTGAAATGGTTTTATCAATAACATCCAGTAGTGTTACTGCATTTGCTGAGTTTGAGCGGTATAATTCCAGGTTACGGCTGGTAAACCGGTCCATCCACACGTATTCTTCTTCGGCAATCCTGCTTATGGAAGTGATATGCTGAAGCTGGTTATGCTGTGTTTCGGATAAGTAGTGCAACACAGCACCGGAAGCTATAATGCCATTGCCTAACTGCTCTATTCCAAAACCTTTTAAAGATTTGGTTTTAAAATGCTTGTTAAGGGTTTCATTGGCATAATCTTCCTGGTAAACCCAGTCTTCCATATAAAAAGTATGATATTCTTTTCCAAAAACAGCATTAAAATCCTGCTTCATCTTTTTGGAGACAAGTACCTCACTCGGATTAAAATTCTGAAGTAATTTATCAATATATTCTTCATTACCCTGGGCAGTAAGGAATTCTCCGGTAGAGACATCTAAAAAAGAAACTCCAAGGCCTTTCTTTCCAAAATAAATGGCACATAAAAAGTTGTTGGACTTAGCTGTAAGTATATCGTCATTTAAAGCAACACCGGGTGTTATGAGCTCAGTTACTCCACGTTTTACAATGGTTTTTGTAAGCTTAGGATCTTCGAGTTGGTCACAAATAGCAACGCGTTCCCCTGCTTTTACCAGTTTAGGTAAATAAGTATTTAAAGAATGATGCGGAAAACCTGCAAGCTCGGTTTTTTCGCCACCATTATTACGATGCGTTAATACAATACCCAGAATTTTTGCCGCCCTGATGGCATCTTCACCAAAAGTTTCATAAAAGTCACCCACACGAAATAGTAATAAAGCATCAGGATATTTACCCTTGATGGTGTTGTACTGTTTCATTAACGGGGTTTCTTTTTTACTTTCAGATGCAGCCAAAATACGAATGTTGGTTATAAAGCGAATTTAAGATTTTTTCGTTTTTAATGCCACTTTTTCCTTAACAGGTTATAAACAATAATTGTTGATTGTTAGGTTACTACATTATTGAGTTACTAAGTTATTATGTTACTATGTTATTAAGTCAAAGGCAGGTTATTTGAACTGTAAATCTTATTTTTGTGCCGGTTACATATAAAAAATGCGAAAACTAAAAAACAGTGAACTTAGCAGGTTAGAGGTAGAGGAGTTTAAAAAGGCGGTAAAAACCCCTTTTTATATTGTTCTGGACGATATCAGGAGTTTAAATAATATCGGTTCAGTTTTTAGAACTGCCGATGCTTTTTTGATAGAAAAAATATACCTCTGTGGAATTACAGCTACACCCCCTAATAAGGATATTCATAAAACAGCCCTTGGGGCAACCGAAAGTGTGGACTGGGAATATGTGAAAGATATAAATACTTTAGTTGAAAGTCTTAAAAATGAAGAAGTTAAAATCATTTCAGTCGAACAGGCAGAAAATGCTACAATGTTGAATGATTTTATACCTCAAGCCGGAGAAAAATATGCAATTATTTTTGGGAACGAAGTAAAAGGTGTTTCACAGGAAATGGTTAGTGCAAGTGATTATGTAGTTGAAATTCCCCAGTTCGGGACAAAACATTCTTTAAACATCTCTGTAAGTGCAGGGATTGTGATCTGGGATTTGTTTTCCAAGCTTAAGAAATAGTAGTTAAATTATAATCTGCCGGTCTATTTGCTGTTCCAGCGAGATAAAAGTTTCGGTACGTGATACACCATCAATGGTTTGTATTTTGTGATTGAGCACACTCATTAAATGCTCATTATCCCGGCATAGTATTTTTATCAAAACAGACCAGTTTCCTGTGGTAAAATGACATTCGATAACTTCTGGTATTTCATTCAATTGTTTTACAGCTTCCGGGTTCCTCATAGCTTTATCGAGGTATATGCCTATAAAAGCCATGGTCGTGTAACCTAAAATTTTAGGGTTGATTATGAATTTAGACCCGGCAATAAGTCCTGACGCTTCAAGTTTTCTTAGCCGTTGATGTATAGCGGCCCCGGAAATTCCTATTTTACGGGCAATCTCAAGAATGGGTTTACGGGCATCTTCCATTAAAAAGCGAAGAATTTCTTTATCGATGCCATCAATTTCTACTTTATCATTGCTTAATTTCATCTTAAACTTTCAATTTCCTATTAAATTAATGAAATTATTTGTTATTTAAAATGGAAACATATTGTTTCGCATTCTTTTTGTCATATTTAAATTTTAAGCTATAATAATTATGTTTTGTAATTTTGAAACGCTTAATTTTTGATAAAATAATAATAGATGATCAACAAGTATATTCTTATAGCAGGTGCTTTTTTTGGTTTTACGGCAGTAATATTGGGTGCATTTGGGGCACATGCCCTGAAGGACTCATTAAGTGCGGAAAACATAAAAACTTTTGAAACGGGCGTGAAATACCAGATTTACCATGCATTGTTACTTTTATTTATTGGAAGTACCAATATATTGGCAACAAATGCCAAAAGCTTGTTATTTTACTGTATTGTGGTCGGAATTATACTTTTCTCAGGATCTATTTACGCACTTGCAACAAATGCATTAACCTCTTTTGATTTTAAAAAAATAGGTTTTATAACCCCCATCGGTGGGTTATTGCTTATTGTAAGCTGGATAATACTTTTTGTGAATTTTCTTAAAATGAAAGTATAAAATCATAAACTGATTTTTACCACTGTATAATAATATTCATCTCACATCTTACTCTTCCGAAACATACGGGGAGAAGCAAGTGAGGTTAAATATTACTTTTTATTCACAAGGTTTATATACTTTTCCAACGCCATTGTCATAGACGGGGTTTCCGGGGTCGGTGCCTGAATATCTATCCGCAGGCCTGCTTCATTTGCGGCATTAACTGTGCTGTTTCCAAATACGGCTATACGCGTGTCATTTTGTTTGAAATCAGGGAAATTCTTGAATAATGATTCTATTCCAGATGGGCTGAAGAATACGAGTACATCATAGTAAACATCCCTTAAATCCGAAAGGTCACTAATTACAGTTTTATATAAAATTGCTCTTTTCCATAAAATATTGAGCTCGTCTAATATTTTAGGAACCTCAGGTTTTAACACATCTGAAGAGGGTAATAAGTACTTTTCGCCTTTATATTTTTTAATAAGCGGAACAAGCTCCTGGAATGACATTTTGCCTACATAGATCTTTCTTTTTCTGTAAACCACATACTTTTGTAAGTAGAAGGCTACTGCCTCAGACTGACAGAAGTATTTCATCGAGTCAGGAACCTTAAAGCGCATTTCGTTGGCAATTCTAAAGAAATGATCAACAGAGTTTCGACTGGTTAGAATAATAGCAGTAAAGTTTGCCAGATCAATTTTTTGTTGTCTCACGTCTTTCGCGTCCACACCTTCAACATGTATAAATGGCCTAAAGTCTATTTTAACCTTTTGCTTTTCTATAAGCTGTAAATAAGGGGAATTTTCTACTTTAGGCTCTGGCTGAGAAACCAAAATTGTTTTGACCTTCATATAAAGCTTTTTGTTTTAAGTCCACACTAAAGCAATAGTTTGACTGCTATTAGATAGGGTACTATTTCAAAGGCGCAAAGATACAAAATAAAATAAAACAACCATTGACGTATTACCTTTTGATGTTTTTTTATTGTTAACGTTAAAGAGATAAAGTTTAACACTAAAAAAAGGATAAATATTATTGTAATGACAATATTTTTATTTAAATCACTGAAAATAAACAGAATAAGAAGCGGAAACAAGAGGATTGGGATAAGATTTCTGTAACTCGCCCTGTCAAAGATAAATTTTGAAGCAAATTTTTCTATCTCGAAAATTGAGGCGATGATCTTTTCTAAAAAGTATTTGAGAATAATAAAGGCAGTAAATATTACCGAGATAAGAATGTAATTATCCTCAGGAATGTAATTGTAAGTTTTTAGAGTGAAGCTGGCTATCAGAGTCACCACGAGTATTTGAACTACAAATAAAAGTAGATTAAACCAGTCAATTTTATGAGATTGTTCTCTCCCGTAAATTTTTAAGTACCTGTTGGATACAAAGAGGGGTAGAAAAGTAATAAACCTATTTTCATTATAGGATTTTACCAAAACGATTAACAACAGGCCAACCATAATTAAAATGGTTTCTGTGTGTATGCTTTCCGTATGTCTTAGAGCTTGTTCCAGCTTGTTGTATTTATATACTCAAAATTAATCAATATTGTAAAACATACATTGTATTTCTAAAAAATATCATAAAAGAGCAGAATAGGGATTATAAATATTATTTTTGCGTCAATTTTAGTTTATACATGCAGTCAGATAGTTTAGTAATTATACCAACATTCAATGAAATTGAAAACATTGAAGACATTATAAAGTCAATTTTTAAACTTGGCAAACCTTTTGATATTCTCATAGTAGATGATAATTCCCCCGATGGGACGGCCCCTGCTGTAAAGAAAATGCAACAGGTTTATGAAAATAAGTTGTTTCTTGAAATCAGGGAAGAGAAGTCCGGTTTAGGCACTGCCTATATTCATGGATTTAAATGGGCGTTGAAGCGAGATTATGAATACATTTTTGAAATGGATTCTGACTTTTCACATAATCCGGCAGACCTTACACGGCTTTACAATGTATGTGCAAATGATAAGGCTGATGTATGTATAGGATCCAGGTATATAAAAGGGGTGAATGTGGTAAACTGGCCTTTAGGCAGAATTTTATTGTCCTACGGGGCGTCCTTTTACGTACGTTTTATAACAGGAATGAGAATTAAGGATCCCACGGCAGGATTTATTTGTTACACACGTAAAGTGATAGAGAGCATTGAGCTGGATAAGATACAGTTTGTAGGTTATGCATTTCAGATTGAAATGAAGTTCAGGGCTTATTTAAAGAAATTCCGGATTATGGAGATCCCCATTATTTTTAAAGACAGGGAGAAAGGAACATCCAAAATGAACGGTAAAATAATTAATGAGGCTGTTTTTGGGGTTGTATCTATGAAGTTCAATAGCATGTTTAAAAAGGAGTTTTAGATGAAACAGATTTTAATAAAGAACGCTCATATAGTTAATGAGAATCAAATTTTTGAAGGTGATGTTTTAATTAAAAATGACATTATTTACAAAATAGATAAAAATATTTCTGCTGATAAAGCCGAAGTTATTGATGCGAAAGGAAAATATTTGATTCCGGGGATTATTGACGACCAGGTACATTTCAGGGAACCCGGGTTAACACATAAAGGAACAATTGAAACCGAAAGCAGAGCGGCAATTGCCGGAGGGATAACTACTTTTATTGAACAACCCAATACCAATCCGCAAACTACCACAATTAATAACCTCGAAGAAAAATTTTCCATCGCTAAAAGAACTTCGTTTGCTAATTATTCTTTTATGTTCGGGGGGACAAATGATAATTTAGAAGAATTAAAGAGGCTTGATAAAAAAGCTTGTGCCGGGGTAAAATTATTTTTAGGGTCTTCTACAGGGAATATGCTTGTAGATAACAAAGATACCATAGAAAAAATATTTTCGAACACCGATTTGGTCATTTCAGCACATTGTGAAGATGAAACAACCATTAAAAATAACCTGGAAAAATGTAGAGCTGTGTATGGAGAAAATATTCCTGTAAAGTTCCATCCTTTAATAAGAAGTGAAGAAGCATGTTATTTGTCGTCATCTGGAGCTATAGCCCTTGCAAGAAAAACAGGCGCCAGGTTGCACGTATTTCATGTGTCAACTGGCAAGGAAACCCATCAGTTTGTGAATAATATCCCTCTTGAAAACAAGAAAATAACAGCTGAAGTATGTGTGCACCATCTTTGGTTTTCTGATGAGGATTATGAAGAAAAGGGCTCGTTGATAAAATGGAACCCAGCTGTAAAAACAGCTGGGGATAGGGAACAATTATGGAAAGCTTTGCTAGATGACAGAATTGATGTGATAGCTACGGACCATGCCCCTCACACTTTAGAGGAAAAGCAAGGGGCTTATACGAATACGCCTTCCGGTGGTCCTCTTGTCCAGCATGCACTGCCTGCGCTGTTGGAAAAGTATCATCAGGGAGTCATAACCCTTGAGAAAATAGTAGAAAAAATGTGTCATAACCCTGCCAAGCTGTTTCAAATATCTAAAAGAGGTTTTGTGAAGGAGGGGCACTATGCAGACCTGGTTCTAGTAGATTTAAATAATGAATGGATCGTTAACAAACAAAATATTTTGTATAAATGCGGGTGGTCCCCTTTTGAAGGTACAGCATTTAAATCCAGAATAACCCATACCTTTGTAAATGGGAACCTTGCATATTGTAATGGCAATTTTTCTGATCAGAAGAAAGTAATGCGATTAACCTTTAACAGGTAAAGAATGATGAAACTATTAAAAATATTAATTTTAACAATCCTGATTGTTTCCTGTAAAAATGAAATTGTTGAAAAACCTGAGAATCTGATTCCGGAAGAGAAGATGGGTGATATTTTATTTGATATTGCTATTGCTACTGCCAATAAGAATGTTGCCCAAAAGAACACCAAGGAAAAACTCATATCACCTGAGGATTATATATACGAAAAATATAAAATAGACAGTGTTCAGCTTGCAGAAAATACTATTTACTATTCTTCTGATCCCGATGCGCAATTACGAATTTTTGAAAAGCTGGAAAAGCGACTCCTGACTTTAAAAACAGAGTTGGAAGAAGAAGCCGACTCTGTGAAACTTGAAAAAAAGAGCACACCTAAAAGAAAAGTTGATTCATTAAAAGCTTCCTCGGTTAAATAAATTATCTTAAGTTACTGCTAATCTCACTTATTGTTTTTTTAACTGGCCTGAAACTGAAGTTTAAATCTTTTTTTATTTTGTCATTGCTATAAAATTTATCCTGTGTAATTGATATTACATTTGCTTTGGTAAGCACCCTTTTACTTCTGAATATACTTACAAACCAGTCCAGTCTCCATAATATTTTCAAAACCCAGGGGCTTATCCTTATTTTTGGAGGTGTTACATTGAGTTCTTCAGCAATATCAGATAAGACTTTTTTATAGGGCAAATTTTCAGCAATAGTTATATACCGTTCGTTAGAAATATCACTTTTCATTAGTTGCATCATAATGTCTGCGACATCTTTTGCATCTACAAAACCAGTACTGCCGGGCGGATAAAAGAACAACCCTTTTTTTACCTTTGTAAAGATAGAACCACTTGCACTTTGCCAGAATCCGGCACCGAGAATTATTCCCGGATTAACAATAACCGCTTTTAATCCTTCCTGGGTTCCCCGCCATACTTCCATTTCGGCACCGTATTTAGTTATTGCGTATACATTGTTATGAGCTTCAGGGTTCCAGATAGTTTCTTCTGTAATTTCAGAACCATCAATAGTATTTCCTATAGCCCCTATGGTACTCACATAGCATAATTTTTCAATTTTACTGGCTATGCACATATTTACTATATTCGCTGTTCCTTCAGTATTTACCCGTCTTAATTTTTTATAATCCTTCGGGTTAAAAGAAATATATGCTGCACTATGATATACATGGGCCACATCTTTAAAAGCTTCATGAAGTGAAGGAATATCTAAAATATCGGCCCGTACCCATTCAATTTTATTAAACAATCCTTCATCATTATAAAATGGAAATGTCCTTAAAGCATCCACTTTATTTCTGTCCCTGTAAATTGCCCTTACTTTCTCTCCTTTTTTTATAAGTTTATAAAGTAAATGGGCACCTACCAATCCTGTTCCTCCGGTAACTAAAATCATAATTCAAAGATATGTAAATAAGCGTTGTATTTATTAGTTTTACATATGAAGTAATATTGATAGATAAATTACAAGTTTTCCTTACCACAACTTGATCGTTTTTAAGCAGGGTTTTGAAATGATTACTATTTTAAATTTCTTAATTTACCCTATCTTTGCCCCTGTTTACCAAAAAGAATAGAATGACCAAAAATTTTGTTGAAGAATTACGTTGGAGAGGCATGCTCCACGATATTATGCCGGAAACTGAAGCGTTACTTTTAAAAGAAAAGGTGGCAGGGTATATTGGTTTTGACCCTACAGCAGATTCCCTTCATATAGGAAGTCTGGTTCAGATAATGATTTTAATGCATTTTCAAAGGGCAGGACATAAACCCATTGCTTTGGTTGGTGGTGCAACCGGTATGATTGGTGATCCCTCAGGTAAATCACAAGAACGTAATTTACTCGATGAAGAAGCGCTTAACAGGAATGTTGAAGGCATTAAAAATCAGCTTTCAAGGTTTTTGGATTTTGAAGCTTCTCATGAAAATACAGCGCAACTGGTAAATAATTATGACTGGATGAAAGAATTCAGCTTAATTGAATTCGTGCGTGATATTGGTAAGCATCTTACTGTCAATTACATGATGGCCAAAGATTCCGTAAAAAAACGTTTAAGTGCCGAATCGAAAGAGGGTATGAGTTTTACCGAGTTTACCTACCAGTTATTCCAGGGATACGATTTTCTCCATTTGTATAACGAGATGAATTGCAAGCTCCAGATGGGCGGCAGTGATCAATGGGGTAATATTACCACCGGAACAGAGCTCATAAGAAGAAAGGTGGGGGGGAAAGCCTACGCAATTACCTGTCCGCTTATAAAAAAAGCGGATGGTACTAAATTTGGGAAAACGGAAGAAGGGAATGTATGGTTGGATGCTGAAAGGACATCTCCCTATAAATTTTACCAGTATTGGTTAAATTCCAGTGATGAAGATTCTGAAAATTATGTGAAAATATTTACTTTTCTTCAAAAGGAAGAAGTAGAAAAATTAATAGCCGAACATAAAGAAGCCCCTCATGTACGCTTGCTTCAAAAGAAAATAGCCGAAGAGGTGACCAGAATGGTACATTCTGAAGAAGAACTTCAAAACGCAATAAAAGCTTCGCAAATCCTGTTTGGTAATTCTGCTTCAGAAGATTTGAGAGCCCTGAATGAAAAAACCTTCCTAGATGTTTTTGAAGGAGTGCCACAGGCAGAGGTTTCTTTGTCAGATGTAGAAGCAGGATTGGATATGATCGGTGCTTTATCTGCCAAGACCGGGTTTTTAAATTCCAACGGGGATGCCAGAAGGGCTTTAAAAGAGAACTCTATTTCCGTGAACAAGGAAAAAGTAAAAGAAGACTATACAATTACCAAACAAGACCTGATAAATAATAAATACGTTTTATTACAACGCGGGAAAAAGAATTATTTTGTATTGGTAGTGAAGTGAATTTTTAAACCTGACGCTGCCTAAAAAGGTTAATATAAGGCAAATAATGAAACTACATGTCAGGTTGAGCGCAGTCGAAACCTAAGTTATAGTTCTCCCCCGAAGCATCGGGGGCGCTCGAACAGACAGTGTTAATACCTTTTTAGACAGCTTCAAGTTTCTTACAAGTTTTTCACATCACCATCAAATTACAACCTCTTATATCAGAATTATCAAACCGTCCCAGTACTTCAAAAGTTCCGCTTTCATGCATTTTGCCCAGGTCCTGGGTAGCAACAAATGAACAGGAATTTATGTTTGCCAGGTCTATGACGTTAATTCCGCCCGTTTTTCCTGTGGGTAATAAAGTAAGCGGGTCTTCGGGATCGCGTATGAGTACTTTCATCCACGGCGGACATTCAAATTGTCCGTTGCCTCTGGAATAAGCCTGCGAGAGCAGTTCCGTCATGCCGTATTCGGAATGGATCTGTTTTACACCAAACCCATCACACAACACTTGGTGAAGTTCTTCGCGAATAAGTTCTTTACGCCTGCCTTTCATGCCGCCTGTTTCCATAACAACCGTGTTTTTTAAGCTGAATTGATATTTTTCAACCAGGTCCAACAATGCAAAAGATACACCAATCAATAATGTTTTTTTATTGTCAGCATTGAGTGTAATGAGTTTTTCTTTCAGTTCATCGAGGTTATGAAGGTAAAATCCGCTGTGTTCATTGCTGGATTTTTTAATGAAGTCATTAACCATATAAATGAGCGAGGAACCTTCTCTTTCTAAATAAGATGGCAACAAAGCCAGGACGGCATATTTTTTAATATCACCATAAAAATGCCTGAAACCGTTTAAATAACTTTTTTCATATACAGAGAGGTCAGTAATATAGTGTTTACTGGTAGCTGCACTGGTAGTTCCACTGCTTGTGAAAATTTTTTCGACAGGGTTTTGTGAAGATAGAACCTGGTGTGTTTTAAAAAAATTAATAGGTAAAAATGGAATTTCCTGTATGCTTAAAACATTCTCAGGAGATTTATTTAAATGATTACAGAAGGTTTGGTATACACTGTTGTTTTTATACTGAAAAGCAAATGTTTGAATTGCCGACTCTTCAAAATCAGTATTGGATTGTATATTGAAAACGGCTTTGCTATTCATAGAAAATCATTCTGAAGCAAAGGTATTAAAATAAGCTAAGTCTTTTTTCTTTTTACCTAGTATCCCAAAGGTTAATAGCTCTGATTATTTCATAAAATGATTACGCCTTTAGAATCAAATTATAAATACCTGATTCTTTTTTTAGAGAGTGATTATATTTTATGGTTCCTTCCCCTTTGGGGAAGGTGTCAATCCCACTAC
>CALGUD010000021.1 GCA_937901915.1 uncultured Flavobacteriaceae bacterium
ATGTAGTTTCATTGTTTGCCTTATATTAACCTTTTTAGACAGCCCCCAAATAAACAATAAAGATTTTTTTACTTACTGATCAACCATTTTTTAGCATTCACAAATGCTTCCAGCCACGGACTTGCTTCATCCTTTCTTCCTGATGGATAATTTGCCCAGTTCCATTGAAATATGGAACGTTCAATATGGGGCATAATAACCAGGTGACGCCCCGTTTTGTCGCACATCATCGCTGTATTATAATCTGAACCGTTTGGATTTGCAGGATATTCTTCATAAGCATATTTTGCTGCTATTGAATAGTCATTCTCAGGCATAGGGAGGTGAAATTTACCTTCTCCATGAGATATCCAGACACCTAAAGTACTTCCTGCGAGTGAGTGCAACATTACAGAATTGTTTTCCAGAATATTTACAGAAGTAAATCCGCTTTCGTGTTTATGAGATTCATTATGGAACATTTTGGATTTTAATTCATGTTCCGGATTAATGAGGTCTAATTCTATAAATAGTTGACATCCGTTACAAATTCCAATGGAAAGAGTATCTTCTCTTTCAAAGAATTTTTTAAGGGTATTCCTGGCTTTTTCGTTGTATAAAAATGCTCCTGCCCAACCTTTTGCTGACCCTAATACATCTGAATTGGAAAAGCCACCCACAGCTCCAATAAATTGAATATCTTCTAAAGTTTCCCGGCCGGAAATAAGGTCGGTCATATGTACATCTTTTACATCAAAACCGGCCAGGTACATAGCATTTGCCATTTCACGCTCAGAATTGCTTCCTTTTTCACGAATGATGGCAGCTTTTGGACGTATCTCATTCTCACCTACAGGTCCGACAATATCAGATAACTTTCCTGTAAAGTGTGATGGAAATTCAAACTGTAAAGATTGATGTTTATAGTTTTTAAAACGCTCTTCAGCTTTATTGTTTTTAGTTTGTTTCCGGTCTAACAAATAAGAGGTTTTATACCAGACATCCCTTAGTTTACTGATGCTGAAAGAAAAATTATCGCTACCATTTTTAATTTGAAGCCTGTCGCCATCAATTACATTTCCTATCCTGAAATACTCGATGTTGTTTTCCTTTAAGGTATTTTCAACAGAGGCATCGGCCTGAAAAACAATGCCGGCATTTTCATTGAAGAGGAGTTTAACGGAATCATTTTCATTTAATACTGACAGGTCTAATAGTGCTCCGAGGTTTGTATCTGCAAAACACATTTCGAATAATGTGGTAATGAGTCCGCCACTGGCTACATCATGTCCTGCAACAATTTCCCCCTCTTTAATTAGGTCCTGTATGGTATTAAATATATTTTTGAACTGCTCAGCAGTCTTTATAGTAGGGGTTTCATTTCCTACTTTGTTTAATATTTGTGCGAAGGAAGAACCTCCTAGCTTAAATTGATCTTGTGAACAATTAATATAATATATACTACCACCTTCTCTTTGAAGAACAGGCTCAACCACCTTAGTTATATCGTTACAATTTCCTGCTGCAGAAATAATAACAGTCCCTGGAGAGATTACCTCCTCATTCGGATATTTTTGTTTCATGGACAGGGAATCTTTTCCTGTAGGGATATTGATTCCTAATTGAATAGCAAAATCAGAGCAAGCTTCTACCGCTTTATACAAACGGGCATCTTCACCTTCATTTCTGCATGCCCACATCCAGTTGGCAGAAAGGGATACACTATTCATACCATCTTTTAAAGGCGCCCATATAAGATTGGTTAAAGCCTCTGCGATGGAATTTTTACTTCCGGCATCAGGATCAATCAGTGCGCTCACAGGAGAATGGCCAATTGAAGTGGCTATTCCTTCTTTTCCTGCAAAATCCAGGGCCATTACCCCTACATTATTTAAAGGTAATTGTAAAGGGCCTGCACATTGTTGTTTAGCCACGCGTCCGCCTACACATCGGTCAACTTTATTGGTAAGCCAGTCTTTGCAAGCAACAGCTTCCAACTGTAATACCTGTTCCAGGTATTCATTGATTTTCTCTTTACTATAAACCAGGGCAGAATAATTTCTTTGAACCGTCTGGTCTTTCATAATGGTTTGTGGTGAACTCCCAAACATATCAGACAGGGCAAGGTCCATCGGTTTTTTACCTGTTATGCCGGATTCAAATACAAAACGGTCATCACCGGTAACATCTCCTATCTCATACATTGGGGAACGTTCTCTTTCGGCAATACGTTTTAATGTATCTATATTCTCTTTTGATATAACCAAACCCATTCGTTCCTGAGATTCATTTCCAATAATTTCTTTGGCAGAAAGGGTAGGATCACCTATGGGAAGTTTATCAAGGTCTATTTTGCCACCGGTCTCTTCAACAAGCTCAGAAAGGCAATTTAAGTGACCGCCTGCTCCATGGTCATGAATGGAAACTATGGTATTTATATCGCTTTCTACCATCCCTCGTATAGCATTGGCAGCACGTTTTTGCATTTCGGGGTTAGAACGTTGTACAGCATTCAATTCTATACCGCTGCTAAATTCTCCGGTATCGGCAGATGAAACTGCTGCTCCTCCCATGCCAATACGGTAATTCTCACCTCCTAAAATCACTATTTTGTCACTTACCTGGGGTTTGTCTTTTTGTGCCTGGTCTTCTTTTCCGTATCCAATTCCACCGGCCATCATGATTACTTTATCAAACCCTAGTTTACGGGCTTCTTCTTCATGTTCAAAAGTAAGTACAGAACCTGTTATGAGTGGTTGACCGAATTTATTTCCGAAATCGGAAGCTCCGTTAGAGGCTTTTACAAGAATATCCATGGGGGTTTGATAGAGCCAGTCACGCTCATTCATAGCTTTTTCCCATGGACGGTTTTCTTCCAGACGGGAATAAGAGGTCATGTAAACGGCTGTTCCGGCCAGAGGCAAAGAGCCTTTACCGCCCGCAAGCCTGTCGCGTATTTCACCACCACTTCCTGTGGCTGCACCATTAAAAGGTTCTACTGTAGTGGGGAAATTATGAGTTTCCGCTTTTAAGGAAATAACACTTTCAAAATCCTTTATTTCGTAAAAATCCGGCTTATCGGCACTTTTGGGTGCAAACTGCTGCACTTTGGGCCCTTTTATAAAGGCTACATTATCTTTATAGGCTGACACTATATCATTCGGATTGGCTTCCGATGTTTTTCTGATTAATTTGAAAAGTGATGTTGATTTCTCTTCACCGTCAATTATAAAGGTTCCATTGAATATCTTATGTCTGCAATGCTCTGAATTTACCTGGGAAAAACCAAAAACTTCAGAATCAGTTAACTTTCGTTCTAATTTTTCACTTAATTCTATAAGATAAGTTACTTCTTCATTACTTAATGAAAGCCCTTCTTTTTTATTGTATTCTGCAATATCATCAATCTCAAGTATTGGAGAAGGTTCTACACTAATTGTATATATATTCTGTGTTAAAGCTTTATACTTTTGCGAAAGCATGGTGTCATAGTCAGTAAAATCGCTGCTTACAGCATAAAACTCTTCGATCCTTAAAATGCCATTAATGCCCATGTTTTGGGTTATTTCAACGGCATTTGTACTCCAGGGGGTTATCATGGCGGCACGTGGACCAACAAAAAAAGCATCAATTGATGCTTGCTCTATTTTTTGCATAGCCCCCGAGTTTAATTCAGGGCTTGCAAATAACCAATTTAATTTATTAATGTCTTCAGTTGAAAGCTCCTTCACTGTTTGCACAGCAAAAACTTTGCTTTGAGGGTTTCCGAAGAAAAGAATCATAGTATGATTTTATATTTAAAGTTGTATTTGATACAAGCTTTGTTTTAAAAGTGCAAATTTACGGATTTAAAGTAAAATAACAGTAAATAGATATTGACAATAAGTTAACAATTTTCAGGTAAAGATTTGATCGATGTCATACATATAAACATGCTTAAAAATTTGCTTTTTAGGGCAATTTTTCGTAAGTTTAAACCTACTAAAAGATAAAATGATCTTTTTTCTTTTAAAAGAATGAATGTTTAATTTAAAACTAATGAAGATGGAAACCAAGCTCTACTCAAAATCCGACAGGACTTTATTCGCGACAGCGTATAAAGTGATCGCATATTTTTTATTTATAGTATTAACAGCTATAATTTTTTCGATAGTAATTACTTTGATAAATTACTTACTGTAAATTCACCTACATTTTTATTGAACATATAAGGCCTGATACTATAGTATCAGGCCTTATTTTTGTTAGAAATAATAATATCTTAGTTTTTCTTCAACAAGGCCATATAGAAGCCGTCAAACCCGGATTCAGAAGCCAGTATTTTTTTTTCCTTAACTAGGGAAAAATCCTTTCCGTCTTCTGAATTTAAGAAGAATTCAACCTGTTTTTGGTTCTCAGAAGGTAGGATTGAACAGGTAGCATATACCATTTTTCCTTTTTCCTTTACAATTTTAGAATAATCCTTAAGAAGTTGGGATTGCGTAATTTTTAACTCATTTATAAAATCAGGCTGTAATTTCCATTTAGCATCAGGGTTTCTGCGAAGTACCCCTAATCCGCTACATGGAGCATCAATTAAAACCCTGTCTGCTTTGTTGTGTAGTTTTTTTATAACTTTTGTAGAGTCAATTAACCGTGTTTCAATATTATGAGCACCGTTTCTTTTAGCTCTTCGTTTTAATTCATTTAGTTTGTTCTGATAAATATCAAGTGAAATAATTTGCCCTTTGTTTTCCATTAAAGAAGCTAAATGGAGGGTTTTTCCACCAGCGCCGGCACAGGCGTCAACTACTCTCATGCCCGGTTCTGCTTCCAGGAATTCTGCTACCAGTTGTGAAGAGGCATCCTGAACTTCAAAAAGCCCGTTTTTGAATGATTCGGTTTTAAAAACACCACCGCGTTCCTTCAATTTTAATGCATCGGGATATCCTATTACGGGCTCAGTATCAAAACTTTCATCCAACAATAAATCATGCAATTTTTCTTTGGTTGTTTTTAGCGTATTTACACGTAAAATAACATCGGCTTGTTGGTTCAGGGCTCTGATCTCTTTGGCCCATAATTCACTTCCCAATTCTTTTTCACCCAATTCATCTAACCAATCCGGAATAGATTCCCTGTATTTCCTTACTTTTGAAAGCTCATCAAATCGGCCTTTTATTTTTCGTTCTGGTGTACCTTCTACATGTTTCCAGTCCGGAAGTTTAATGCCACGTAAAACGGCCCACACTGCAAAAACCCGCCACAGGTTTTCTCTGGTATAATGCTCTTTAATCTCCGCTATTTCAGAATATAGTCGTTTCCATCTAACAATATCATAAACAGTTTCTGCTATAAAACCACGATCACGTGCTCCCCATCTCTTATCGCGTTTTAATAGTTTTTCAACTACTTTATCTGCATACTCATTTTCATTAAATATCAGGTTTAAACCGTCGATGACAGCAAAAACCAAATTTCTGTGTAATCTCATTTAAAATAAATTAAAGTGCAAAGGTATAGGATATATTCTTATTTTTCATTTAATAACTAAATTCATAAATTCTTGTTAACAAATATTTTGTGGCATGAATTATGAGAATATCAATTTTATAGTAATTAAAAAATTTATAATTATGAAATCAAGTAAAATTTTCACAGCATTTTTTAGCTTATTCCTGATAGTAGGAATACAAGCTACAATCGCCCAGGATGATTCAATATCAAAAGAAGACAAAACAGAACATAGAAAACACATGAAAGAAAAGTGGGATTCTATGAGCGAGGAAGAAAAAGAAGCTTTCAAAGAAAAAAGAATGGCCTTACGCGAAGAAAGAAAAGCCAAATGGGAAAATATGTCCGATGAAGAAAAAGCGGCTCTAAAAGAAAAAAGAGAAGCCCGTAAAGAAAAAATGAAAGCCAAGTGGGAGTCTATGTCAGAAGAAGAAAAAAATGCATTCAAGGAAAAGAGAAATTCCCGTAAGGCTGCAAAGAAAGAGAAGTGGGATTCCATGAGTGAAGAAGAAAAAGAGGCTTTTAAAGAAAAAAGGCAGGCTCGTAAAGAAGCAATGAAAGAGAAATGGGAAAGCATGTCCGATGAAGAAAAAGCAGCTCATAAAGAAAAAATGAAAGCCCGAAAAGAAAAAAGGAAAAATATGAGTGATGAAGAGCGTAAGGAATTCAAAGGAAAAAAGAAAAAATAAATTTTGATCATTAGTATACATTGAAACCGTTTCTCTGAGACGGTTTTTTTTATGCAATTATTTTTATCTGCACGAATAATGATTGCGATAAGGAGGAGAGGCTACATGTTGACAATCAAATATTTAATGTGATAATTTTCTTTATTTTTTGGGTCAAAAAAATTAATCATACAGCTAATAATTTTTTAAACTTTTCTTTAAATTGAAAAATAGTATTAGCTTTCCTCAGACTTTATATTTCTACTATGTGTTAAATGAAGTTTAACATAAAAAATATTATAGTTATGAAACTAAGAAAAACAAGTATGCTATTATTAGCGCTAACATTTGTAATAGGAATGCAAGTTTCATTAGCACAGGTTGACCCTGATTCAGATTTGGATGATGAAGCTTATAGAAGTGATACTGAACGCGTTGAGGATTATGCTGACGAGCCTTGGAGATTAGACTGGGATGAATTGGATGAGGAAGAAAGAAAAGCTTTTCAGGAAGAATGGATCTCTATGACGCGTGAAGAGAAAAGAGAAATACAAGATGATTATGAAGAAAAAATGAAGAAGAAGTGGGCTAATACTGATTTAACTGAGCAACAAAGAAATGAAATCAGGGAAGCTCATCAGAATGACCTTAAAACGGAATGGGAAAGAATGTCTGAAGCAGAAAAAGGAATGTTTAGTGATATTATGAGAGAGCGAAGTGAACGATGGAATACTGTTTATGAAAAAGCATATGGCAAAGATAAGTACGATTCTAATGTAGAACGTGTTGAAGCATTGGCCGATAAGCCCTGGAAATTAGACTGGGACGATTTAAATGAAGAAGAAAGAAAAGCTTTTCAACAAGAATGGGCTTCAATGACCCCTGAAAAAAGAATGGAAGTTAAAGAAGAACGTAATGAAAGGTTGAAAGAAAAGTGGACTAATTATGTTTCACAGGATAATCGTGAAGAAACCAGGAAAGCACATGATAATGATTTAAAAAAAGAATGGGAGCGTATGTCGCAATCAGAACGCCAATCTTTTATTGAAAAAATGGATGAGCGTAAGAAAAAATGGAATAGTATGTCTGAAGAAGAACGTAGAGCTTATAAAGAAAAAAGAAAGGCTAATAAAAAGAAATGGGAAAGTATGAGTGATGAAGAGAAAAGGCTTCATAAAGACAAAAAGGTGGATAAAAACAAAAACAAAGATTATTAGACACTATTCCACAAAATGTGTAATTAAGTTATCAAAAAAGCCGTTCCAGAAACGGCTTTTTTATATAATTATTTTTGTCCGCCAGGTAAATCATAGTGTTTTAATGTGGAGCAGGGGGGTTATTGATAATCAGTGTTTTATTATAATTTACCCTGATATTTTTTGGGTCAAAAAAATTAATAATTGGAGTAATTTCTCTTTCCATGTGTTCTTAACTTGTAATCGCATTAAAGTTGAAATAATAATTTCTTCATTTAAAAATATGATTTATTAATTTAAAAAAGTTAATTATGAAAAGAACAAAAATTATTACAATCGTACTAGCATTTGTGGTTTGGGGTGGATTGCAGACGGTTTCTGCACAAGTTACTGACCCCAATCAACAAAATCAAACTCAGAATCAAGCAATTAATCAGGACATGGTTAATGATGCATGGGAAAGAGATTGGGATAATATGAACGATCAGGAAAGGCAGCGTTTCACCGAAGAGTGGAACAATTCAGCTAATGCCTCCGAAATTCAGCAAAGAAGGCAACAGGAGTTGAATAACTTGTCAGCCCAGGAGCGCAATAAACAAGATAGAAAACTCCGGGAGCGAAGAAATGAATGGCAAAATATGAGTTCCAATGAGCGGAATGAGTTTGGACAAAAGATCCAGGAATATAACAGTAATAATGCCAGTACAAACAGAAACAATAACCGAAGGTAGTATTTAATGAATTGAAAAGCGGAGACTCGTCTTCGCTTTTTCTATTTTATTAAAGATCAGAATACATTAATTAATATTAAATTAATAATATGAAAAAGATGAAAATTGTAACAATGATGTTGACATTTATATT
This sequence comes from uncultured Flavobacteriaceae bacterium, assembly GCA_937901915.1. GTDB lineage: Bacteria > Bacteroidota > Bacteroidia > Flavobacteriales > Flavobacteriaceae > Abyssalbus. The sequence continues at coordinate 8,201 of CALGUD010000021.1, forward strand.
ATTGGGTGGAGTACAGACAACTTTTGCTCAGATAACCAATGTCAGCGGAGAAGACCAAAATGCTAATCAGGAAATGGTTACCGATGCATGGGAAAGAGATTGGGATAACATGGATGATAAGCAGAGGAAGGAGTTTACTGAGGAATGGAATTATACTTCAGAAGCAGACCGTCAGCAGAAAATGCAGGAACGCCAGATGAAGAGACAGCAGGAGCTAAATGATATGGCAACAATCGAACGTGATGAATACACACAAAATTTGCAGGACCGAAAGGATAAATGGCAAAATATGAGTCCTAATGAACGTGAACAGTTTGGGCAAAGAGTTCTTGATTACTATAGTGGAGACAGTGTTCACCAGTATTATAGCAGACATTAAATCTACTGATAATTCTTAAAGTTTGATCGGTGGTATAGAGTTTTAACTTATATAATTCCAGATATTTTTATGTTTAGCCAATTGGGTGTATGCATATTTTAATATCTTGTTGTGCTCTTTAGATAAGGAAGGATCGTCTTTTAAAACTTTAAGGGCATAATATCTTGCGGTTTTAAGAATATCATTATCCTTTATAACATCTGCTATTTTTAAATTTAAAACCCCACTTTGCTGAGTGCCCATTATATCTCCTGGACCCCGCAACCGGAGATCTACTTCTGCAATTTCAAAACCATCATTGGTGCGGGTCATAGTTTCTAACCGGGTTTTAGAATCGTTGGTGAGTTTATGACTGGTCATTAATATGCAATAGCTTTGTTCTGCACCACGCCCAACGCGTCCCCTTAATTGGTGTAATTGTGACAAGCCAAATCTTTCTGCACTTTCAATGACCATTACAGAGGCATTAGGTACATCTACACCCACTTCGATTACTGTAGTAGCGACCATGATCTGTGTTTCTCCTTTAACAAAGCGTTCCATTTCATAATCTTTGTCAGCAGGTTTCATTTGTCCGTGAACTATAGATATTTGATATTGTGGTTTTGGAAATTCCCGTTCTATACTTGCATAACCATCCATCAGGTCTTTATAATCCATTTTTTCTGATTCCTGTATGAGTGGGTATACAATATAAATTTGCCTTCCTTTTTCAATTTCATCTCTCATAAAACGGAAAACCTTTAATCTATTTGTATCATAACGATGTACCGTTTTAATTGATTTTCTTCCAGGGGGTAGCTCATCAATAACAGAAATATCCAGGTCGCCGTACACGCTCATTGCAAGAGTTCGCGGTATAGGAGTAGCTGTCATGACCAGAACGTGAGGTGGTATCTCATTTTTATGCCACAGTTTAGAGCGTTGTGCCACTCCAAATCGGTGCTGTTCGTCAATAATAGCTAACCCCAGGTTTTTAAATTGTACTTTGTCTTCCAGTACTGCATGAGTGCCAATAAGAATGTTAAGCGAACCATTTTCAAGTTCATCATGAATTATTTTTCGTTCTGAAGTTTTAGAGGAACCCGTCAGTAACTTCACTTGTAAATTTAAATCCTTTACCAATTTCGATATCCCGTTAAAATGCTGTTGTGCTAAAATTTCTGTAGGAGCCATAAGACATGCCTGAAAATCATTATCTATTGCAAGTAACATACACATAAATGCCACAATAGTTTTTCCGGAACCCACATCTCCTTGTAAAAGCCGGTTCATTTGAGCATTACTTCCTAAATCATTACGAATCTCTTTAATGACCCGTTTTTGCGCCTTTGTTAATTCAAAAGGAAGATGGTTTTTGTAAAATTCATTAAACAATTCACCAACCTGGTCAAAGTTAAAACCTTTTATTTTTTGCTTTCGGATAAGGTTTTTAATAATAAGTTGAAGTTGGATGTAAAAAAGTTCTTCAAATTTTAACCTGTACTGAGCTTTTGCCAATAACTCCTGGCTTTTTGGAAAGTGAATATTAAACATGGCATCGCTTTTAGAAACCAGTTTTAATTCAGATAGGATAGGGGGGGAGAGCGTTTCTGTGAATTTACCCTTAGTTTCAAGAAAAAGTTGCTGCATTAATTTATTAATAACCCTGTTGGTAATTCCCCTCCCGGTCAGTTTCTCAGTAGAAGGATAAACAGGCTGCATTGCAGATCTCAGGCTTTGCTCATGTTCAGTAAGTAGCTCCATTTCTGGGTGAGGCATATTAAAAACACCGTTAAACCAATTGGTTTTGCCAAAAATTACATAAGGCTGATTTATTTTTATGCTCTCCCTGATCCATTTATGGCCACGAAACCATACGAGTTCCATTTGTCCGGTTTCATCCACAAAAGTAGCAACCAATCGTTTTCCTTTATTTTGTTCTACCATTTTTAAGTGAACAATTTTCCCAACAACCTGTACCTCCGAGTTGTTTCGCTGTAATTGGTTTATTTTGTAGTAATGCGTTTTATCAATATACCGGTTAGGAAAAAGATTAATGAGGTCCTGATAGGTGTGAATTCCCAATTCACTACGGAGCAAATCGGCCCTGTTGGGGCCAACTCCTTTTAAGTAATCTATGGGTGTTTGAAGTAAATCAGGATTCATGAGGCTAATATAATTCTTATATCAGAAAAATGATAATTTGAAATTAATGAATACTTTCTGTACGGCTTTAAATTTAGTATCTTTAAAAACTAAATTTTGGTATTGAATTTGCCCTGAAGTCCATATGAACCGATTTTTTTTATTTATATTTCTTACACCACTGTCTTTTTTAAAAGCGCAGCAAGTAAGCTATGTCGATTTTACACATGGGGTAGCAGATATTCGTATAAATCCCCATATTCAGGAAGTAGAAGGGTATATCACCTATAAGTTTGATGTTTTACAGAATACAGATTCCTTGTTTGTTGATGCGCAAAACATGCAGTTTACCTCTGTGCATCTGGATGGAAAAAAAGTAAAGTATACCAACACAGGCACTAAACTTTTGGTGTATAAGAAGTTAAAATCAAAATCAAGCCATTCACTCCAACTTCAGTATAAAACTAATCCTAAAAAAACAATGTATTTTATAGACTGGGAGTTTAATGCAACAGACAACTTTTCAGGTGACATACCGGTAAATTTATACAAGAAAGCAGTAGAAAAACAGGTATGGACACAAGGACAGGGAAAATATACCAGTAATTGGCTACCCAGCTTTGATGATATGAATGAAAAAGTTGAATTTGACCTGAACATTACATTCCATAAAGATTATGAAGTTGTTTCCAATGGTAAATTATTAAAAACAGAAGAAAAAGATAGCTTAAAAACATGGTATTTTGATATGACCCGCCCAATGAGCAGTTATCTGCTGGCACTGGCTATTGGTGACTATGACAAAAAAATAGAATACTCAAAAAGAGGTGTTCCTTTAGAAATGTATTATTACCCGGAAGATTCTCTAAAGTTTGAACCAACTTATCGTTATACAAAAGAAATATTTGATTTTATTGAAGAAGAGATCGGGATGCCTTACCCATGGCAAAATTACAAGCAAATACCTGTAAAAGACTTTTTGTACGCAGGCATGGAAAACACTACAGCCACTATTTTTTCTGATACTTATGTTATCGATTCTATCTCATTTGTTGATAAAAACTATGTAAACGTCAATGCACATGAGCTTGCACATCAATGGTTTGGTAATCTAATTACTGAAGAATCCGGCACACATCATTGGTTGCACGAAGGGTTTGCCACGTATTATGCATTATTAGCTGAAAAAGCAATTTTTGGTAACGATTATTATTATTGGAAGCTATACGAATCTTCACAACAACTTATGACATTATCTGAGCAAGGGCGAGGGGAGAGTTTGTTAAATCCCAAAGCTAGTAGTTTAACATTTTACGAAAAAGGGGCCTGGGCATTACATATCTTACGACAAACAGTAGGTGAAAAGTCTTTTAAATCCGCAGTAAAAAGTTATCTTGAAAAAAACCAGTTTAAAAATGTGAGGACTGATGATTTTATAGATGAGGTTGAAGAAATCAGTAAAACGGATTTAAGTGACTTCAAGAAAAAATGGTTAGAGAATGAGAATATGCCTCATGAGGATATTGAACAGTTTTTTTATAAGAATCTAAAGGAAAATTCTTTTTTCTTGTCATTGGCTCAAATTGAATTTTCAGTAGAACGTTATATTGATAGCATAGAAAATTCCGGAAAAAACATCATTAATGCTACAATATTTTACCCGGTAGCAGAAAAATTTTTAAGAAAAGTTAAAAATTATAAGTCAGCCGATGACTATTTCCTGAAGGCATTAAATACTGATAATATTGAAATAAGGCAAGTTGTAGCAACTACCTTAGATACTATTCCGATTCACTTACAAAAAGATTTTGAATCCTTGCTGAAGGATAAAAGCTATGTTACAATAGAAAATGCATTGTACAAACTATGGCTTAATTTTCCTGAAAAAAGGGGTGAATATTTAAAACAAACCAAAGGTATAACAGGGTTCAATGACAAAAATGTCAGAATCATGTGGTTAGCATTAGCCTTAGCTACACCTGGTTTTGAGGACGACCATAAACAATATTATTTTTATGAACTCTCAGGGTATACATCACCTGTTCACCATTTTGAAGTCCGGCAGAATGCTTTTACATACCTGTACCAGATACAGGCATTTACAGATCAGAATCTAAAAGATCTCATTAATGGGGGGAGGCACCATTCCTGGCGTTTTGCAAAATTTTCAGGAGATTTATTGGATATGTTATTACAAAATCAGGACTATAAAAAAAGATTTGTAGATTTAATCGTTGAATTAGATGAAGACAAAGCAAATTATTTATTAAAAAAAATTGAAGATTGAGAGCACTTGTTATTTCAGGAGGAGGGAGTAAAGGAGCCTTTGCAGGAGGGGTGGCTCAATTTCTTATTGAAGAACTCAAAAGGGATTATCAACTCTATTTAGGAACTTCAACAGGAAGCCTATTAGTTTCCCATCTGGCATTAAATAAGATCAAAAAAATAAAAGAAGTCTATACTTCAGTGGATAATGACAGTATTTTTAGTCTTTGCCCATTTATTATTAAAGAAAAATACGGAACGCAGAACATATCAATTCACCATTTTAATGTTTTAAGAAATTTTTTAAGGGGAAGTAAGACCTTCGGAGAGAGTCACAACCTGAAAAAGTTGATACAGGATACTTTTACTGAAGTCGAATTCAGAAAATTAAAAAGATCAGCAACTGATATCGTAGTTACTGTAGCTAATTTGTCCCTTAACCAGGTGGAGTATAAGTCAATTCATGATTTTGATTACGAAGATTTCTGTGAATGGATATGGATATCATGTAATTTTACCCCATTTATGACGTTAGCAAAGAAAAACTTTTGTGAATATGCCGATGGTGGCTTGGGTAGTATGGTGCCAATAGAGGAAGCTATCAAAAGAGGGGCAACCGAGATAGATGCCATTATTTTACAAACAGAAGTATCGCAATTAAATAGAATGCCCTCTAAAAATGCGTTTTCTTTATTGAGTAGTATGTTTAATTTTATGTTGGACCGAATTGAAAATCAGAATATACGAATAGGTAAATTTGTTGCATCGCATCAGGATATTATAATAAACTTTTATTATACCCCTATAGTACTAACTACAAATTCGCTTATTTTTAATAAAGAAAAAATGACCCGATGGTGGGAGAGTGGTTATCAGTTTGCAAAGCTTAAAAATGAAGATTTAAGTCAATTAGAAATATTATAAATGAGAGCACTGGTTATAAGTGGAGGAGGAAGTAAAGGAGCCTTTGCAGGTGGTGTTGCCCAATACCTTCTGGAGGTTGAAAAAAAAGAATACGATATTTTTGTTGGTACATCAACGGGAAGCTTGCTTATTCCACATCTTGCTAATGGTAATGTTGAAAAAATACATAACATTTATACCAATGTAACCCAGCGGAGTATTTTTAGCAACAATCCTTTTGTAGTTAAGAAAAAGGACGGCAGGGAGTATGTGACCATTAATCACCTCAATGTTATTTGGCAGCTAATCAAGAGAAAAAGAACTTTTGGTGAAAGCAAAAACCTGAGAAAGAATATTTCCCGAAATTTCTCTGAGGATGATTTTGAACTTTTAAAGAAAAACAAAAAAGAGGTAGTTGTAACAGTTTCAAACCTCTCAAAAAATAGAGTGGAATATAAATCTATTAATGATTTTATGTACCAGGATTTTTGTGATTGGATTTGGATTTCATGCAACTATGTGCCATTTATGTCATTGGCAGAAAAGAACGGGTTTGAATATGCCGATGGTGGATTTGGTTCTGTGGTGCCTATACGGGAAGCTATAAAACGAGGCGCTACAGAAGTAGATGCTATTATGTTAGAAGCAGAAAATATGGAATATAATAAAGTTCTGGGTAAAAACCCGTTTTCCCTTATGGTAAGCCTTTTCGGTTTTGTACTGGACCAGGTAGAGCATCACGACTTAATTGTTGGGAAATTAGCCGCCCTGAATAACAGTGTAAAGCTCAATACCTATTTCACACCCGTACAATTAACTGAAAATTCTTTATATTTTAATAAAAAACTAATGTCTGAGTGGTGGCAACAGGGTTTTGATTATGCAAAAGAAAAGGCCGACAGTAAGAAAGCCACCTTGCTAAAAAAAATAGATAAGGCAGTTTAGAATTCCATTTTTATAATAAATCATAAACACTTCGGTTTTATTTGTTTCCTCAGAGGATATTCCAACAATTATCTCTAAGGTATATTGGTTGTAAATTTTATGATCAAACTTTCCTTCTTGTTTCCGATTATTGCCTAAATCTAAAAACAGAATAAGCAAGTCAAGCTTATTATTAATTTCTTTTAACATTCACTAGTATGATTTAGCTATGTCAATCACATAAACTTTTCCATACTTTTATCTTACTAAACTCTTTTTCAGATTTTTATAGACATTGTCTGATATATAAAAAATGAAGATGGATTTTTTTGTGCATCCATTTATATATCTTAATTATTTATTATATTGTAATATTATTTTTTCATTTTATGATATTTTTTTGATAATTTAGATAGTCATAAATGTTAGCGGACACATTCAAAAATTATTTTCTAACCAATAAATAGTTTAAGAAATATGAAAAAATTTATAAATCGGGGCCCTTAATACACAAACGATTTCGTAACGAAATTACACCACGAATCCCCATTTCATTTTCGACTTATTATTAAAAACCAACTAACTTTTTAACTGATGAAAAAAACACTTTTTTTACTGGGAGGGCTTATATTTTCTTTTTTTCAAGCTCATCCTAATGAAAAGGATTTATATGAAAATATAAATCATTCAATTACAAGTATTACTACGTTAGAAACGGACACAGCTAATTTAATTAAAACAATCACAATTCAAGATAATGTTATAACAGGCCAGATCACTGATGAGACCGGAATGCCTATGCCAGGGGTGAATGTAATAGTCACTGTCGATGGCCGCTCTACTGGTGTTGTTACCGATTTCGATGGTAATTATAGAATTGAAGTGCCAGCTGGTGCAGAGGCTATTGTCTTCTCATATTTAGGATATGAAGAACAACGAGTACTCATTAACGACCAGCAAGTTATTAATATTACTATGCAACCCGCAACTACCGCATTAAATGAAGTCGTTGTGACTGCTTTAGGTATTACAAAAGATGCTAAAAGTTTAGGTTACTCTGTGGGGCAGGTTGATGGAGAAGAGCTATCCACAAATCGTTCAGCAAACTTTATGAATGCGTTACAGGGAAAAGTTGCAGGTGTAAATATAACTGCAGTTGCTACAGGCCCTTCGGGTACAAGTAAAGTAAGGATAAGAGGTCAATCATCTTTCGGAGGTACAAATAGTCCCTTAATAGTTGTGAACGGAATCCCAATAGATAACACAAATTTCGGAGTACAACAAGGAAATCAAGGATCAGATACATCACCTGGTACCGGAGCTGTAGCAGATGGAGGTGATGGACTAAGCAGTATAAACCCTGATGATATAGAATCTATGACAGTTCTTAAAGGGGCGGCCGCATCCGCACTTTATGGTTCCAGAGCGAAAGATGGTGTAATAATGATTACAACTAAAAGTAAAGGAACACCAGGTGTTCAGGTTGAATATAATGCGAATGTTATGACACATTCACCTCAGGACTTTACTGATTACCAATATGAGTACGGTCAGGGTGAATATGGTGTACGGCCAACCACGCCTAATCCTGTATCGGGTGTCTGGAGTTTTGGAGAGAGGTTTGAGCCTGGTATGACCCAGGTTTTATTTGATGGGGTAGTAGTGCCATATGAACCGGTAAGAGACCGAATCAAAAAATTCTATGATAACGGACTAACGGTTTCTAATACTATTAGTATAGCTTCAGGAGGTGATAATGGAGGGCTTAGGGTATCACTAGGCCACATGGAGAATAAAGGAATAGTACCGGGAAATGAATTTAAAAGACAAAACTTTGATATCGGTTTCTCTCATAAATTAGCAGATAAATTAACCGTTTCCGGGAATGTTAATTATTCACACCAAAAAACAACGAATGCTCCTTCTGTGGTAACTCAGGATTTAAGTACACCTACGGTAATCTATTCATTAGCCAATTCAATGCCCTTGGATTTATTGGAAGAGTACGCAGAAGATGAATTTGGAAATGAAATTGTTTACAGTAGATTTTTAAACAGGACAAATCCATATTTCACTATTAAAAATGCTTTTAACAATATTGAAAGAGACAGATTTTTTGGAAATATTACCGGCCGTTACAATTTTACCGACTGGCTTTATTTACAAGTAAGGGGAGGACAAGATTTTTATGTTCGTAACCAGGAACATAATACAAGGCCAACCGGCTCAGCAGCACTTGGTCCTGCACCTGAAGGGTTTGTAAACGGAAACTACAGGCAGGACTCACAACAATTCAGGGAAACTAACCTCGATTTCATAATAGGGGCAAATAAAGAATTTGGCGATTTTGGTATTGACTTTCTTTTTGGTGGGAATAAAATGAACCAAATATTAGAAACCAGATCAGATGCTGTTCAGGATTTTAAAGTAAGAGGGTTATATACCATTGACAATGGTAGGGTAACAGTTAGTGGAGCTAGCGGAAATCCACCCAGATATGATTATGTTGAAAGAGGAGTAAATTCGATATTTAGTGCAGCAGAGATCAATTACAAAGGCTTATTTTTCTTGAATGCAACAGCACGGAATGATTGGTTCTCGACTTTGTCTAAAGATAATAGAAGTGTACTATATCCTTCATTCACAGGAAGTTTTATTTTCTCCGATGCAATTGAGGGATTACCTGAGTGGATAAATTTCGGAAAAATAAGGGCAGCTTATGCCGAGGTAGGTAGTGATGCTGATGTGGGAGCTTTTTCGGATAAACTGTATTATGATACAAATCCAAACTTATTTAATGGACAAACTGTAGGAGGTATTCCTTTAACAACTGTTCCAAACCCCGATTTAAAACCTATGAGGGTATCAGAATATGAATTTGGTATTGAAACCAGAATGTTCGATAATAGGGTAGGATTGGAAGTATCTTATTATAATAAATTATCAGAAGACCAGATATTAAGAGCTCAAACTTCAAATACTTCTTCATATACTAGTCAGCTTATTAATGTGGGAGAAAGCAGGAATCAAGGTGTTGAAATGCTTTTATCTGTAACGCCTGTTAGAAATGAGAATTTTAGGTGGGATTTTGTTTTTAATGGCTCTTATAATACTTCCGAAGTATTATCATTGGGGCGTGAAGCTAAAGATAGTGTAATCACCGTATCACAAGGAGAAGCCCGGGGAGCACAATTAAGACATGTAGTTGGCCAACCTATCGGACAGCTATATGGTTTCGGATTTTTAAGAGATGCTGAAGGGAACCAGGTTTTTGATGAAGATAGTGGAATACCACTTAGAACACCTGACCGTATATCTTTTGGAAGTGCAATACCGAAATGGGTTGGGGGTATTACAAATACTTTTCAGTATAAAGAATTTACTTTTTCATTTCTTATAGATTTCAAACTAGGGCATAATTTAATATCAACAACTAACTTTAATGCATATAGGCATGGTTTGCATAAAGCTACTTTAGTTGGAAGGGAAAACAATGCAGTAGTTGGTGTTGGCGTAAATCCAGATGGGGGTGTTAATACAACTCCTGCGGTACTACAAGATTATTACCAGGTGGTTAGAAATACCGATGTTATGGAACCGTTTGTTTATAACGCCGGATTCTGGAAGCTACGTCAGATGAGTATAGGGTATGATTTTTCTAAATTCTTAAGTGAAGGATCTCCGATAACCGGGTTAAAATTTGATATAATTGCCAATAATCTTTTCATAATTAAAAAATGGACAGACAATATTGACCCTGAGCAGATTGGTTTTGCATCAGATAATTTAAGTGGTATAGAAGACCCTGCCCTGCCTACTACCAGGAATATTGGGTTTAACTTAAATGTTAAGTTTTAGATATTTGAACAAATTAAAAAATAAAATTCATACAGATGAAAGATTTTAAATTATATATTATTTGTTTAACAATCGGCTTAATCACTCTTGCAAGTTGTGATAATGGCTTTGACGACTTAAACACCAGTAAAGTAAGGGTCAATGAGTTAGATCCTATTTACCTATTTAATAATGCTTTGCAGGCAAGTTCACCAACTGTTAACACTTTAGGCATGGAATTAGCCTTAGTGCAACAAATAGTTTCACCTAACGCAGGTGTTTTAGCGGGTGGTAATTTTAATCAAAGTAACCCGGGGCTTATCACCGGAAACTGGGATACTTTTTATACAAATGTTTTAAAACACCTGGAAGATGTAATAGCTTCTACTGCAGGTGATGCTGATCACATGAATCTCCATAATATGGCAAAGATCCTTAAATGTCATGGTATAATGGTAGTAACAGACACCTATGGAGATGTGCCTTATTCTGAAGCAGGTAAAGGTTACTTAGATGGTCTTGTAGCTCCGGTTTATGATCCACAAAGGGATATTTATCTAAGTGTTCTAAGCACATTGGATGAAGCAGGAAGTTCACTCAGTAATTCAAATCCTATTGAATCATCAGATGCGCTTTATAATGGTGATATAGTGAAATGGAAGCGATTTTGCTATTCTCTTATGTTAAGAGCTGCATTACGAATAGCTGACCAGGAAAATGCGATAGCGCAAACTTATATCACTCAAGCTATAGAGGGTGGGCTTATGCAGTCTAATGATGATAATGCTGTATTAAGACATGATTTTAACTTCTTTAACCCTGTGGGAGAAAACCTTAACGCCCAGGAAGCAGCAAACTATTATATGACTGCTGAATTTGTGGATTATTTAAGAGATAATGACGACCCGAGATTAGCTTCTATTGCTGTTAGATACATTGGTGCGACTGCAGGATCAGATCAAAGTGGTGCTATTGCAGGAAATGCTCCAGGTATTGTTATATCCACCGATCCGGCAGATCAGATTGGCTTACCTATGGGAAATGATAATGGCACTGCCTCAGCATTGGCTACTAGCTTAGGCCTCAATAGTTTTTATGAATTTACCCAGGTTGATAGAACAAGAATGGTAGAAAAAGGTGCGCCTGCATTTTTAGTAACATATTCTCAAACACTTTTGTTACATGCAGAAGCTATTGTAAGAGGATTTGCAGTAGGAACTGCTTCAAGTTTATATTCTGAAGCAATTGAAGCACACATGCAACAATTGGCAGAATATGGAGAAGATGTGGCCATTGCACAATCCGATATTGATACGTATGTGTTAAATAATCCGTTAGGGGCTAATGCTTTAGAGGAAATTAACACCCAATACTGGGTATCATCGTTTTTAAATGGACCTGAGGCCTGGGCAAATTTCAGGAGAAGTGGATACCCCGATTTAGCACCGAATCCATATCCAACGCAAGATATTACAGGAGATTTTGCAAACAGGTTGCCTTATCCTGATTCAGAGTTATCTGTTAATTCCGGAAACTTACAAGAAGCTATTGCAAGACAAGGTTTCTCAGGCAATAACATGGACGGTTTTGTTTGGTGGGATGAATAGAATAATTTTTTATTTTTATTATAAAACGGGTAATCAATGATTATCCGTTTTTTTTTTTACTACAAAGCTTTAATTCATTCTTTATAAATGTCAGAGTTGTGTTAAACAGAGGTTGCTCTCTATAAGAGGGTTAAGTACATTTCCCTAATTTATCGGCGAGGTACAATAGAAAATAATACGAATTCAAACCACTACCTAAAATTTTAACGACATAAGATTGCAAAAAAATCATCTTCAATAATTTATAGGTTAATTGTTTAATGGTTTTATTCTTAAAAACTTTGTCTAAACATTATCATATACTCACAAAAGGCTAGTTCCTAATATGAAATTTATATAAATGTTCTAAAATTTAAAGAGAATGTTCATTTAGTGAAAGTCAATTACTCCTTGTATTATCATATTTGTCTTGCAGTTTTATCCCCTGTTCTTAGATTGATACTGCGTAACTAAAGTTTAAATAATCAAAAGCTTAAAACTATTATAGATAGTTTGAAAGTTCTGGAGGACAACTCAATATTTTACTAACCAAATTAATTTAAAACATGAAAAGATTTAACAACTATGGCCCTTAATACTCAATCGATTTCGTAACGAAATTACACCACAACCCCATTTCGTTAAACAAACTTAATTATTAAAAACCAACTAACTCTTTAACTGATGAAAAAAACATTTTTTTTACTAGGAGTGCTTATATTTTCACTTTTCGAAGCCTATCCTAATGTAAAAGATTTATATGAGAATATAAATCATTCAACAACAAGTATAGCTATGTTAGAAACATACGCTACTAATTCAATTAAACCAACTAATACAATTCAAGATAATATTATAACTGGTCAAATCACTGATGAGACAGGGATACCTATGCCGGGTGTGAATGTATTAGTAAGTGTTGAAGGACGCCCTACTATTGGTGTAGTTACCGATTTTGATGGTAATTATAGCATTGAAGTACCTGCGAATGCACAGACTATAGTGTTTTCATATTTAGGATATGAGGAACAACGGGTGCAGATTAATAACCGGCAAGTAATTAATGTTACTATGCAACCGGAACTTACTGCCCTTAATGAGGTAGTTGTGACCGGTTTGGGAATTAGAAAAGAATCTAAGAAATTAGGTTATTCAGTTGAATCTGTTTCAGTGAATGAACTTCAGGAAAACAGGACAACAAACATCGCTACCGGCCTTGAAGGTAAAATTGCGGGTCTGGATATTTCACCGCCGTCTTCCGGCGCCGGTGGAAGTACGAAAATCCGTTTGCGTGGACAAGCTGCTTTTGCAGGTGGAAATAATTCTCCACTTATTGTAGTCAATGGTCTCCCTATGGATCAGGGCGCAAGAGGTGCTGATGGAGATAACTCACGTGACCTTGGTGACGATATGCAAAATTTCAACCCGGATGATGTTGAGAGCATGACCGTATTAAAAGGGGCTACTGCAGCAGCTATTTATGGTTCCAGGGCCGCTAATGGTGCTATAATAATCACTACTAAGAGTGGTCAAAGAGGACAGGGTATAGGAGTAGAATTGTCTTCCAGTTTCACTACTAATACTGCTTTAGATTTTACTGATTTTCAACAAGAATATGGTCAAGGTGAAAATGGAGTAAGACCTGCTACTCAAGGGGACGCTGCTGGTAATGGTCAGTTTGGGTGGGGAGAAAGATTAGATGGAGTACCAACCATTAATTTTGATGGCGTTTTAAGGCCTTATTCTGCTAACCCGAACAGGATTACAGAATATTACAGGACAGGAACTGCCATTACTAATTCTGTAGCATTGTCTGGCGGTGGAGAAAAGGGTAATTTCAGGGCTTCCTTTACGAATACGGATGCAAGTGGTATTGACCCTACGAATGAGTATTCTAAAAAAATAGTAAACATTGGTTTAAATCATGATATTACTGAAAAGCTAAGTTTGTCATTAAATGTAAACTACACACACGAAGATAATGAAAACCCACCACAAGTTGGTGTTCAGGGACCCGGTGCTCCTAATTTTCTCTACAGAATGTCTACATCCATTCCCTTAAGTGCTTTTAGGGAAAGTGCGGTTAATAGTCAAGGGGTAGAAAGCCTTACATCAGGATTTCAGGGAACATTAATTAACCCTTATTACCAACAGGGTCGTCAATTTTATAATAATATAAGAGACCGTTTTCTTGGAACTGCAACAGTAAGATATGAATTTACAGACTGGTTATATGCGCAAGGCAGGTATAATTATGACTACGCTGATGATTTCAGGGATTTTAATTCCCCCACAGGTATGGGTAGCTCCACACCATTCAATCAAGCAGGAACAGCTTTTGGTGGAACTTATGAGGTAAGTAATGGCCACACCACACAAGTAAATGCGGATTTCTTAATTGGTGTAAACAAGGAATTTGGAGATTTTTCAGCTGATGTAAGTATAGGTGGAAATATATATAAAACAAAGAGCAGAAACTTCAGGCAATGGGTAGAAGGTTTTGTAGCCAGGGATCTTTATACTATTGAAAATGGTTTCACAAAAAACCAGAGTTACGGTATTAGCAGGTCCCAAATCAATTCATTATATGCACTCGCTGATTTCGGATATAAAGATATTTTATTTTTAAATGCTACGATCAGGAATGATTGGTTCTCTGTATTAAACCCTGATAATAATAGTTTCTTATATCCATCTGTAGGTGGTAGTTTTATTTTCTCAGAATTAATGAGAGAATCTAACTGGCTTACTTATGGTAAATTGAGAGCTTCTTATGCCGAGGTTGGTAGTGCAAATGGCCTAAATCCTTTTGCCGGAAATCTAACTTATTCTATTTTGCAGAACCCGTTCGGTACGCAAACGTTAGGAAGTATTGCCAATGCCGGACAATCTCCTAATCCATTATTAAAACCATTTGGTATAGAAGAGAAAGAAGTTGGTTTAGAGTTAAGAATGTTTAACAGTAGGGTAAACTTAGATATTGCTGTCTATGAGAAAATCACAACAGACCAAATTTTAAATGTTCAGATTTCGCAAACTTCTGGTTATCCTGCTATACCACAAAACCTTGCTTCTTTAAGTAACCGTGGTGTTGAATTCCTGATTGATGTGACCCCGGTACAAACAGATAATTTTACATGGAACAGTGCATTTAATACATCTTTTAATGAAACTGAAGTGTTGGAGTTAGCTCCGGGAATTGACCGGTTAGTGGTCCAAAATTTCGGAGGAAATGAATTTATAGGACAATTGGTATATGAAGTGGGGCAACCCCTAAACCAGATTTCTGCAAGGACTTATGAGTTAAGTGATTCCGGGCAAATTCAGGTTGATGATAATGGATTTGTAATTGCTACATCCGAATATAAAAATTTTGGTAGTGCACTTCCCAAATTTGTAGGTGGCTGGAACAACGTTTTTACTTATAAAAACTTAAGCCTTCTGGTTCATATGGACTATAAAGCAGGAGGTAAGGTAATATCATCTTCTGCTCTAAATGGTTTGAGACAAGGACATACTAAAGCTTCTTTAGTAGGCCGTGAAGGAGAAGTGATATTACCGGATGCAGTTTATGCTTCAAACGGACAACCTAATACTTCTACGCCTAATCCGGCAACTTTTTATGCTGGTTTTAGAAATAATCAAATTGGGGATCCGTTTGTATTTAAGTCTGACTTTATTAAGTTAAGAAACATTACATTAACATATGATTTAACTAGTTTGTTGAGAGATAATAGCTTTATCCAAAGCTTAAGATTATCAGCTTTTTGTCGTAACGTAGCAATTCTTTATAAAGATTTGCCCGATTTAGATCCGGAGGCTTTTGCTTCTTCCGGTGCCATGAAGCGGTCACGCTCCAGCGCTTCTTCGATCTGGTTAATCTTTTTGCCGGTATGTTTGACGTAGAT
>CALGUD010000022.1 GCA_937901915.1 uncultured Flavobacteriaceae bacterium
GGTTACTGCGATAATCAATTAGTTCATCGCCTTTAGATTTCTTCCCTGTTAGCGGTTCATAAAATTTATTACTGATATCTGTGAGCTTTTTATTTATGCTTGAATGTATTTCAATATTTGTAGAAGTTGGTATAAAAAATCTTTTGATTACTCTAAAGAAAACTCAGGCAACAAAGTGTTTGTTTATTTTGGAGGTGCAAACTACATGGCAGAGGTATACCTGAATGGTAAAAAACTTGGTACACATGAGGGTGGATTCACACCTTTTAATTTTGAAATCACAGATATATTAAAGGAAAAAGACAATTTTTTAATCGTAAAAGTCGATAATAAACGTAAAAAAGAGGGAGTACCTACCCTGAATACAGACTGGTGGAACTATGGTGGTATTACCCGGGAAGTTAAACTCATTGAAGTTCCTGATACCTACATCCAGGATTATTTTATTCAACTAGACCCGGATGATAACAAAAGAATAAAAGGCTACGCAAAACTTGAAGGCAATGATGTTGCCGATAAGAAAATTCAAATCAGCCTTCCGGAACTAAAAATAAATACCAATATAACTACAGATGCAAACGGCCTAGCCAATATCGATATCAAACTAAAAAAGGTAACTTACTGGTCTGTGAAGGATCCGCATTTGTATGATGTACATCTATCCTCCGGAGAAGATAAAACAACCGACCAGATAGGGTTCCGGAGTATTAAAACAGAGGGGCGTGATATTTTATTAAATGGTGAACGTGTATTTCTTAAAGGAATTTCTATACATGAAGAGAATCCGCTTAAAGGAGGCCGAGCAACTTCAGCTGAAGATGCAGAACTCCTGCTTAACTGGGCTAAGGAACTGGGGTGTAATTTTGTAAGGCTAGCCCATTATCCTCACAATGAACACATGATAAGGCTTGCCGACAAAATGGGAATTATGGTATGGGAGGAAAATCCGGTGTACTGGACCATACAATGGGAAAACGAAGCAACATATAAAAATGCTAAAAATCAACTGACAGAGGTTATTAACCGCGACAAAAACAGGGCGGCTACCATTATCTGGTCTATGGCCAATGAAACGCCTGTAAGCGAGGCCAGGACCACCTTCTTAAAGAATTTAGCTAAAGTAGCCCGCGAAATGGACGCAACACGGCTTATAAGTGCTGCTTTAGAGCAAAATGCTGATGAAAATGACCCGAATGTGATGCATATTGATGATCCGTATGCAGAGGTGGTAGATGTTTTGAGCTTTAATCAATATATTGGCTGGTATGCAGGATTACCCGAAAGGGCCAATGAAGTTACCTGGGATATAAAACAGGATAAACCTATAATTATTTCAGAATTTGGTGGAGGTGCCAAACAGGGGCTGCATGGTGATAAAACAGAACGATGGACTGAAGAATTCCAGGAAGATGTGTATATTCAAAATTTGAAAATGCTTGATAAAATACCTCAGCTACGGGGAATGACTCCATGGATATTGGTCGATTTCCGGTCACCAAGAAGGCATTTGCCTGTTATTCAGGATGGATGGAACCGGAAAGGGCTTTATTCATCTGAAGGAAAAAAGAAAAAGGCATTTTATGTGCTGAAAGAATTTTACGATAAAAAATAAGAGGGATATATAATTCACTATTTATGGTGATGTTATCCTGTTTTGAAGAGTGTATCTTTGTTTACTAACGTTTTACATGAAGATAGGAGGGTTCATTTTACTGTTAGTTTTTAACTCATCATTAGCATTTTCTCAAAAGTCTATGGAAAACAGTGTAGAAAAATTAAAGTCTTTCGGCAAGGACTCTTTAATTAATTTAGCTCTCATTACGTTAAAGGAAAAGAAATTACCTGCGGAAGTATCCCCTGAAGATTATGAAATTACCGTATGGGCTAATAAAACAGAAGTTTTAGTGAAATTCAAAAGGCTCATTAAATTCATACCTTTAAATTATGACATAAACGATTTCGAATATAATGTGGTTGTAAACATTCTAAGCCATAAAGTTTCCCCTTTTGATGATTGGTTTCATATGGGGGAGTTTTATTTCCCGTCAAAAGAAGAAAAAGAAAAAATCAAATTTGTTAAAAAAGCGTATGGTTTACCTCATAAGGGGTTTGAAAATGCTATTTACGAACATGAAGACTCCTTTAAGATAAGTCTTGACAATAAGGTAGCTTATGGCAGGTATAGTATAGACAAAAAATCAGGGGTTGTTACCACTGAAATACAAGGGTCATATATGCCAGAACCCCCAATGAACGCTCCAGGTGTTTTTGATAATGGTGAAGCTTTGGAACAAACAGATTATTTGTTAAAAGAGATAGTGGATTAACCTTTATAGGAAGTTAAAATAAGAAATTGTTCCCATTTGAATAAATATGCTTATTTTTAACAGCCCTTAATAACCAAATCATGACTATAATTTCTGCAAACGAGAATGATGCTTCGTACATCAGAGAGTTGGCCATAGCTACCTGGCCGGACACTTTTATTGATATTATTTCCAGGAAACAGATAGATTACATGCTGGAACTTTTATACAGTGTAGATTCTTTAAAAAAACAAATGAAAAATGGCCATCAGTTTATTTTGGCCAAAGATGACAATGAAATTGTGGGTTTTGCTTCCTATGAATTGAATTACAACAACGAACCCAAAACCAAAATACACAAAATTTACATTCTTCCTTTTGTTCAGAATGAAGGTGTGGGTACTGCACTCATAAATTTTATAAAACAGGAGGCCCTGAACCATAACAATCCGACCTTAACCTTAAATGTAAACAGGCGAAATAAAGCGGTTTTATACTACAAAAAACAGGATTTCGAAATTGTAAAAGAAGAAGATATCGATATTGGAAGCGGTTTTTTAATGGAAGATTTTGTGATGGAGAAAAGTTTGGTGTAATGCTTTATAACCCAGGTTAAAGGAGGGCTTTTTTTACCCGCTCACTTAGGTTACCTTTGTTGGCAACTGTTTTTTCAGTTTGAGTTGTTCATTAATCCCTAAAGCCTAATCAACTGAAAAAGTGCTTATTAGGTATTAAAAAATGTTAAATTTTATCAAAAAATGAATGATATATAATACAAATGATATAAATATTGTATCTTTGAACTAATCGAACTCGCCACGCTTCCTTTATAGCGCACCCAGGCGGGTCTTTTTTTTTTATATTACGTGAAGAAAGAAGACTATCCTAAAAAAATATTAGCTTTAGATAAACAAATTGCTCAACTAAAAGATAGAGGCTTAATAATTGATGATGATAAAATAGCCAAGAATTATCTTAAAAATATAAGTTATTTTAGACTTCAAGGTTATTGGTGGGAATTTCAAGTTAATAAAGAAAATCATAAATTTTTAGAAAGCACAAACTTTAATGACGTAATCAACCTATATACTTTTGATAGAAAACTGAGGTTACTTCTTTTTGATGTATTGGAACGAATTGAAATTGCTTTGCGATCTAAATTAGTGTACTATCCTTCTATAGAATTAGGTCAATGGTGGTTTGAGGATAAAGATAATTTTTTTAATGAATATTTTTTTGTTGAATCAATTAATGAAATTGAAAAAGAGTTAGAGAGAACTAAAGAAATTTTTATTGAGAAACACTATGAAAAGTATGGTGCTGAACACAAACCACCAGCGTATAAAACTTTAGAAATAGTTTCTTTTGGATGTTTATCAAAACTATATAGTAATTTAAAAAATGATTTAAGTTCGAAAGATAGAATTGCTGTAGAGTTTGACCTGCCGAATTCTAATTTTTTAAAAAGCTGGTTAATGTCTTTTAATACCATAAGAAATATTATTGCTCATCATAGTCGGTTATGGAACAGAAAACTTCATTTTCCACCTAAAGTATTAGGAAAACCAAACTCAGCTTTTATAAATTCCCCAGAAGATGAGCGTTCTATGTATTATTTAATTTCTTGTTTATTATATGTGTTGAATAAGGTTTCTCCTGGACATAGTTTAAAACAAAAAATAGTGACTTTATTAAAGGAAAATGAGTTTGTTGATATGGAAGAAATGGGATTTCCAAAGGATTGGAAAGAACAGCCTCTATGGAAATAATTAACTTATATTTTTTCAATATTGTCAGTTTCAATTAGAACAACGGTCAAGTATAAGCGCTATATTATATTACTTCTGTTCATCTGAAAAATCCGATATAATTTCAATTCCACTTTTTTTCATAAGCTCACTTGCATTAAAGTCATAACAAATACCATTTTCTAGTTTGTAATTAAAAAACATAGAATCATTTATCATTTTGCTATTGAAACTATAATTTGCAACTAAATTTTTGTTTTCTGATAGCTTAGCAAGTTCAATATCATGTGTTGCTATTATTCCTGAGGTTTTGAGCTTATTTAATTGATTAATAAATGAAAAACCTCCTCTATGCCTATCTTTTGAATTTGTTCCCTTAAACATCTCATCCAAAAGAAAAAATACATTGGGACTACTTTCTATCAGTTTTAACAATTTTTCTATTCTATCTAATTCTGCATAAAAAGAAGAAACTCCTTCCTTTAAATTATCTTGGGTTCTCATACTAGTAAATAATTTCAGGTTTGAAACCTGTCCATATTTTGCACAACAAGGTGCGCCAGCTAATGCCAATACAAGATTAACACCAACAGTTCTTAAAAAAGTGCTTTTCCCTCCCATATTAGAACCAGTAATCATGACCACATCACCTTGTCCTTCTGAATGAAAATCATTACATACCCGTTTATTAGAATTTATTAAGGGATGCCCCAACAACTCAAAATGAACGTAGTTGTTCCTTTCTGATATCTCCGGAAATGCATAGGATGGATTTGAATAGCTAAAACCTGCGAAACTATTAATTACTTCAAACTCACTTATTACATCTGCCCATGATTTTAAAGCCTCTTTATTTTTTAATTTCCATTTTTCCGTATCAATGACCAGGTGAACATCAAATAGCAGAAAAAGGTTTAAAAACGGATAAAATTGATTTCCAGCAAAAGGTTCCCCTTTTATTCCCTTTTGCTCTGAGAAATCTAATATTCTACACAGCTTAATAATCTCATTGGATGCTGAATATTTGCTATGTTTGAATATTGATTGCAGTTCGTATAGTTTTTTTGACTTAAAACTTTGATTTTCAATTTTATTGATAAGTGTTGTATAACCTCTTAAAGTTTTAAGATTCTTAGTGGATGTCTCAACTATATACTCGGCCTGTGGCGCTACCTTTCTTAAAATTATATAGTTGGTAAACAAAACCAAAATCATGAGAGAAAAATAAATAAACCCATTTAGTGAATCCAGATTAGCATAAAAAAAGTAAGAGAAAAGCACAAATAAAACTGGAAGGATTATTGCAATGGTTGAATATAAACGTCCATATTTTATTAAAACGACAGGTTTTTTTACCCATTCTAACAATTTAAAATAATCACTTTTTTTATTTTGGAAGTGCATACCTGACGCCTGAAAATCTTGCCTCCACTCTAATTTTGGGGATATTTCTTTTATAGCTATTTGTCGTTTATTTATTTCATTATTAGATGCAGGTTCGGATAGCCATTTTGATAAGAGTATCATACCTGACTCAGTCGTAGTTCTGTTAACTAACTGAAAAACAGAATGTTGTCCAAAAATATCTAAGTCAGATATATATGGGTGATTATGATTAACGAATTCATGTCCTGTATCAAAATCTTCCAGGTGACATTTTTCTCTTAGAATTTCATGTTCATTTATTCTTTTCAAAAATGATGTGTGTTTTCTCAAGTAAGCTATTTTAGTATGATACTTTAAAACAAAAGCAAAACCTATTACTGAAATGGGAAAAATAATAAAAAAGGGGGTAAATAAATTATTACTAAACAAGTATATGAGAATGATACTTGAAATTACAAAAATAAGTAGCCTAAGCAGTGATATTCTATTTAATACCTTCTTTAAACTTAATATTTTGGTATTATACTTTTTAATATTATCTGAATAGATTTCCATTAACTATTTTTCAATTACATAATATTTGATAGCAATCTTTAATAGGGTATATAACTCCTATAAACGCAACTTTGTTAAAAATAGGCAAATTTTTATATGCTCGGTGTCGGGTGTCCGATGACGGATGCCAAAAAGCACGATTTCAAAGTGATGAGGTTGATGACTAAAAATTAAACTCCAAATCCAAAAACCAAATATTAATTATTTATAACAATTAACAACTACCGGATTAAACGATTCAACTCCCGAGACTTCGGGAACACGATTTAACAATATTCGAGGCATCAAATTTGAATCACTAATAAATAAACGTTTATTCTTTTTAAAACTCTAATATTTCAGAAATCATTATCTTATATTCCTGAACTTTCCTGTCAAACCTCTTCCTTACTTCTAGCCATAGTACAATTCCTATTGCCAATAGTATTCCTCCGGTTATGTACATGGAGGCACTGCTACTTATCCCTGACAATATCATAATTAGAAAACCCAAACCCCCAAACATGTATGTATATATTATCAATGTCATCAAAAAGTTTTGAGTAAAAGAAATTTTTACATCCGTCTCATTTTCAGTATCGGTTTTTAATAATTTTCCATTTACAATAATGTAATTAAGGAATATCATATACCAACCATACAAAACCCGTTTACGTACTTTAAATGTTACTGAATCATTTTTATCCTGATCCATATTAAAAACAAATCCGTTAACAGATCCAAGTGCAGATTCTAATTTCTTACTAATCTTTTGAGGATTACTATTTACTTTAAAATTCCATGCTTTCATAGTATTGTTTTAAATGTTTAGTAATGGTTCTCATCTATGAGCAGTTGGAAATGCTACCTCCAAACCTTCATTTTAGTATTAACCTTTATTTATTTTCTTTAGAGTAAGCACCTAAGTCCCAATTTCTTATAGCTGATATTCGTGGCTAGTGTTCTTATATTTCATTTTCGTCAAGGTCTTTTTTTAAGCTAGCTATTTTAAGTTTTTTATTTCTAATCAAATATTTAAGGTCATAAATGTTATCAATCATTAATTGCCTGTGGTAATAATTTATATGCTCCAAAATCCCAAAAATATTTGCAATAATTGCCCAAACGAATAAATTTTCTGGCTTAATAGTCCAATCAAACAAAAATAGCTGTATTAATAAGACAACCGGTATAAACCAAATCAAAACAATGTTTGTTTTTTTGAATCTTTTGAATAAATAAATGTTATAATTTTGATTAAACTCTTTCTGTGTTAATCTGAATAATTTCAATTTCCAATAGTGCTGTCCCTGAAACAGAATTAAAACCATGATAGTTAATCCATAGTTTAGGAATAGTGTGTTGAGAAAACCATACTTATAAATTACATAGCACAAAACTCCTAAAAATAAAAAAGCATTGAATTTCTCCAACGGATAATACCATTTTAACCGATTTATAATATATTTTTTACTCATATTGCTTTGTTGGTAAGTCCATCCAAATTCAGTGGTGTTCTTAGTTGATTTATGTGTTTAATTCTCAGATTCAAGCCTTTCCGTCATCCCAAGAGGATTAATTAAACCGTCCGGATATTCGCTTACATTATTATTCAGTTGCTGATTCTTTAATCAAATTTATACAATCCATATATGTTTTCTCAAAAGGTATCTTATCTTCTGGCCGATACTTAGTTAACCTTTGATAAATGTCCTTTCTTACGTCCGTGCATTTAGTTAGGTAAAAGTCACTCCCTCTACTGTTATTGTCAAATCTTTTCATCATAAGCCCCTGCAATGGATACACAATCAGATGGTCAACTTTGTCTATGATTTTTACATCGCTACAACCCTTACAAATAGATTCGAATTTATCTAATTCGCCAATATGCTTGTTGAGTAATTTGGTTGTAAAGAGATGTGAGATTTCGTGATAAAAAACCCCTCTTGTTGAATTATCCAATTCCATAATTTCATTAGATGGACCTGGTTCAGTATATAATTCGCAATAGTTAGCTAAAATGATTGCTCGCTTTTTAGGGTTGTAATTATCATAGAAATTTATTGCTTTATTATTAGCGCTATTTGTCAATTCCACAAAAACAATCAGTTCCAAGCCTTTTTCTTTTATTTGATAAAAGTTCATTACCTTATTAAATAGTCTTTCTTCCGCAACCTGCTTTTCAATTTTAGAAATTGCTCGATTATAATATTCTTTGTTGCTTTTATAGAATTGTTTAAAGTTTGATATTTTATAAAAGTCAGTCATGAAAGGCTTTACAGAATCGAGTGTTTTTGCGTTTAATCCATAATATTTTAATTCTTTAGTGTATAGAGTGTCAAATTCAAATGTTTCTAAATCTTTAAACATCAATCCAATAGTGGAAAAATCAATTCCAATATTATCATCCTCATAAACCCAGTTTATTAAAGGATGGTTTTTATACTGAAGAAATTGTTTATTAACTTGTTTTATATATTCTGTTTGGCAAGGTCTAAGATCGTCAGGTAAAACATCTTGGGCTGCGATATTGAAAATTGTGCGAAAAAATTCTGTTCGTTCATCAATTTTGAAAACAACAGTATTTTCGTAGTCACTTTCAGATTCTATATTTTCAATTGCTTTTTTTTCTTTACAAGCAAAAACAATAATCAGAAGAAGTGAATTAATTAGGAAAGTTTTCTTTCTCATTGTTTATTTTAATGTGCTCGTCCATCTAAACGCAGCTTTTGTTAAAAATAAGGAAAAAGTTCGAGGGTAGAGTTCAAAGTGATGAGTTATGAGTTTTTTTAAAGTACTTAACGTTTCAACAATCATACGATTTCTCGATTACGATTCAGAACGCGTTGTGTAACGTTTACCTATGTCAATCATAGTTTAGCTATGCGTTAATCTTTCCAAACGATAACAATACTCCCACTATATTTAATCCACAATGCGTATGCTAAAAATCGGCAGATTATTTCGTCATCATTAAAAACGATTCCTCGTAATGAACGTTAGAAGTTGATTGAGAGAAATGAATACCATGAACGACGTGGCAATCTGTTCTTGTATTACTCAAAACTTGTATTATTGTTTTTACTCTTTAATTTGAACGTTACCAAAACAAACGCCAGGAAACAAAAAATAATGAAGGTATCTCCAATCATTGAATATATGGTCCGCTTTCCTTTTGTTGGAAGGTGCGTTATCATTACTTTACTATTATCCGTAAAATGGTTCATTTCACTAATCACCTTTCCTGTATAATCTGTCCCAATAGAATTGCCAAAGCTAGCTTGCCTAATTAAATTAAAACCTTGTTCTAAGGCTCTAAACTTAGCTATATTAGTATGTAATTGATCAATTTCTTTCCAATCATTACTTGGTGCTAATAGTATGTCAGATCCTTCAGCCTCTTTTAAATAATTTGGAAAATCCAAATCAAAGCATATAGCTCCTGCAATAGTACCATACTCAGTTTCTATTTTTTGGATTCCAGTAACTCTATTATTGCTAACTTGGGTTTCTGGACCAGGAACGGAAATACCTTTCCAATAATCCATAACCTTTTTACCTGTCCGGTCAAATAAAACAAATTTATTTTCAAGAAATTTACTATTTGTAGGGTCTACTACTGCTATACCCAAACCTAAATAAATACTTTGCTCAGAAGCTATTTGGCTCGCTTCATCATATAATTCATTTTCATCTTCTTTTAATATTACACCATTACCTTCTGCCCAAAATATTATTTTAGCCCCTGCTTCTGCTTCTTTGATACTTCTATCAAATAAATATTGATTTAATTTCGAAGTGTTCGTTCTGGTTTCAATTTTAACCTGATTTTCAGTTTCTTTGTTGTTTATTCCTTGAATATCAACCATAACTTTAAGACTATCTAATGCAGAAATAGAAGCAACCCTAACAGTTTCCGAATCTGGTTTTTGAAATTGCACACGATAACCACCATACATCAATGTTAAACCTAAGACTATACTATAAACAAGTACACCTTTTTTTACATTTCTCCATTCATTTCTTTGCTCATAGACCCAATTGCTAACAGAGGCAAACCAGGTAATCAAAAATGTAATATAGCCCATCCCAAAAACAGCGATAGATTGTAGCAAAACACTTTGTGATTGCTGAGTATAAGCCAAATGACCCCAAGTGCCATAAAGATTAAATTGATGATAAATGTATTCTACTAAAACAGCGGAGGTTGGAAAGAGTAATGTTGTCAGAAATGAATTTCTTTTTTTTAAAAAAAATGAATCTATTAAATAAGGTAAGGCAGCATTCAAACTAAATAGGACAGCAAAAATAATAGAAACTATAATGGGTATCGGAGTTACATCAAAGCCAATATAATAGCCTGTACCTATAAGCAAAAAGGCCAATAAAAAACCCTGCCATCTCGTTAATCTACGAACTGCAAAAAGTAGGATGGTGGTAAAAATCCAAATGGCAAAAAAGACGGCATATTGCCCATTGGAAAAAACAGAAAATAATAATAGAACTAAGACGAATAGGATTTTTTTAATAATACTAGCTTTCATATTTACAATATTTAATGTTACAAAAATGCAACATCAACTTGTTATGTATTTGACACCTATGTGACAAAATTACTTTTTAGCCAGATTACTACGTATTCGACTTAATGATTGCCGTTCAATTCCTAAATAGGATGCTAAATGGGTTAAGCTGATTCTATTGATAATATCTTTGTTTTCTTGTAAAAAGTTCAAGTATCTTTCTTCGGCACTTTCAAATAAGAGGCTTTCGACTCTGTCTGTTTCCCTTGTTATGACTCTTTCAGCTACTAATCTTCCGTACATTTCATTACCTTTATGTTTACTATAAGCCTCCTGAAGTTTTTTATAAGGCATTTTAACGATGACAGATGGCTCTAGAAACTGTAAACAATATTTAGAAGGTTTTTGTCTCAAAAAAGAAGGGTAGTCGGTTGCATATTCTTTTTCCTTTGAAAAACCTGTAATTATTTCATTTCCTTTCTCGTTGACGTAGAACTTTCTCAAAAGTCCTTTGCATAAATATCCGATTTCTTTTTGAACTTCGCCATTTTTATATAGAAATTCCTTCTTTTTATACTTTTCTATGATCAAAAAAGAGCGTGTAAAAGCTTTTGCTTCAGAACTTAATTCAGGAAATTGCTCCATAAATAAATCAATATAGCCTTGTAATTCTTTCTCCTTTGTTTGGTTGATGTCCACAGTTTGTAATTACTTGTTTTCAACAAAAATTCTATGATTAATCTTCATAAGTGAAATTCCGCGATTCTGATGTTACATTCCCGCTTGTATCCGTCGCAATAAAAATGGCATTATAAATACCGGCATTTGTTGTTTCAAATCCCTCAGAAATATCAAGTACTGTTCGGGTATCTGCATCGCTTAATCGAGTTTTTTCCAAAACTATAGTTCCATGCCTATCAGTTACAATTAATTTTAAAGTTGCCATTTTGGTTTCGTCGGCTCCTTGGGCTTGTAATATTACGCTATAGCTTACATTACTATTACCTATTTCTGTAGAATAATTCAGATACAAAATAGGGCTTTGAATATTGACCTTTGGGGGGGTTATGTCTATATCATTTTCGTTTGAACAACCTGTAAATGTTAATCCAATTACAAAGAGTAAATGAAATAGTCTTTTGTTAGTTTTCATTTATTTATTCTTATCAATTTGTAAGAAACTCCTGCTGCGTTTATCCACTCAAATAAGCCCAATAAGCTTAACTTATGTTAAAAATAGGGAAAAATTTTATATGCTCGGTGTCAGTGTCCGATGACGGATGCCAAAAATTGAATTTAAATTCCCCGGGATGAGTGATTATAAACTCTGAAATAAACCAAAACAACCCTTATTTTGTGAAAATATGTATACTTGTGTTGTAATTTCGTCATGTAACAACTTACATGCTACAAAGAGAGTTAAAATGTAATTGCAAAAAAATAACTATATGCGGTTTAGCCGCAGGCAGGCAATGAAATATGAATTCAAAACTTCCAAATTATATTCCCGAATCCATTGCGGTCGATGCTGTGAGATATGAATGGGATGAATGGGATCCATATTCTTTCCTGGGTGATGTGGATGAATCTGTGTTAGAACAATGCGGAGCCCTAAGCGATCGTGCTGCAATGATATTCAGCATCGGCTGTCTCGAGTGGGTGCTGGCGCGTCTGCGTCCGATGATCACGAATGAACTCCCCTATCAATATCTGGCAGCCTGTAAGGCACTTGTGCTGGGTGCGCCCATGGCGCTACCTCCCTTCCCGGATTCTTCACAATGGCAGGGCAAGGTGATGTCTCCAATTGGTCTGGCTATAGTCAACGCTCTGAACACCTGGTACATGGCTGAAGACAGCGAGGCAGACGTTCACGCGGCATTTTCAGCGAAGGTTCCTTTGCACCTGCTCGGTGATCAGGTTGAGCTGTATGTTGTTTGGAAGCATAAAATTCTGTCGCGTCTGGCAACTCTTTGCCCTTACAATGATGATGATTGTATGGGGGCGCTCGTGCCCATGGCGATGCTCAATACTGATTGGGATCCGGACGGGAAAAATTTGCCTTCGATTGCCGTCCAGGAATTGAGTGATATCGATTTGCAGGGTAATCCTTTGATCGATTTGACAATGTAAGATGCTGGATTCCGCTTTACATCCTATGGTTAGACGTTCCTGAACCGCCTAAACTAATATTATTCGTTTTCAGGTTTTAACTCCTGCTCGCCATTCAGGTATCCATATTTCATTAAATCTTCTTCCGAATTTACATCAACCTTAATTCCATTATTGATCAAAAACATCGTATCCGAAACCTCTAGCACTGAGGAGTAATAGTGATCGGAGATAATAATTCCCTTGTCTTTTTTTAAAGTTGATAAAAATTGGGTCATATATTCAACATACAGTGGGTCTATCATTGAGAAAGGCTCATCTAACATCAGAAAAGGATGGTTTAAATGTGCAATCAGGAGAAATTCCAGGTACCGGAGCTCACCCCTGGACAGTTTACCCACTTTCATATGGTCAAACCTGGCAATTCCGGGTGCATAGAATATTTTATTCTGATCTTCTCCTTTATAAAAATAAGGAATAACATCTCTTACTGTAAGTTCTGATGGTAAAAATGAATCCTGGGGTAAATATGCAATCTTTCCGGATGAAATAACATTGACTGTAGAAAGTAAAGAGTTATTGATATAAAGCTGTACATCATTGGATTTAAGTGTTCCGTAAATAATTTTAAGTAAAGTGGATTTGCCGGTGCCGTTCCGGCCAAAAATACCGATAATTTCTCCTTTTTTACATTCAAAGGAAATGTTATTCAGTACTTTAATCCCTGAAAAAGATTTACTTACCCCTTCTACCTTTAATATATTCATCGGAAGAAGATTATAGAGAAAACCAATAACAAAAATGCAATCAATATATTTATGCCAAATACTGATAAAATTAATCTGGTTTTGGTATAACCAAGATTGTAGTACATATAGTATTCATTGTTTTTAAAGTATTGGAAGCCCAACAAGCCCATAAATATCCCTACTGAACAAAAGGAAACTAAAAACCATGGAAAACCTGAAATGACCCCAATTATCGCTGAAAATAGTAAGTTAAAGATATTTATATCTGTTGCATATTTTAAAGTGGCTTTTCTTATCATGATTATTTATAATCCACTGATATAACTTCCATACAAATCTTTAAACTGATAACCTTCTGTAAACCGTTTTTTACTTAATTTTTTATGTTGTACAAGTGCCCAAAGTATAAATTCCATCATAAAATAACGTTCGGGGGTATCTGCTATTTGAGGTTGGTATTTGTCTAATAAAGATGCAAGCGGTTTAATACTGTTTAGCTTTTCCTTGTATTCCGTGTCTGAAATATCATCCAGGAGCTCAAACCCTTCACCTTCAAAGAACCACAAAGTCAGTTCATCATAAGGGGATTTTTCATTGGGCTTTTCCAGTTTTTCAATTTGTGGAAAATAACCGGGAAACAAAGTTTGAATAGATTCCCCTATTAATACTTCGGCTACAAAGGCTGCTCCCTCCTGTTCTCCTTCATATACCAATTCTACCTTTCCGGTAATGGATGGAATTACACCCATAAAGTCACTTAATCGAACAGTTGTTGTCTCATCTCCTGCTTTTAATGCCCTTCTTTCGGCTGTACTGAGCAGGTTTTCAAAGGCTGTGATGCTCATACGGGCACTTACACCGCTATTATGGTCTATGTATTCACTCTGGCGGGCTTCAAAACTAATTTGTTCCAGTAAATCTTTTGCCAGTGATGGTACCTGTACCATTTCGGCCTGACGATCATCCAGTTTA
The DNA here is from genome assembly GCA_937901915.1 of uncultured Flavobacteriaceae bacterium. Taxonomy (GTDB): domain Bacteria; phylum Bacteroidota; class Bacteroidia; order Flavobacteriales; family Flavobacteriaceae; genus Abyssalbus. Next base: position 14,328 of record CALGUD010000022.1, read on the forward strand.
GCCTCCTGTTCGGTAATAATCCTGGCCGTTTTTATGTTCCCGGGATAATGCGTAAGGATCTGTGAACCAATTCTGTCTTTAAGGGGAGTAACAATGCTTCCCCTGTTTGTATAATCTTCGGGGTTTGCAGTAAATACAAACTGCATATCCAATGGCAGCCTTAATTTAAATCCGCGTATTTGTATATCGCCTTCTTGTAGAATATTAAACAATGCAACCTGGATACGTGCCTGTAAATCGGGCAGTTCGTTAATAACAAATATACTCCTGTTGGCACGTGGTATCATTCCGTAGTGGATAACCCGGTCATCAGCATACGATAATTTTAAATTTGCAGCTTTAATAGGATCTACATCTCCTATTAAATCGGCTACAGTCACATCGGGTGTAGCAAGTTTTTCAAAAAAGCGTTCACTCCTGTGAACCCATTCTATAGGAGTGCCTTCTCCTTTTTCCCTGATCAATTCTTTCGCATACCTGGAAATGGGATTAAGAGGGTCGTCATTAATCTCCGAACCGGCCACCACAGGCATCCACTCATCCAGTAAATCGACCATAAGCCTTGCAAGCCTTGTTTTTGCTTGTCCACGCAGACCCAGTAAATTTATATTATGCCTGGAGAGTATTGCTCTTTCCAATTCAGGGATTACACTGTTTTCATAGCCGTGAATTCCTTCAAAAGTAGATTCTCCTTTTCTGATCTTATCAATTAGGTTTTCTCTTAATTCCTCTTTTATGCCCCTGCTTTTATAGCCTGAATTAATGAGGTCTCCTATTGTTTTTACAGATTCTATATTCATGTTTTGTTGTCTTTTTATTGAAAGGACTTATCCTTTTATTCTTTTTTTCCTGTTGGTTTCATAATCTTCAAAAATCATTTCACCCAATCCCTGCAGACCGGTATAAAATGCTTTACCCTGATTGGCTTCTGTAAAATGTCTTACAAACTGCATGAGATAAGGGTCCTGTGCAATCATAAACGTGGTAATGGGAATGCGTAGTTTCCGTGCCTGCCGTGCTGTATTATAGCATTTCTCAACAATATACTGATCCAGGCCTACACTATTCATATAATACGTACCATCGGGTTTACGAATACAACTCGGTTTTCCGTCGGTAATCATAAAAATTTGTTTGTTGGTATTTCGTTTTCTTCTTAGTAAATCCATAGCCAACTGTAAACCGGCAACTGTATTGGTATGAAAAGGCCCTACTTTCAGATATGGTAGATCTTTTATAGATATTGGCCAGGCATCATTGCCAAATACAATAATATCGAGTGTATCTTTCGGATATCGGGTCGTTATTAATTCTGCCAGGGCCATTGCTACTTTTTTGGCGGGTGTTATCCTGTCTTCGCCATATAAAATCATGCTATGGCTTATATCTATCATAAGCACCGTACTCATCTGGGCTTTAAAGTGTGTTTCCTCTACAACAAGGTCATCTTCGGTCATATTAAAACCCTCTATCCCATTATGCACCTGGGCATTTTTAAGACTTTCTGTCATTGAGATCCTTTCTAAGGCATCTCCAAACCTGTATTCCCGGAAATCACCTGTGTGTTCATCCCCCTGTCCGGCATGCTTTGTTCTGTGATTTCCCGCTGCGCTTTTCTTTATTTTTCCAAAAATCTGCTCAAGCGCCTGTTGCCTTATAGCACGTTCTGTTTTTGCAGTAATGGCCATACCCCCGGTACCATCATCATCAATTTCTTCCCGGATATACCCTTTTCTTTTTAAGTCTTCAATAAAATTATCTATTGTATAATCTTCATCTGTAAGCTTATATTCATTGTCCAATTCCCGCAACCAGTCCAGCGCCTCGTCCAAATCTCCTGAAGTGTGCGTGATTAACTCCTTAAAAATGTCAAAAAGTTTATCAAACGGGGACTGATCAGGTGCTTCATATTTATTGAAGATAAAACCTTTCTTTTTTTGTTTTGAATTCATAGCACCTTAAAAATACTACATTTTTATGTAAATGACTATTGATAGAGCGTTTCAGCAAATTAAAATTTTGTTAATTAAAAGGCGACTAAAAGTACCTCCGTCATTATTTGTTATAAATCTTATTGTAAAATTTCTCTGCTTATCAAAGTATTCCCTATAAGAAATTAAGGGGATAAATCCCCCCTATTAGTTATGTCCTATTTGTTTAACTTGAAAGCTTTTGTTTAAGCATGGAAAATAAAAAATTTAAGTTGTGCCTCACAATGGCAGGAGCCGTTTCTGCAGGTGCTTATACCGGGGGGGTATTAGATTATTTACTGGAAACTTTAGATTTATGGGAAAAAGCTAAAAATAAAAATCGTGAATTAGGTGAGAATCATCCGGATTATGATCCTTCTGTTCCCATGCATGATGTGGAGATAGATGTGATAAGCGGTGCATCAGCAGGTGGTATTACCGGCACGTTATCTCTTTTAAGTGTATTGGATGTAAACCACAAGTTTGTAAATGAATCAAATCCGGAGGGAAAAAACAACCTCTTCTACCAAAGTTGGGTAGAAATGGCTGATGATGATAAAAGCAAAACGCTTACCAAACTATTAAGCGTGAAGGACCTGGTTAAAGGAAAAAAACCTGAAGCACTTTTAAATACAGATGCCCTGGAAATTATTGCAAACAATGCTTTAAAAATTAACAAGGCCGTTCAATATCCCAGTTACATATCAAAAAGCCTTGACCTTGTACTTACCGCTACTAATTTGCGGGGAATAAACTTCAAAATTAATTTTAGCGGATTAGATGAAGGTTCGTCAAGTATAATTACAAGCCATGGCGGATTTTTCAGGTATAAAGTTAAAAATGAACTGTTTGAAAGGGGTGTTCCTGATAATGAAAATAGTTTGTATTATGTTTTAGACCTGAACGAAAGCCAGGACATTCAGTATCTCAGGGATGCTACCCTAAGTACTGCTGCTTTTCCCATCGGTTTAAAATCCAGGGAAGTTTCAATATCAAAAAAATACATAGAACGGTACCCTAAATATCTTTTTGGGATCCGAAAAGGTATTACAGCTGTTATAGATGAAAATGAAGAGGTTTACAAATTCAATTCCATAGACGGCGGACTTATAAATAACGAGCCTTTTGCTATCGGGTTGAAAATTTTGAAAGAGAAAAACCCCGGAATAAAGGATAACCATGCCGTTATTATGGTAGATCCGTTTCCAAACCAGGACCATGAAACTACAGAACCTGTTGAACATAACATGATCTCTGTGGCCAAAGGAATGTTTAAGGCCCTAAGGAACCAGGTGATGTTTAACCAGGATGGAATATTGGATGCTCTTTCTTTAAATAACAGAACCCGGTTTTTAATTGCACCCAGCAGAAAAGAAAAGGTAAATGGGGTGTGGAAACGGACAAGTAATAGCCTTGCCTCTGCACCCATAAGTGGTTTTGCAGGGTTTTTAGATAAGTCGTTCAGAAAACATGATTTTGAATTGGGCAGAAAAAATTGTCAGGCTTTTTTGCGTTATTATTTTTCTGTTGAAAAAGATAAGATAGAACAGCGCCTTGGTACTAAAGTAACTAAAGAAGCTTTGGACCGATTTTCTTACTCAGATCCACCTAAGGATATAACAGGAAATTTTTATTTCCCCATTATTCCGGACATGAAAGTAGCCAAAGCTTTCAACACTTCTTTTGACAGCAGTAGCTATGGAAAAGGTGCAGATATCCCCTTTCCTGAATACCCTTCTTTTTCTTTGAAAAATTTTGAGAATGAATATAAAAAACTGTTACAAAAAAGGGTAAGGGGTATCGTGAATGGTTTCTCCGGAAGCTGGTTTCTATCTTTAGGTTTCAGGATGTTTTTTCAGAAGAAAGTATACAAGCAAATTATAAAAACCATTGAGGGATCATTAAAAGAAGCGGGGTTGTTGAAATGATAGGATATGATATTTGGTTTTTTTGATCTTGATAAGAGGAAAGAGAAATTAATAAAAATGATTCTTTTTTGCCCCTCCTTTTATAGAATAGAATTCATTTAGGGCTTTTTTCTTACCCTTTAGGGCTAGGGAAAAAGAAAAAAGCCAGCAGGAAAGTTGAAATAATTTCCTTTGCCCCAACCCTAAAGGGCGTGGAAATTATTTTTGTAAATCAATGAAAAATTATTCGTTACTTCTTTTCGTCTTTTACCATACAAACATGAGGAATCCCGTCTTCAAGATATTCTTCCCCCTGTTTAGAAAAACCATGGGATTGATAAAATTTCTCCAGGTATTTTTGAGCAGATATTTTAATTCCGGTTTCATTAAAAATGTTATGTATTGCATCTATTGAAGCTTTCATTATATCATGTCCGTATCCATACTTTCTTTCAGTTTTTTTAACAACAACCCTGCCTATACTTGCCATATCAAAATAATCATTGGGTCTAAAAATCCTGGCATAAGCAACTATATTACTTTCCTTAATCCCTAAAATATGGACAGCCTTTTCATCTTTACCGTCTATGTCCTGATACACGCAATTCTGCTCAACCACAAACACTTCACTCCGTAAACCTAAAATTTGATACAGTTCTAATTGGGTAAGGTCTTTAAATACTTTTGTTTTAATATCTATCATTTTAATCCTGAACTATATAATCCTTAGGGTCTTTTTTATTAAATTCCGGTTGTATGGTTACATGGTTTATTTGAAAGTCGTTATGTAGAATTTCCTCTATTTTCTGTAAAATGGTATCAAATTCAGTAAGTGTGATATCTTTTTTAAAATCCAGATGTGCTTCCAGGTGTAATTCATCATCATTTAAACACCAAACATGTATATGATGGAGTTTATTTACCTCTTTAATCTGATGTACTGCTTCTACAAGCTGTTTTATATTTATATGCTCGGGGGTAAAAAGCATTAGCATTTTAGTTGACTTTTTTAAAAGGTCTAACCCAACATACACCAGATAAACCGCTATTAAAAAGGTGAGCAAACTGTCTATCCAGTAAATTTTATAAAACTTCATGAGTAAACCACCTATTAAAACAGCTACGCTTGCCATCATATCTGTAAATAAATGTAAGTAAGCAGAACGCATATTTATGTTTTTTTCGGCTGCGTTTTTTAGCAATATAACACTGAGTCCATTTGCTACTATTCCAAGAAATGAAAGCCATATTACTATACCTGATGCTATTTCCTGTGGATCTAAAAATCTTTTTACGGATTCTATAATAAGTAAAACGGCAATAATGATTAAGGTTGTGGCATTTACAAATGCGGCTATGATTTCTGCCCTTTTATACCCAAATGTTTTATTGGTTGAAGCTTTTCTTTTAGAAAGTAACCTGGCAAAATAACTTATTACTAATGATATAACATCCGAAAAGTTGTGTAAGGCATCTGAAAGTAATGCAAGACTGCCTGAAACTATACCTCCTATAATCTGAGATACGGTTATGAGAATGTTCAGGAATATGGAAATTAAAAGATTTCTTCCCTGTAAATCCTTTAAGTGAGTATGCTCATGGTTATGATTGTTATCCACATTTTACCTGTTATTAACTGTATTAACAACTTATTGGAATCTTGTCTATTCTTGTTTTATGACGGCCACCTTCAAACTTCGTATTTAAAAAAACCTGTACCATTTCAATTACTTGTGGAATACTTGTATATCTGGATGGTATACATAATACATTTGCATTGTTATGGGAACGGGATAATTCTACAATTTCTTTATTCCAGCATAAACCGGCACGAATATTTTTATATTTATTTGCAGTCATAGCTACCCCATTACCGCTTCCACAAATCAATATACCAAAATCTGCTGCGCCTTCATCAACATCCTTAGCCACAGGATGTACAAAATCAGGATAATCAACGCTATCCGGATTATCTGTTCCATAGTTTGTTACGTTAATGCCTTCCGATTTTAAATAATCTAAAACAGCAAATTTATATTCCGGACCTGCATGGTCATTTCCTATAACAACTTTCATTTTTTTCATATTTTTATTAATACAAAGGTAATAAATAGCTTTTAGTCATGATATAAACAGCCTTGTTTATTTTATTTTATAAAGAGCTTAAAATCAACCCTCTATTAATTACCTGAATTGTTAATATCCGGTAACAAAAATGTATCAATTTTTTTTGGTTTTCAGAATTAAACTGCCTTATATAAATTTATATGGATTGGCTTTCTTTTTTTATGATTTTTTCTAAGGTATTTATACCGTTGAAAAAGGATTTTATGAACAGCTTTTTTATGGAAAAATTATCAAAAGTTATATGTTAGTATAGGTTGTTGACAACTGTTAATAACTGAATTAAAAGGTTTAAAAACTAAGATATTAGATAGTATTTAACTTGTTCATTTTTATGTATAATTTTCAATAAATCATAATTCAAAATTAATTTAAAAGAAGTTTTCTCTACTATTAACATACCATCATAATCAACATGTTTTTTAAAATTTAAATAGAAAAAAATAATAGTATATAATAATAGTTAATAACTCATTAAGATTAACAAAAAAAAGAATTTGTATAATAGAGGAATAACCTAAAAATTATTCTCAGGTTTTAGATTAAAATCTTTTATAGGCTAAGTTTTTTCAAATTTTAATGTGAAACATAATTATTTGCTCTTAATTATTCATCTTCTTTCTATTTATTCGTAATTTTCAGCATAATTGAAAATTTACTATGTCCAGAAATAAAAAGCGAGACCAAGACCAGAAAAAAAATGAAATTACTAAAGGAATATTTTCAGTATTAGAAGCAGATCCTTCACAATCATTTAATTATAAACAAATAGCGTCTAAACTCGGAATAGAAGATACTACCGGAAGAAATCTTCTTATTAAAAAATTAGGCCAGCTCAGCGAAAAGAAAAGAATTGAAGAAATAGAAAAAGGTAAGTATAAAATCATACCTAGTAAAAATTATTTTGAAGGCGTTATTGAAGTTACCGGTAGAGGAAACGCTTATGTGGTTTGTGAAGAGTTAGATAATGATGTTTTTATACCTTCATCTTTTATAAATAAAGCATTTCATGGTGATAAAGTGCAGGTTTATGTTTTTCCCAAAAGAAAAGGAAAAACTAAATTAGAAGGTGAAATTACGAAAATAATAGAACGTAAAAAAACAACTTTTGTAGGGGTGGTTCAAATGCAAAAGAACTATGCTTTTGTTATTACTTCTGATTTTAGAATGTATACTGACATTTTCGTTTCAAAAAGTAACCTTGGAAAAGCAGAGCATGGAGATAAAGTACTGGTTGAAATTACGGAATGGCCGGACAAGGCAGATTCGCCTTTTGGTAAAATAATTGATGTTTTTGGAAAACCCGGGGAACAGGATACCGAAATGCATGCTATTCTTTCAGAATATGGCTTACCTTATACATTTCCTGAAGACGTTGAGCATTTTGCCAATAAAATTGATACTTCAATAAAAGAAGAAGAAATTGCCAAAAGAAGGGATATGCGTAATGTATTAACCTTTACAATTGATCCCAAAGATGCTAAAGATTTTGATGATGCATTATCTTTTCAAAAACTTGATAATGGTAATTTTGAAACAGGAATACATATAGCAGATGTTGCACATTACGTACTGCCTGGTACTATTCTTGATGAAGAAGCATATAACAGGGCTACTTCGGTTTATTTGGTAGACAGGGTTGTACCGATGCTTCCTGAAATATTATCAAATAATGCCTGTTCATTAAGGCCAAATGAAGAAAAATATACTTTTTCTGCGGTTTTTGAAATGAATGATAAGGGCGATGTATTAAATCAATGGTTTGGAAGAACTGTTACCTATTCAGACAGGAGATTTGCTTATGAAGAAGCACAATCTATTATTGAAACCGAAAGCAATGTGATTCCGGAAAATCTTTCAATTACAGGAAAAGAATATGTAGTAGAAAATGAAATTGTAAGTGCAGTTTTAACAATGAATGAAATTGCCGAAATTATGAGGGAAAAGCGCATGAGAGCCGGGGCAATATCTTTTGATAAGATTGAAGTTAAGTTTATTTTAGATGAAAATGATGTCCCTCAGGGAGTTTATTTTAAAGAGGCAAAGGAAGCCAATAAACTTATTGAAGAGTTTATGTTACTGGCTAACAGAAAAGTTGCGGCATATATAGGGAAACAGAAAAAAACTTTTGTTTACAGAATACATGATGATCCGGATCCAGAAAAATTGATGCAACTCAATGGGGTTATCTCAAAGTTTGGTTATAGCATAAATATGAAAAGTAAAGATACCATATCCAGTTCATTGAATTCGCTGTTAAAAGAGGTGCAGGGAAAAAAAGAACAGAATTTGGTCGACACATTGGCTATTCGAACTATGAGTAAAGCAGTTTATACCACAGATAACATTGGACACTATGGACTGGCTTTTGATTACTACACGCATTTTACATCGCCAATAAGAAGGTATCCTGATATTATGGTACACAGGTTGCTTCAACTTTATTTAGACAAGGGAGGCTCTGTTAAAGCAGATGTTTATGAAGAAAAATGTAAGCATTCAACAAATAGGGAAATCCTTGCCACGAATGCTGAACGTGATTCTATAAAGTATATGCAGATAAAGTTTATGGAAGATCACAAAGAACAGGAATTTGTCGGTGTTATTTCCGGAGTAACTGAATGGGGCATTTATGTAGAGATTATTGAAAACAAATGCGAGGGAATGGTCCGGATAAGAGAAATAAAGGACGATTATTATGTGTTTGACGAAAAACAGTATGCTCTTGTTGGAGAGGTAACCAAAAACATGTATCAATTAGGTGATGAGGTTGTTGTAAAGGTAAAAAAGACAGATCTTATTAAACGTCATTTGGACTTTGACCTGATAGGAGTTAGAGAATAAACATATCTAAATATAGTGGCATGGGAAAATTATTATTCACGAGTTTCTTTCTAATGTTTTATTTTGGTTTTTCCCAGGATGAAATTGTTTATGAAACAGACGACTTTTCAGAACTTAAAGTTTTTGACGCCATTACAGTGAATCTTTTAAAATCCTTTGAAAATAAAGTAGTTGTTTATGGCGAGGATAGAGAAAAAGTAACAGTTGTAAATAATGGTGGTAGATTAAAGATCAGAATGCAAATTGATAAACTTTATGGTGGAAATAAAACGTATGTAGATGTACATTATTCCAAGTTTATGGATCTTATAGATGTTAATGAAGGGGCATTTATATCATCCACCCAGGTGTTTCAACAAACTTATGTAAAATTAAGGGCACAGGAAGGAGGAGAAATTGACCTCGAACTTCAGGTTGATAAACTGGATGCTAAAGTGGTTTCAGGTGGAAAAATTGAGGTTTCAGGTAAAGCATTAACTCAGGATATAGAGGCAAGATCAGGCGGGGAATACGATGCTGTTAAGCTTGAGAATGAACAAGCTAAGATAAACGTTATTGCAGGTGGTTTTGCATATGTAACCACGAGTGAATATATTGAGGCCAAGGTAAAAATGGGAGGGACAATTAAAATATATGGTAATCCCCGGGTTCTTGAAGAGACTATATTTCTGGGAGGAAATATATTAAAAATGTAAATAATGATGCAAGACATATTATCGGCTATACCCTGGGGCATTATATTGGCCTTTACTATAGGTCCGGTTTTCTTTGTGTTGTTAGAAACCAGTGCTATTAAAGGCTTCAGAGCAGGACTTACTTTTGATTTAGGGGTTATTCTAGCCGATATAGTTTTTATTTTAGCAGCTTTTCTGAGTACAAACCATTTGCTTGACAAAATTAAGCATGATCCTAAACTATTAATTCTGGGAGGTGTTGTATTAATTGCCTATGGCCTTACTTCTTATCTCAAAATCAGTAAATCTTTCAGAAGAATTGTAAGAGAGTATTACAAAGTTGAAATTAATAAGCGTTATGGTAAATTGTTTATTAAAGGTTTTTTATTAAACTTCATTAATATAGGAGTTTTAATCGGCTGGTTAGGCCTTATCATAATAGGAAATAGTATTACGAGTTCTGAAAATGGGGTTAAAGTTTTTTTATTAACTGTTTTAGTTACTTATTTTATTGTTGATTTGATTAAAATAGCCTTGGCAAAAACCCTAAAAAACCAGTTTACTCCCCGCAGGATTTTCAAAACTAAAAAGATAGTAAGCCTTATTATTTTGGCTTTTGGTGCATTACTTATTATACAAGGTTTTTTCCCTAATGAAAAAGAAATGATCAGGGATGCCATTGAAGATATCAGGCACAAGTAGAATTCTTATAAAATAGTAGCCATTACCCCATCTTCTATACACAACCAAAAATAGTTAAAAAATGATTTTTGTTGATCTCTTTCAACTTCAATTTCTTTGCTTTCAGGTATCTTTTCATTCTTTTTTACAAACAAGTTCGCTACAGATGAAAGGAATTTATTTACCTTGTTTTTCTCTTTATTTATTATCTCAAATTTCAATCCTTCATATTTCATTTCAATATTCCCATTTGCAATGACGTCATTACCTTTAATGTCAAAATCCAGGGAATTAATAACTCCATTGGCTTTAGAATTAAAGTTAGGAGTTATAAATTTATCTGCTAATGAAGCATTAAACGCAAGTAGCCTTCCCTCGATGTTAAAATAGTCTGCTGTATTAGCAACTTCAAAGCTCCAGTGAACATTAAAATCAGCGTTGTCCATAAATCGGGTTTTGATATTCAAATCTGTTATCCCACTGTTTTCTTTATTGTTTACATTTTTGATAAGGCTGTTGAACTGGGTAAATTCCAACCTACCAGGTTTACCTTCGGCGTTAATCCTTTCTTCATACACAATAGAGCTATTTTTAATATTAACAGAGTCTACGTTTAATTTAAAAGGGAGCTCCCTCAACATTTTACTGTATAAAGGTTTATATTTCGTTTGATCCGGCAAGAGTTTGTTCCTGTATACATATAATGAAGCAGAATCGATCTGTATTTCTTCGGAATCAAAAACTATTTCTTTATTATTTAGATTCATCTTGTTTACTATCAAACTTTTGACATCTAGTTTTATCCAGTCTTTTTCTTCAGTAATTTTACCTTGAAATTCATGTTTGGTGTATTGAGGTAATATTTGAAGATTATGAATTGTTGCTCTAGCGTTATCGAGAGAGAAATTTTCAAGAAGAATATTTTGATATTCATTCATTTTAAACTTCATGTTTTCAACTTGAACCAATTGTTCAGTGTAGGTATAAGGCACCCTGTTTTTAACTGTATTACTATCCGATTTAAATTCTTTGTATTTCAGATTTATTTTTTTTATATGCCATATAGTATCGCTGTTAGCATTAAACAGCGTTATTTTCCCGTTATTTATATTTAAATTCTTTACGTTGAAAGATTTCAAATCGCTTTTCGCTTTATGGTTATTAACTGAAGACGTATCTCCTTTATATATTTTAATATGAGGAGAACTGATTTTAATACGGGATAAGTTTATACTTTGTGGATTTCTGATATCGCTTAATGAGACACCTTTTATATAGAGTTCTGCTGTATCAAAATGTAAACTGTCTTTTCCTTTTTCCCTGGAATTTATTATTAGATTGTTCACAGTAATACTTTGAGTGATAATATTAACCTTAGCTTCTTTATGGCTTATGGTATATTCACCATTAAAGTTTTTGATTTTATTTTTAAGGAAAAGCGAAAGCCCAAAGTTTATCAATAAAATAACAATAATGGCAATGAAGATAAATAGGAATATTTTCTTTGTGAAGCTTTTGAATGACATAAGACCTTAATATTCAGTTTAAAGTACAAAAAAAGGCACATAAACTGTGCCTTTAATGATTAAACTTGTGCCTTAAAAGGGTTTACTTTTTATAAGCCGCATTTAATTCTTTCAGAACTGCTTCAGTAATATCTTTAGATTTCTCACCGTATAAAACCCCACCGGCTTCGTTAGAACCAAGAATGTAAGTGTATTTATTTCTCTCTCCATAATCTTTTACAAAAGTCCTTATTTTTTTTACAAGAGTATCCATTTCAGTTTGGCCTTCCTGTTGTATTTGAAGTTCTTCAGCCTGTAGTTGCTGGCTCATAGCCTGTCTTTTTTGCATTAAAGCACCATACTGCTCTTGGGCAGCGGTTTGCGACAATGACTTCGATTTATTTTCAAACTCCATGGCTTCTCCTTGAAAAGCTCTTGATAAGCTATCGGCTCTTTTTTGGAATTTATCTGCCTTTGTTTTAAATTGAGCTTCAACATCAATTTTCTCCTGGTACTCGTTTATTAATTTAGTACTATCCACAAAAGCAATATTATCTTGTTGGCAAGAAGCAAGTGATACACCAATTAATAAAGTTAAAAATATTTTTTTCATTTTTTGTTGTTTGTTATGTTACTGCAAAAGTATAAAACTTGTTTTTATTTATTCAATTTTATTTCTTCGGTTAAAAATAAGAGTTAGCTATTTAATTATTGTTTCCAATAAGTTTTAACTATTAAAAACCATTCGTTTTAAACCCTGTTTTTTAAGCAATTTTGTTTTCAGAAGGCATATTCTTGTCTGTTTAGAGATAACGGCTATAAACGCTTTAAAATTGTTTTTTGATGATATAAATTAACGATGAGTAATTTCTGCTGAACATTGCCTTAAGATTAGAAAGGGATCCGACAAAAAATGCATTTACATAGTTCATTTTTCCAGTTTTATATTTTTCTGAAAGTAAACTTACATAATACGAATCAAAAACCATGGGTAAGATTTTTACTACTTTCATTTTTTCCTTAGAAAAGAGGAAATTAATAGAGTTAACTGAAAAATGCCATAGGTGTCTGGGCACATCGTACGCAGCCCAGTATTCTTTATAGTGGGTTGCATCGTAACTTTTATAATTTGGAACTGCGATGATGAGAGTACCATCATCCTTAAGCAAAGTTTTTAGTTTTATAATATAATTTCCCAAATCGGGAACATGTTCCAACACATGCCATAAAGTTATAACATCAAATCTTTGGTTTGAAATTTGGTTGATATCTTCAAGTAAATCAATTCCTTTTTCATTGGCTAATTTCCTGGCTTTTAAATTGGGCTCTATTCCTTGTATTTGCCACCCTCCTTTTTTAGAGCATAAAAGAAAATCTCCTGTCCCAGCTCCAACATCTAAAAGAGATCCTTTTGACCCCGAAAATTCATTTATGACCCCCAGTTTTTTATTCAGCGAATATTGCTTTATGATTTGGTACACTTTTTCAAATATGGAACGTTTGGAATCCGTATGCGAAATGTAATCCTCACTTTCGTAATATGTGTAAAGAATGTCAACGTTAGGTTGAGGGGTTGTAATGAGCATATCTATTTCCGTATCCTTCATTAGTTTAAATTCCTCCTTGGTTACGGAATGGTCTTTGCAGGTTAAAAAATACTCTTTATTCATAAAGGAAGATCATCAATATGTTTTGCTAAATTATAAAAATTTGAACTATCAGAATGTGATTTTAAGAGACTGTTTTTTTCAAGTTATGAGAAGCCTAAGTCTTGTTTTTTAATATTGTTCCACGTGGAACAATTACCTCCCCATATAAACCAACATTACACTAATGTCGCTCGGTGAAACTCCGCTGATTCGAGATGCCTGCGAAAGAGTAGCCGGCTTTATTTTTTTTAATTTTTCCCTGGCTTCAAACGAAAGGGATTTTAATCTGTTGTAGTCAAAAGTTTCAGGAATTTTTATGTCCTCGAGGCGGTTTAATTTGTCCGCATTATTTTTTTCTTTTTCTATATATCCCGAATATTTTATTTCTACTTCTGCTTGTTCCAGAACTTCCCTGTCAAGATTATTTTCAAGTATATATTCCTCTACTCCGGGAAACTTTTTCATATGCTCTAAAGTAATATTAGGTCTGGAAAACACCTTGTGCATTTTATCAGATTGTTTCATTGGAGAAGAATTTACTTCTGCTAAAACAGGGTTTGCATCTTCGGGTTTTACACTTGTTTCTTTAAAGAATTGAATAAATGCATTAGACTTTTTAAGCTTCTTTTCCATTCTTTCCAAACGCTCTTTTTTAGCTAAACCTATTTCATAGGATATTGGAGTAAGTCTAAAATCGGCATTATCCTGCCTTAACAATGTACGGTATTCTGCCCTGGAGGTAAACATCCTATATGGTTCTTCTGTTCCTTTTGTAATAAGGTCATCTACAAGTACACCTATATAAGCTTCATTTCTTTTTAACACAAACGGATCTTTTCCCTGGACTTTTAAACTGGCATTTATACCTGCCATCAATCCTTGAGATGCTGCCTCTTCATATCCTGTAGTGCCATTAATTTGACCTGCAAAATATAAACCTTCTATTAGTTTGGTTTCAAGTGTATGTTTTAACTGAGTAGGTGGAAAGTAATCGTATTCGATGGCATAGCCCGGGCGAAAGAATTTTACGTTTTCAAAACCAACTACAGAGCGTAATGCTTTAAATTGAACATCTTCCGGAAGCGAGGTAGAAAATCCGTTTACATAAACTTCTACGGTATTCCACCCTTCGGGTTCAACAAATAGTTGATGCCTGTCTTTATCGGCAAACCGGTTTATTTTATCTTCTATTGACGGACAATACCTGGGTCCTGTACTTTGTATTCTTCCATTAAACATAGGCGACCTGTCAAAACCTTCACGAAGTAAATCATGAACCTTTTCACTGGTGTAAGTCATGTGACAATCTTTCTGTATTTTAAGAGGTTCGGTAATATCAGAATAGGAAAATTTTTCCGGATTTTCATCACCCGGTTCACGATTCATTTTCGAATAATCCAAAGATCTTCCATCTACTCTTGGAGGTGTTCCGGTTTTCATTCTTCCTGATTCGAAACCTAATTTAACCAGGTCTTCTGTAATTCCTGTGGAAGCTTTTTCTCCTGCCCTGCCACCTCCAAATTGTTTTTCTCCTATATGAATTAATCCATTTAAAAAGGTACCGTTTGTAAGCACTACCGATTTAGCAAAAACTTCAACTCCAAGAGATGTTTTTACCCCTTTAATTTTACCATTCTTAATTATCAATCCGCTTACCATTTCCTGGTAAAAATCGAGATTAGGGGTTTGCTCAAGCATTAATCTCCATTCTTCAGCAAAGCGCATTCTGTCGCTTTGAGCACGCGGTGACCACATGGCCGGTCCTTTAGATTTGTTTAGCATTTTAAACTGTATAGCTGTCTTGTCTGTAACAATTCCGCTGTATCCTCCCAGTGCATCTATCTCCCTTACTATTTGCCCTTTTGCGATTCCGCCCATAGCCGGATTGCAAGACATTTGAGCTATGTTTTGCAAATTCATTGTTATTAAAAGAGTACTCGACCCCATGTTTGCAGCGGCGGCGGCAGCCTCAGATCCTGCGTGCCCTGCACCCACAACTATTACATCGTATTCTTTATCAAACATACTTTTTTAATTGTGTTCCACGTGGAACAATTTAATTTTTTCTTCTTCTTTTTTCCTCATTAATGAGGCCTCTTTTGGAGTTTTATCTTTATAACCACAGTAGTGTAATATGCCATGAACCGCTACCCTTTTTAGTTCTTCTTCAAAAGGAACATCATATATTTTTGCATTATCTATAACTCTTTCTACCGAAATAAAAATATCTCCGCTCAGCACATTTTTTTCGGAATAATCAAAGCTTATTATATCTGTTAATTCATCGTGATTAAGAAATTCAACATTCATTTTATGCAAATATTCATCATCGCAAAAAATATAATTGATCTCCCCTTCAGTATAATTTTCCGATTTAATAACCTTCGATAACCAATCCGAAAATTGTTTTTCATCATGAAGTTTAAAATCAGATTCGTAATTAAAATTAATCATCTCCTTTAAAATATTCCTGAACTTTACGTTTGTAAATTTGCCGCAAAGGTAACACTTGTCTGTTTAATATTTCAACCTCATTGAAATATTGTTGAATATCTGGGGTTTTATTATTGGAAGTATTTGTATGTTGCTGCTGGTTGGTTTTGCTTTCCCTTTCTTCTTTTTTACCCTGCTCAAATGAAGCATCCTGAAGTTTCAACAGCTGGTATTTTAAATTAGTCATTCGCTGTAAGGTCCTTTCATTTAATCCGTTTTCCAGCAATTCGTTTTCAATCTGTTCCATTTCCCTGGCCAGCCTTTTCGCATTTCTACGCTCACCTTCACCTTTTTTATTTTCAATTTGCTGTTCCAACATTTGCCTTAATTGCTGTTGCTGTTTTATGATTTCATAGAGTTGTTCTGACATCTGTTCGCCATCTTCATTACCCTCACCATTACCTTCCCCCTGATTTCCTTGTCCGTCTTTTTGGCTTCCTTTTTTCCCCTCACCTTGTTTTTCACCTTCACCCTCTTTTTGGCCTTCGTTAGGCTCCCCTTCACCTTCTTTTTTACCCTGGCCTTTTTGCATGCCTTCCTGCATTTTTTTGTTTAATTCTTCCTGCGATTGAATAATATCCGGTAGTTGAAACTCTTCATCACCACTACCTTGTCCACTTCCCATTTGCTGCTGCATGTTATCCAATACATCACTTAAAAAATCAGCCAGTTCATTGGCAGAAGTTAATGTGTATTGCTGAGTGCCTATTCCCTGGTAAAACTGGTTTTCAGTAAAATGGTCAAGAGCTTTATCAATGTTGTAAAATACATCCGTTATATTTTTATTTATGTGCTCCGATAATTCCGGCCTGCGAAGTGATAATGAAAACAAACTATCATCTACATGCTCAAACAGTGTTCTTAAATCATATTGTTTTTTCAGGTATTTAGAATAGTTTGGATTGTCGTTGTCTGAGTTTTGAAACTTTTCCATGAGGTCTTCCTGATCAAATGAAAACACGATGAGATTATCCAGGATCTGGCGGAGCATCTCTGCATCTTCCATGGTAGCCTGGGCACCGCCCGATTGCATGGATGATTGCATTTTCTGGCTCATTTGTTTCATTTTCTGAGCAGCATTTTTTTGATTCTGTTTTGCATTTTCCTGGTTTTCCTGTTTCTCCTGTTCTGATGCATTTTTGTTCTCCTTCTTTTCTAAATTTTTGGAAGCCTTTTCCTGTTCTGATTTTACTTTTTCCTCTTCATTTTTATTACGGTCAATATCCATTGGCTTTTTAAGTTTCTGATTTTCTTCCTGAAGCTTTTCTATTTCTTCCTGAAGCTTTTTAAAATCATCATTTAACTTATCCTGCTTTTCTTGAGTATTCTCTTCAGCATTTTTTTCCGAAAGTTGCTCTTGTTTTTTAGATAACTCTTCTAAGTCTTTCTGAATTTTTTCGGCCTTGGCCGAAACATAATATCGCTTGGTAAGTTCAAGGATCTGCTCTAAATTACGCTGATTATTTTGCTGCTGCTTTGCAATTTCTTCCAACTTTTTGGATAATTCTTCCTGGTTTATCTTGTCAGTAATCTCTTTCATTTCTTCCATCAGCTTTTCATTCTTCTCCATTTCTTTTTGCTGACGCTCCAGGCGCTCTTTAAGTAGTTTTTTATATTCATCATCCTGCTCTTGCTCTTTTTGAAACTCATCCAGGTTCTTTTCTAACTGTTCGGTAAATTTTTTCATCATCTGCTCCTGCTGTTGCTGTCTTTTTAGAAAATTTTCCAGCTTTCTTTTATCATTAAAATTTAACTGTTCTTTTTCCTTGTTATCCCTCGAAATTTCTTTGAGCTCTTCTTTGTTTTCCTCTAACTTTTCGAGCGAATTATTGAGATCTTTTATCGTTTCATTTTGTTGCTGGAGTTGTTGTTGCTCCAATTCTGATTGGGTGAGCTTCCTGTAATTAAAAACAGCACTTCGGGCTGATTTTCCTCCCCTCAAACCGTCATTGTCATAAACTTCAAAATAAAATGAATAGTTTTCACCTTCAGTTAATTGTAAATTAGATGGAAAAGCATACGTAAACTGGTCAAAATTGGAACTGTTAACCGGTAGTGACAAAACTTTCTTTTCTTTTTCCTGCTCCTGCGGATAGTACACAAGCTGCAGTTTAGAAAGGCCATAATCATCTGAAACCCGACCTAAAAAATACAGAACCTGATCATTAATGGAGTCTTTGGCGGACTTAATGTCAATTTCCGGGTATTCGTCCTTTACAACATGAATTGAAAACCCCAGGGTTTCATAATTTTCAAGTTCTTTATTACTGGTACTTATGTGATAATCAAAATTGCCATAAACTCCTTTGCTTAATTCAAATTTAGCATCATTCATTGCAAAGTTTAAAACAGTATCCCTGGTAAAAAGCTCCACCTTTTCGGTTTGCTTTGTAATTAAATTCCAGGTTACTTTCGTTCCTTCAGGTACAACTGCATTACCTGTGTTTTTCACTGTTTCATCTCTTTTTTTCGTGTATGCAGGATAATCAAGCTTCATTTCCAAATTTAATAAAGCAGGTACCTTTATAACATGAAGGGAATATGGCTTAGATTTTACCCCGTTTGCAGAAAAATAAAACCTCAGCTCATCTTTAGGTTGTGAAAATATATATTCAAAAAAACCTTCCCCTTTATTTTGCAAATAGTAGCTTTCATTACCAACATGAATCATCGTTTCCTGTGGAACAATTTCACCTAATGTATTCACTTCAAGCTTAAAAGGTTGATTTTCTATCGCATTAAGTGTATTGTTTTTTATTAAAAACTGGAACGGAGCAGGCGGTTCATAAGCAATATCATAATTAACAACCCTATTGTAACTATCTGAAAACCAGTTAATTCCTCCTAAAACCCATACAAAACCAATGATAATCAATGGAATAGCCGCATATTTAGCATATTTCAGGTTTTTTCTAAAATTCACAGCAAACAAAAATGGTATTGGCTGTAATTCAGTAGATTTTTGCTCAATACCCGCAAGCAATAATTCTGATTCGCGGTTATCCTCATGAAGCTGAAGCACATTTAAAAGCTTGTCATTAACCTCAGGAAAATGATTGCCTATTATTTGAGATGCTTCTTTATAACCTATCCCCTTTTGTAGTTTAAACAACTTGAAAATTGGGAAAATAATGAATTTGATAAACAACCCGACCTCAACTAAAATAAACAGCCAGAACAAGATAGTTCTCCCTGTTTGACTTAACCACAAAAAATGTTCTATGAACAAGGTAAGCAAAAAATAAAGCAACCCTATGGAGAAAAATAAAATACCTCCTTTTATCAATTCATTGGTATAGTACTTCCGGATAAATTGCTCTAATTTGCGTTGTATTTCCTGAAATTGGGACATATATTTAATTTATAACCAATAAAAATACAATTTTCTTCATGACAGTCAGATATTTAATTTGATAACCTTGTGTTAAAATGAAGGCGACGGGAGAAACAATTTTTCTTTTTCAAATAAGTATCTTTGCACAAAATTAGTTTAAAATGTCAAAAAAAGTCAGGGTGCGTTTTGCTCCCAGTCCAACAGGGCCACTTCATATAGGAGGGGTACGAACAGCTTTATTTAATTATTTATTTGCCAAAAAGAACGGTGGTGATTTTTTGTTGCGGATAGAAGATACGGATCAGAATCGCTACGTAAAAGGCGCAGAACAATATATAATTGACTCACTAAACTGGTTAAAGATCCCTTTTGATGAAGGCCCGGGAAGAGATGGGAATATGGGACCCTACAGGCAAAGCGAACGGAAGCATATTTATAAACAATATGCCGATAAATTAATTCAGAACGGATGGGCATATTATGCATTTGATACTGCCGAAGAACTTGATTTTCACAGGAAAGATCACGAAGAAAAAGGAAAAACATTTATTTATAACTGGCACAACCGGTTAAAGCTTAAAAACTCCCTGTCATTATCTGCACAGGAGGTAAAATCAAAAGTAGAATCCGGTGAGGAATATGTAATCCGGTTTAAAACACCGGAAGATCAAACTTTAAAAATGAATGATATCATCCGGGGTGAAATTTCAATTGACACAAACTTGTTGGATGATAAAGTACTTTTTAAAAGTGACGGAATGCCAACCTATCACCTGGCAAATATTGTAGACGACCATTTAATGGAAATTACCCATGTTATACGTGGGGAAGAATGGTTACCATCATTGGCCTTGCATATTTTACTATATAAAGCTTTTAATTGGGAAACGCCGGAATTTGCACATCTCCCTTTAATTATGAAACCTTCCGGAAAAGGTAAATTAAGTAAGCGTGACGGCGATCAATTTGGTTTTCCGGTATTTCCGCTGGAATGGAAAGATGCAGCAGGAGATATTTCCCGCGGGTATAGAGAAGACGGGTATTTTCCAGAATCAGTCATAAACTTTTTAGCCTTACTTGGCTGGAACCCCGGTACGGAACAGGAAATGTTTAACCTTGAAGAACTTGTGGAAGCATTTGACCTGGACAGGGTTAATAACTCCGGAGCCCGTTTTGATCCCGATAAAGTGAAATGGTTCAACCATCATTATCTGCAAACAAAAACTGATGCTGAACTGGCAGCGGAATTTTTAACTGTGTTTACAGCAAAACAGTCTCTTAAACTCAAAGACAAAGAATACATTCAAAAAGCCATTTCCCTGATAAAAGAAAGGGCAACATTTGTATCAGATTTTTGGGAGCTGGGTGCTTTCTTTTTTGAAGCACCGACAACATATGATGAAAAAGCTTCAAAAAAGCAGTGGAAAGAGAACACAGCCCAAATTATGGGTGAATTGATTGCATTTTTAAATACAATCAATGATTTTTCAGCCGAAAACACAGAAACAAAGGTTAAGGAATGGATAGAAGGGAAAGGCTATAGTTTTGGTCAGGTCATGCCACCATTACGATTGGCATTGGTTGGCGAAATGAAAGGCCCTCATGTTTTTGATATTATTTCCATGATCGGTAAAGAAGAAACCATCACCAGGATTCAGAAAGCAGTACTGGTATTGGGATAGTAGGGACAAAGCATGCTTTGTCCCTACTAATGTAATTTAAAAAATATTTCTAAAAATAAACAATCGCCCCAACGGTAAGAATCCCTATATGCCCGTTCAAAGTGCTCCCTGAAGTAGGAACAGAGCTCAGAATATTATTGATCCCATATTCATACAGGCCATATACTTTGTAGTTCATATGTCCGGCGGTGATTCCTGCAGCAAATAAGAAATTGAACCCCGAAACCTTAGATAGATCTTCTATGGTAACAACGGTGGGCTCAGGGCCATCTCCGGTTGCGAGGAAATGGGATTCGTATTGATCATCATATTTAAGTTGGCCGTTAAATTGTAAAACCGGCCCGGCAACGAGGGAAACATGTGGCCCGTATACTTTAAAATTTGCTAAAGCCCCCACTTTTATTGATTGTAAGGTATATTCAACTTCACTGGACTCAAAAGCAATGTTCACAGCCTCGGTAGAAAAGTTACTCTGCTGGTATTCCGCAAATACATTGGCTTCCAGTTTTTCAACCAAAGGAATCCTCCTGGTAAAAGCTGCATTAAATCCCGTACCGGAATTAAATTCAATATCATCAGAGTTAATATTGAAGAAATTCACCCCCCCTTTTACACCGTAAAAATGAGTTACATCAGGAAATCTTTGTGAGTAGGTTGTAAAGCAAACAAGAGCAAAAACAAAGAAGAATATATTTTTCATTTTATTAAGTTTGGGTTCATTAATACATAACTAAAATAAAGCTTTTTTTTGTAACTTCACCTACAAACAAATAAAATCAAAATAATGAACATTTTTTTAATTCCTATCATTTTTTTTGCACTGGTTATTTTCTTCAGTGCGTTTTTTATAGTAAAACAACAAACTGCAGTTGCTGTTGAACGTTTCGGACGTTTTCACAGTATCAGGAATTCAGGACTACAAATGAAAATTCCTTTGGTAGACAGAATAGCCGGGAGATTAAGCCTGAAAATACAACAGTTGGATGTTATTGTAGAAACCAAAACTTTGGATGATGTTTTTGTGAAACTAAAAATATCTGTGCAGTATGTAGTAATCAAGGAAAAAGTATATGAAGCATTTTACAGGCTGGAATATCCACATGACCAGATCACTTCCTATGTGTTTGATGTGGTGCGGGCTGAGGTACCTAAAATGAAACTCGATGATGTTTTTGTCAAAAAAGACGATATAGCAATAGCTGTAAAAGCAGAACTCCAGGATGCAATGCTGGACTATGGCTTTGATATTATTAAAACACTGGTAACTGATATTGATCCAGATTCCCAGGTAAAAGAGGCCATGAATCGTATTAATGCTTCTGAAAGGGAAAAAATTGCTGCACAGTTTGAGGGTGATGCGGCCAGGATCCTGATCGTTGAAAAAGCAAAAGCAGAAGCAGAAAGTAAACGATTGCAAGGACAAGGTATAGCCGACCAGCGAAGGGAAATAGCACGCGGGCTTGAAGAATCTGTAGAAGTACTGAATAAAGTTGGGATCAATTCGCAGGAAGCATCTGCTTTAATTGTGGTTACGCAGCATTATGATACCTTACAGTCCATCGGGGAACATGTAAATTCAAACCTGATTTTATTACCTAACTCCCCTCAGGCAGGAAGTGATATGCTCAATAACATGGTAGCATCATTTACCGCCAGCAACCAGATTGGCGAAGCCATGAAAAAGCAAAAAGAAAGCGAGAAAAACGTGAAAAATAAAAAGTAATTACAAGCATAAATGAATCAACAAAGGTAGCATCAAAGTGCTGCCTTTTTTTGTAATAGATTCTTTACTGTGGCTTCGAGAGCCTCAGCCACCCTTATGATCTGTAGTATCCAAAGCCAAAAAGTTAGAAGCTCCTTTCCCTTGACACCAGGATATTTGTTTTTTGTTTTGCCCCTCCCTAAAGGGAGCCAAAAAACAAATATAAAAATTGTTAAGTATTAAACTTTTCTTAATCACATCAAAAAGATATAGCTTGCTTGGAGCTCTAAAATGATTCCACCCTTTAGGGGCGGGGCAAGAAATCATTTTTAACTGACCAGGTTTTTTTCTTTTTCCCTAGCCCTAAAGGGTAAGAAAAAAACCTTTCAATCCTTCAAATAGGGGAGTCACAGAATCGAGATCCGTCATCGGACACCCAACATTCCTTCAATCCTAAATACCGGCAGATCCTCACATCACTCACCCAATAAATTGAGTTCGTTCCTCAGGATGACACTTGTTTAATTGTTGAATCGTGTAATCGTTATACGTTGTAAATCCTGCTGCTCTAAAAAAATGATTCCACCCTTTAGGGTCGGGGCAAGGAATCATTTTTAACTGACCAGGTTTTTTTCTTTTTCCCTAGCCCTAAAGGGTAAGA
>CALGUD010000023.1 GCA_937901915.1 uncultured Flavobacteriaceae bacterium
ATGGGTTTCGGTACCGGTTGCATGATAAGAAATTACCGGGAAAACCTGATTTGGTGTTGCCAAAACATAAAACAGTGATTCAGGTTCACGGGTGTTTTTGGCACGGGCATAAAGCATGCAAATACTTTGTCATTCCTAAAACCCGAACCAAATGGTGGAAGGAAAAAATAGAAAAGAACATTGAAAGAGATCGGATTGCAGAAAAGGAATTAAAGTCAGAAGATTGGAAGGTAATCGTTATTTGGGAGTGTGAACTGAAACCCGACAAGCGTGAAGAAACTTTGAATCAATTGTTAAACCAAATAAATACTCAGTTATGAAAACAGAAATTAATACTTATCAGGACATTGTAAATTTTGCAAAACAAATTATTAATGAAGGAGTAAGTATGCATCCGGATGATAATTTCCATGACGTTGTTGAATTAAAAACCGGAAGGAAAATATACACTGGTACCGAAGCTGAATTACGCAACAACCTATTAGAGAAATCTCACTCAATCTGTGAAAAAGAAGGCATTGATGTTTATGAACTATTCAACAGTATTCTTAAAAATCGCATAGGATTAGTTGCATAAATGGTAAAGAAAATACATGTAATAGATTTGTTTGCCGGTCCCGGTGGGCTGGCAGAGGGTTTTTCGTCTGTTTTACAACACGGAGAGCGTAATTATGATATCCGGCTTTCGATTGAAAAAGATGAGAACGCTCATAAGACGCTACAATTCAGAAGTTTTTATCGTCAGTTTCCGGTTGGAGAAGCTCCTGAAGATTACTATAAGGTTTTACAGGAAAAAGATCTATCACAACGAGAAGCACTACAAGACCAGCTTTTTGAAAAATATAAGTCAGAAGCTGAAAAGGCCAAAAAGGAAGCCTGGCATGCAGAACTTGGTGGAGAGGATTTTCCGGAATCATTGGTTGATAAAAGAATTACAAATGCGCTGAAAGGAGAAAAAGACTGGGTGCTGATTGGTGGTCCCCCATGCCAGGCATATTCATTGGCAGGGCGTTCAAGGGTTGGAGGTATTGATGAAAAAGATCACCGGGTCTATCTATATAAGGAATATCTCAGAATTATAGCCAGACACCATCCTGCTGTATTTGTAATGGAGAATGTAAAAGGGCTTCTTTCGGCAACCGTAAATGATGGAAAGGTCTTTCATCGGATTTTAGATGATCTGAAGAATCCGGGAAAAGTATTCAAAGGGCTTCAGTCGCCATACTATACTATTTACTCGTTGGTTAAAAGTGAAATAACAAGGGATTCAGACTACCTTATTAAGAGTGAAAACTATGGAGTGCCTCAAAAAAGGCATAGAGTAATTTTACTTGGTATAAGGAATGATATTAAAAAAAAACCAGGAATTCTGACCCCATTTGAAGAAATGGTTAGTTTAAAGTCGGTCATAAACAATTTGCCTGAAATAAGAAGCGGTATTAACCGGAAGTTTTTGAGAAGTGAAATAATAAATGGAAAAAAGAAGAGAGTATATCAGAACCTGAACGATTCAGCAAATCAGTGGGAAAAATTGATAAATGATTACCGTTCTGAAATCATAAAGTGGAATGGGTTTTCATCTGATGAATTTCCCGATGTAGTGAATATACCTGCTAATGACAAAGGAGCAGAATTTGTCAAATGCAGGAATACACTAAGCAAAAAGCACCCATTGTATTCATGGTATATTGATGTAAGGTTAAAGGGAGTACCAAACCATGAATCCAGGACGCATCTCGTTGAAGATCTGAAAAGGTATTTATTTGCTTCTATTTATACAGCCAAGTATAAGAGTTTTCCAAGAATGTCCGATTATGCCAGACATGGTGAGGAATTATTACCGGATCATGAAAATGCCAAATCTGGCAAATTCACAGATCGGTTCAGAGTGCAACTTCCTGATGAACCGGCTACCACTGTTACAAGCCACATTTCCAAAGACGGGCACTATTTTATTCATTATGATTCTGCTCAATGCAGGAGTTTAACTGTCCGGGAGGCAGCAAGAATTCAGACGTTTCCTGATAACTATCTTTTTTGCGGGAGCAGAACCCAACAGTATCACCAGGTTGGTAATGCAGTGCCACCCTTTTTAGCAAAGCAGATAGCTGCTATTGTCTTGGGGATTCTATCATAATAAGCCGATTAAGGATAAATATTTCATGTTTATGTACTACATAATTAATTTGTAGTGATTATTTGTATACACATATTTTGAATATTATGAAAATATGTTTACATTTGTGAATTATATATACACAATATAGGTTATATGACTAAAGATAAAAGAGAGCGGTTTGAGGATGTTGCAGGTAAGCGTGTGCAACACATTATTGATAAGCTCAACCTGTTGGGTAACTGCTCTAACCGGAATAATTATGAGTATAATTCGGAGGACGTCAGAAAAATGTTTTCTGCAATTCGGGAGGCATTGAAACGAACAGAAGGAAGATTTGAGGATGAACTAACTAAACAGGAAAAAAAGAAATTTCAATTTTAATATCTATGGAAGAACCGAAGTGGCAATTTGACACAATACATGGAAGAGAAGATGATGTCTCGAGTCCTCTGATTGAAATGTTTGAGGGAGATTATAATTATTTCTTGGCAAGAGAGGTTTTGCAGAATGCTCTTGATGCAAAAGATAAAAATTCTGATGAGCCCGTAAAAGTGGTTTTCTCATTAGAGGAATTTACTCATTCTATGTTTCCCGGATATGAGGATTTTCTTGAAGTATTTAACAAAGCCAAAGATTTCTGGCCTTCAGAAAATGAGAAAACTCATAGATTTTTAGATAGCGCCATTAAATGTTTAGGCCAGGAACGAATACCGGTACTCAAAATTTCGGATTATAATACCGAGGGATTGAATGGAGCAGACGGGGACAGGAATGGACCTTGGTATAAGCTTGTGAAATCAGTCGGTTCAACTTCTAAACATGAAGGCCAAGGAGGGTCATTCGGATTGGGCAAAGGAGCACCATTTGCAGCGTCATATTTAAGAACGTTGTTTTATTCGACTAAAAATGAAATGGGGCAAAATGTGTTTCAGGGGGTAGCTGAGCTAGTGAGTCACAAGGATGAGAATGATAACATCAAAAGAGGATCGGGATCATTTGGTAATCCTCAACAAAGTTCTATTAGAGATAGAAGGCTGATTGATGGCCATATGGCAAGAAAAGAAAAAGGATTAGATATTTTTGTGATGGGGTATAAAGTAGATGAGAATTGGCAAGAGAAACTGTTAGAATCAGTCCTCAGAAATTTTTGGCCGGCTATTCATGATGATTTGTTAGTAGTTGAGATTGATGATGAACGACTAAGCAGTAAAAATCTTGAAGAGAAACTTACAAAGCACTATATAAATAAACCTTATAAGGACAATGCCAAACCCGAAGGCAACCCACTACAATTTTATCAGGCTTTTAAAAATGGCCAGTTATTTCGAAGCAAGCCATTAGATAATCTTGGAGAAGTAAAGCTCTATTTTTCACGTACTGAAGAACCATTAAATAGGGTTGCTATGATCCGGCATTCCAAAATGGTAATTTATTCAAGAGATTTCCGGTGGCATGCACCTTATGCAGGGGTGTTCATTTGCGACAATGATAAAGGTAATGCGGAATTGCGAAAAATGGAATCTCCACAGCATGATGAATGGGATAAAAATCGCTACAAAGAAAAGGGTGAAGCAATTGACTGGGAATTAAGGGAGTTTGTCAGAGGAGTACTAAAGTCACTTGCCAAAGTGAAAGAAGGGGGAATTATTGAAATTCCAGGCCTTCACAAATATTTACCGTTTGATCAACAAGGAGCCATTTCAGGTTCGGGTGACAATGGGGCAGATTATACAGGAAAAGAAGGTGAAGAAGAAACCGGCAAGGAATTAGGTCTGACAGAAGAAATTGAAGAAAGTGTGACTGTAAACCCCTATAAAGTAGCGGTAATGAATCAATCAATATCAGGACACGGAGATGGTGGTGAAATTATCAGGAAAGGGAAAAGGAAAGTCAAAAAAGGTAAAAAAGCGCCAGGAGGCGGTGAAGGACAAGCAGATGCTTTGTTGCGCGAAAAAATGAGGTCAAGAGCTTTTCTGACTAAAAAGGATAATTCCGTTACCGAGTATTGTGTAATTATTAAGAGTGAGATAGATGGCAAGTGTAAACTAAAGCTGAGTGCAGTTGGGGAAGAAGGGATTGAAAAATTGCAAATTACTGAGGTATCAGATAAACAAGGGAACCGGTATGCCGCCACAGGTCATAGAATTCAGGGGGTACCCTTAGTTAATGGGTCAGAACTTAAATTGAATATCAAGGTGAAAAGCCCACTAAAGCTGTCATTAAAATTGGAAGGTTATGCTTTACAACAATAGAGAATACCCTCATCCTGTATTAGGAGTAGGAGATGCCGTAAATGGTGAGTTCAAAACTCATCTGAATGTCAAGGCCGGGAAACAAACTATAAAAATTGAACCCGTCTTTGAGTTGGATAATAAAGATTTAAATTCTCTTATTGAGGAGGGGAAAGCTGTGTTTGCTACCCAAATTTACTGCCGGGCTACTATGTTCCGGGAAATGATAAAGTCAGATACTTCTGTTGCCAAGCCAATTGTAATATCGACACCAAAATTACGGGAGCAGGTTGAAGTGGATTTTTTCGTTTGTGCCAACGAAAATATACCGGAGTACACGAACAGTGCAAGTCATCCCGATTATAGCGGATTTTCTTTTCCGGTTGAAAAAGGAGAATTATTAGCATACAGTGGCAAAGGGATATTTAATGCCAACAAAACACCGGAAGAATTAAAAGCCATTTCCGCATTTATGAATATTGACAAATATGAAAAGGAAAACGGACCGATATATAATTTTTATGATGGTCCCAAAATAACTATCAGGCTGCCAGAGAACGACTATATGAAATATCAGCAGATCGTAAGTAATCCGTTTGTTGCCAATATTGTACATGGTGCTGTTGTTTTACCCGCATTGATGGATGCGGTAAATGAAATACAGTCCGGTTCAGGAGAATTCTCTGACAAGGACTGGTATAGAATACTAGGGGAAATGGTTAATGAAGCCAAACAGGAAAATCTATTGAAAATTGGTCAAAAAATTCTGGATAATCCTGTTAACCGGGCATTTAATACCATTCAGAAAATGATCGAATACGAAGATTAAAAAAATGGTTATGAAAGAGGTAAAGACCATAGAGCAAAAGGTGTTTTCATCACAGTATACAGAACGTCTATACATGGATTTGATTGAAACACAGGACACAAGTAATTATGAAATGGAAGCTTTTCCTTTTAGGGAAAATTATCCAAAGGGTGGTACTGACATTATTATTCCTGATAGTGTCGAATTGATAATGCCCGAAGGCAGAGACCTCAAAGACCTTGAGAACACTAAGATTATTTTCGAAGCATTCAGGTCTTTAACACCGACACAAGCATCAGACCCGAGGCTCTGGACATATCTCACTCATGTAACCCATTGGAACTACATGAAGAAACGTTGGCCATTAAGAGATGCGAAAAAACCGTTGAACAGAATTCGTGATCGTTATTTCTTACGGAGTTTAAAACTGGAAACCTTAACTCGTAACGGCTTATCCCGGTTGTGGTGGTACGGCTATTTAACCTATGATGAGAATCGGAAGAATCCTTGGGAACTAACAGAAACTTTATTAAGCAGGGCGGATCTGGCAGTTGGTATTACTGAAAGGGCTTTGGGTTGTAATGCCAATATAAGGACAGCTGTATTAGAGTTTCTTAGTGAAAATCCCGATATTAAAAATAGTGAGGCTTCAACCAGGCAACTAATCGTTAAACTAAACTTGGTTGGAGGTGTAAAAAACTTACCATTCTTAGAAATTACGGAAATAAAAGAATTATTGTCTACTCTTAAATCTGCTGCTTAAAAAAGGGGGACAAAAGTAGGCTCCCACTTTAGAAACTAACGTTATTTCTTTGTAGTTATAATTAATTCCCGGACATCCACATCCAATATTTCAGCTATTCTTACCAGGGTTTCCAGAGACAAATTGCCTATTCGCATCAAAAGTAAGGCATAAAAATGACTTATAAAATTGAAATGAATGCTTGCGCTTTGAAAAATAAGTATTAGATGCTTTTTTTAGAAGTTATCTTTTTATTCGGCTACAAGTAACCAGGCTTCTGAAGAATCGTTTCGTTTTACCTGTCTGAGAAATGCAAGTGCTTCATCTACGTCAGAAAAACTGTCATAAACTACCTGATGAAGTCCGTATTTATTCACTCCAATATGATTGGCATTGTATCCCTTTCTAAGTAATTGGTCAACTTTTTTATCTGCATTTTCCTCTATTCTGAATGCACCTGCAACCACATGATATTTAAGAATTTCATTTGTAAAATTAAGATCAATGGTTACGGTAGGCAATTCTACCGGTATGGCATCAAAAAAAGTAGCCTGTTGAATGGTTTTTTCAACAATTTGCTGTGCTTCTTTCTCTACTACCTGGTTTTCCTTAATTTGCTGGGTATTCAATGTTTTTACCCCAAAAGCTATAGTTGAGGCTGCTACTAAAAATATAGCAGCATATTTAAGATATGGCCTTTTTTCCCTTCTTTCAGGGGTAAAATGGATAGGTGCTTTTTCTTCGAGCTGCTGTACTTCTTCTTTTAAATCCTCACGTGTTACGATTTCCGAAACAAAAGAATCGAGCCCGAAAGAAAAAGTGAGATAGTTAGTACTTAAAGTCGGGTTAAACTGTATATTGCCTTCACTGTTTAGCCACAGGTCACCAATATTCTTAAAAGCAAGAGTTTCGTCTTTATTTAATGAAGCTTTCCATTTATCTACCTGGCTTTCAATTTTCTTTAAAGCCTCATCATATGATATCTGTTCAGAATCTGCCACATGATTTACAAGTAAACCGTCATTGGAAATCAATTGAGAATTAAACGACAGGACTTTGGTAGGAGGATAAAACGTATGGGTTTTAACCTCAACAATTTCTGCCGACCTCCTTTGAGTTAAAAATGCACCAAAACCCGGTACGGTAACACATTGGTACCGGTACAATAAATCGCTTATGTAAACATCTAGCTGCATACAACAAAGATGTGAAAAATTTTAACACCATAAAAGTTTTAAACAAGTTTTTACATACTGTAAGAATTTTTGTTATTTGCATGTTGTAATTTAATTGAAATGACGGAAAACCAACTTCTTGCCGTTCTGGCACTTCAAAATGTAAATAATATAGGGGATGCAACTGCTAAAAAACTTATAAATTTTTGTGGGAACGCTGAAAATATTTTTAAAGAAAAGAAAGCCACGCTTTTAAAAATTGATGGTATTGGGGAGAACACCATTAAGGACCTCTATAACTCTGACCACTATGCAGAAGCTGAAAAGGAGTTTGCTTACATAAAGAAAAATAATATTTCATATTCTTATTTCACAGATGAATCCTACCCCGAAAAACTAAGACACTGCATTGACGGGCCTATACTGATTTTTAAAACCGGGAATATAGACCTGGCTAACAGGAAAATTATAAGCATAGTTGGTACCAGGCAAATAACCAGTTACGGCGCATACTTTTGTGAAAAATTAATTGATGAATTAAGTCCGTTGAACCCGGTAATAGTAAGTGGTTTTGCATATGGAGTTGATATTTGTGCGCAGAAAGCTGCTATGGAAAAAAATTTACAGACCATTGGATGCCTTGCACATGGCCTCAACCAGATCTACCCGAAACCACACGGGATGTATATGCACCAAATTGAAAAAAACGGTGGATTTATAACCGATTTCTGGAGTAAAGACGAACCGGAGCGAAATAATTTTTTAAGAAGAAACCGCATCATTGCCGGTTTATCTGAAGCTACTATTGTTATTGAATCTGCTGAAAAAGGCGGAAGCCTTGTAACTGCCGATATAGCCCATTCGTATAACCGGGAAGTATTTGCCGTTCCGGGAAGAACGAATGATAAATTCAGCATAGGCTGCAACAATTTGATCAAACAACAAAAAGCCCATATGCTTACTTCTACTGCAGACCTTATTTATATTTTAAACTGGGATATTGAAGACAAAAAACCGAAGCCAATCCAGAAAAAATTGTTTGTTGAGTTGGCAGACGATGAAAAGAATATCTATAATTATCTTCAAAAAAATGGAAAGGACCTTATTGACATTATTGCGTTAGAATGCCAATTGCCTATACACAAAGTATCGACTACCTTATTGAGTATGGAATTAAAAGGTGTAATAAGGCCGTTACCGGGAAAATTATTTGAAGTTGTCTGACTTAAGGTAATTATGGTTGTTTTTCTGTTAATGAGAGTAGTTAGCGAGCTTTCGGTAAAATTACCGTAAACACACTACCTTTATCAGGCACTGAGGTTAAATGTATTTGACCGTTATAAGATTCAACTATATTTTTTACCATAGCCAACCCTAGCCCCATTCCGCTGGATTTAGTGGTAAATTTGGGTTCGAAAATTTTATTCAGATTTTCTTCTAACACACCAACACCATTATCGGTTATAGAAATTTTAACTTTCTCTGCTTCACTAAAAACAGACACCAATATTTTTCCTTCCCTGTCTTCCGGTATTGATTGTATTGCGTTTTTAACCAGGTTTGTTACTACTCTGATTAGTTGTGCCCGGTCTATTTTCACAACAATTTCATCCTCATCTGCAATAAAACGAATATTGTTTTCATTAAAAATATCCAACGCCAGTTTTACCACCTTAACCACATTCAGGGTTTCATTTTTTTGAGCGGGCATATTTGCAAAATTACCAAAAGCCGAGGCTATACTGCTCATAGTGTCTATTTGTTGAATTAGCGTTTTTGAAAATTCAGATATTTTTTTTGTTACATCAGGATCTTTGGGGTCAAATTTGCGTTCAAAACTTTGTACCGTGAGTCGCATAGGTGTAAGTGGATTTTTAATTTCATGGGCCACTTGCTTTGCCATTTCCCTCCAGGCCTGTTCGCGTTCGCCCCTGGCCAGTTTTACGGCACTCTCTTCAAGTTTATCTATCATGCTGTTGTAGGCATCTACCAAACTCCCTATTTCTTCACTGGGGTTGTGCAAAATAATTTTTTCATTTAGCTTACTCAACCTGGTTTCATCAAGCTTAACACGAATTGTTTTTAAAGACCTGGTAATATATTTGGATACAAAGTATGCCATCAGTGTTGCTATAAAGAACATGAAGAGATACACCACTCCAAGCCTCATAAGGAGCTCCCTTAACTCTCTGGAACTAAATGAATCATCTTCAAAATACGGAAGATTTAGTATTCCTATCGGTTTAAATTTTCTATCGGTTATATAGGTGTATGAAGATTGAAACTTGTCTCCGGCGACATGGTTTTTTTCTACATACCGTTTGTTTGCACTTGATCGCAATTCATTCAAAACTTCTGAGGGCAAACAACTGGATATTGTATCGTTTTCAAACCTGGGTTTAGAACTCCTGATAAGGCTGCCTTCCAAATCATAAATGTTAAAATTCACATTTTGAACATCGGCTATCTGGTATATTTCATCCCTGAATATAAACCTGAGATTTTCTGTTTTAACTTCCCAGGTAGTACGTTGTAACACATAATCAATATTCGCTTTTACTTGCTCTTCTTTTCGTTCCAGTCGGTCCCGGTGGTAGTCTTCAGATTGCTCTTTGTATTGATAAATAGTGACCCCGGCAATTAAAACAGATGCAATGACCACCAGAAGGATCATGGCTAAAAAAATACGGGAGCGAAGAGATAATCTTTTTTGCACTATTTTAATTTTACTAAACTAAGATAACAATAATCAAGCCAACCAGGTAATTTAAAAAGCACAATACTCTATTTACAAATTCCAATATTCCGGCATTAAATACATTAAGCTTCCGGATTTTTATCCCGTATTCTTTTGTATAATTTAATTCCTATCATTAAAAGAAGAGACAAAACTAAAATGCCTGCAACACCGAAAATCCAATTCAGGGAGTTTTTTAAGATCACGAGAAAAACAACAGAAAATAAAATAAGTGTGGCACCTTCATTCCAGATACGCATAAATTTAGAGGTATACTTGACCTCATCTCTTTGAAGTTGATTAAAAATCTGATGCGTTTTTAAATGGTAGATAAAAAGCAAAACAACAAAAGCCAGTTTTACATGCATCCAACCCTGTTGTAGCCAGGCCGGCATTAAAACAAGCAGCCAGATTGCAAATACAGTTGAAAGGATTGCTGAAGGCCAGGTAATAATAAACCAGAGGCGTTTTGCCATAAGCTTGAGCTGTTTTCCCAGAATTTCTTTATCAGGTGAAGGTTTATGAAACGCTTCTATTTGATATATAAACAAACGCGGAATATAAAAAAGCCCGGCAAACCAGGTAATCACAAATATTAAATGAAGAGATTTTATGTAGTTATAGTATTCGCCCATATTCAAATTTACATTTATTTAAGCTTTAACCGAATCTCTTTGTTTAAAAAATAGCCTGTAACTATGGTTGAGAGTATATCAGCAATGGGAAATGACATCCATACTCCCAATTCTCCAAAAAACAGAGGAAGGATAAAAACCAGGGGGATAAAAAAGAAACCTTGTCGAGTTAAAGTTAGCATTAATGCCGGAACGGCCTTTCCTGCAGCCTGAAAATAAGCCGCTCCAATAAGTTGAATAGCGATAATGGGAATGGCAGCAAAAACCCACCGCATGGCATTGGGAGTCTCTTGTATAACCCTTTCATCTACCGTAAAAACCCCGGCTATTTCAGCGGGGAAAATCATAATAAGAATAAATACAATAGTAGCCATTAAAGCAGCATATTTTATAGCCGTATTAATAGATTCTCTAACCCTGTCGTATTTTTTTGCTCCATAATTGTATCCCGCAATAGGTAAAAATCCTTGTGTAACCCCAAGTACCGGAAAGGTAGCAAAAATGAGCATTCTGGCTACAATTGCATACACTGTTACCGAAAGCTCACCTCCCAGGTTAAATAAAATGTTATTCATAACAAGATACGTTACACTAACCACAGCTTGCCGGGCCAGGGTAACAAAACCTAATGAGCCTATTTCTGATACAATAGTGCCTTTGAGTTTAAAATGCTTTAAACCTATTTTTAATTCTGAATTCTTACTGATAAAAAACCACACAATATATGAGAAACAAAAGAGGTAAGATATGGTAGTAGCCCATGCTGCGCCATGCATGCCATAATCTAATACTTTTATAAAAATATAATCGAGCACCAGGTTTGATATTGATGGAATGATCATCGCAATCATGGCAAACTTAGGCTTTCCTTCGGCTCTTATTACCGTATTTCCCATCATACAGAGCGCCAGAAAAGGTACTCCGTACAACACAATGGTATAGTAGATTTTAGCAGGTTCAAAAATTTCTCCTTTACCTCCAAATCCGGGGATAATACTATCAACATAAATTAATCCTACAACAACTAATAGAACTGTTAGAAGAAGAGTTAAAACAATCTGGTTACCAAATGTATGAAGTGCTTTTTCCCTCCTGTTGCCTCCCAGTGCCCTTGAAAGAATAGAAGATCCGCCAATACCAATTGACATCCCCAAAGCGGCAATAAAAAAAGAAACCGGTAACACCACGTTAATCGCTGCAATAGCGATGGATCCTATCCAATTACCTACAAAAATAGTATCAACAACAATATTGAGCGACATTACAAGAATACCAATAGAAGCAGGAACGGCCTGTTTGATTAATAACTTGCCTATAGACTCAGTTCCTAATTCTTCTGCTGATATTTTTGCCATTTATTCTACTGTAGCTTCTGAATTTACCCATTCACTTATCCACCGGTTCATAACCTCAACCCAATCATCATTATCGTTTAAACAAGGTATATGCTTATAATCTTGCCCCCCCGCTTCACAGAATTGTTCTTTACCTTCCATGGCTATTTCTTCCAAAGTCTCCAGGCAATCCGACACAAAAGCGGGTGTAACAACTACAAGGTTCTTAACTCCGGCTTCTGCCAAACGTTCAAATTCAAAATCGGTATACGGCTTTAGCCAGGGATCGCGACCTAATCGGGATTGAAAAGAATTGCTGTATGTACCCTCTTCCAAACCTAATTGAGTTACTATTTTTTTGGTAGTCTCAAAACATTGATGCCTGTAGCAGGTTTCATGAGCAACAGATGGTGTATTGCAACAATTTCCATCTATTTTACAATGTGAATTGGTCGGATCTGATTTTAAAATATGTCTTTCTGGAATTCCGTGATAAGAGAATAAAATATGGTCATAGTTAAATCCTTCCAAATTATTTTTCAGGTTATTACACATCACCCTGATATAATCCTGATGGTTATAAAATGGTTGCAGAGTTGTTATTTCAATTCCGGGGAAATTTTTTTTCTGTACTTCGGTAGCTTTTACTACCACAGTTTCAAAAGACGACATGGCGTAATGCGGATACAAAGGCACCAATAAAACCTCGGTAACACCTTTGTCTTTCAGCTCCTGTAATCCTTTTTTTATGGACATTGAACCATACCGCATCCCTAATGCCACAGGTACCGGTGAATTTTTTGTTACTTTATCTTTAAATCGCTCTGAAATTACAATAAGTGGGGAACCTTCATCCCACCATATCTTTTTGTAAGCCTCTGCAGACTGTTTTGGCCTGGTATTTAAAATAATGCCTTTTACAACAAATGCCCTTACTAAATAGGGGCTGTCTATAACCCGTTTATCCATTAAGAACTCATCCAAATACTTTCTTACATCTTTTGTCTCAGTGCTGTCAGGTGACCCCAGGTTGACCAATAAAACTCCTTTACTCATATGCAATTTTGAATATATAAAGCAAAAGTACGACTTAAAACATTTTATGGGAAGTAATGTGAAATTAAGTTGATGAGTTATTGTTTACCCAAGCCTCATTAAAACAAAAAATCCCGGGAGCAGATCCGGGATTTATCAAGATATTTAAATTAATTCTATTTTATCACAGATGCCTTCATATACTCCCGGTTCATCCTCGCAATATTTTCTAAGGAGATTCCTTTAGGGCATTCAATCTCGCATGCTCCAGTATTGGAACAATTTCCGAAACCTTCTAAATCCATTTGCCGTACCATATTTAATACCCTGTCAGTTGCTTCTACTTGTCCCTGTGGTAAAAGGGCCAACTGTGAAACTTTAGCCGAAGTAAATAACATAGCGCTTGCATTTTTACAAGCTGCTACACAAGCACCGCATCCTATGCAAACTGCAGCATCAAAAGCTTTGTCTGCATCGTGTTTGTTTATAGGAATTGCATTTGCATCAACCGTGAGGCCTGTAGTATTCACAGAAACATATCCTCCCGCCTGTTGTATACGATCAAATGAGGTCCTGTCAACTACCAAATCCTTAATAACCGGGAATGCTTTTGCCCTGAAAGGTTCTATATAAATAGTATCTCCGTCCTTAAAACTACGCATGTGTAACTGGCAGGTAGTAATAAACCGGTCTGGTCCATGCGGACGTCCATTAATCTGCAAGCTGCAAGTACCGCAAATTCCTTCCCTGCAGTCATGGTCAAACTCAATGGGCTCCTCGTCCTTAGCTACCAGCTGTTCGTTTAATACATCCAGCATTTCGAGGAACGACATATCCGGTGATACATCATCTAACTGATAATCTACTAATTTCCCTTTGGTATCAGCATCTTTCTGACGCCATATTTTTAATTTTAACTTCATAGCTTAGCTTGTGTTTCAGTTAACTGTTAATGGTTAACTGTTAATTGGATGGCAATGTCAATATTACAGAGCCTGCTTTCTAATTTGTTATTTATTTTTTGCTGATTCTAAATAATTTATAAAACCATTTAAAATTTTTATACAATCCATTATCATTAATCTTAGTTCCTCATATAAGTTGTTATCAATATACTCTTCATCTTGAGCAGTAATAACCTGATCTAATAATTCATATAAAGATCCTCTTGACATTCTGCAATATTGGGCATTTTCTTTATAATGAAAACGACCATATCCTTCAGCAATATTGTGAGTGACTGACCTTGAAGCTCTTCGCATTTGTGAAGACAATTCAAACTTTTCATATTCAGGAAAAGTTTTTACCAATTTAGAGATAAATATTCTTATTTCTCTTCCTTTAATCCAACAATTAAGATCTTCAAATGTTTTTATTTCACTCATCTCAAAGAACTTCCATTTAACTATTAACAGTTAACTGTTAACTATTTATACGATCGCGTCTTCAATTCAATATTCTCATACACCAGTTCCTCTTTATGCAATACAGCATTTCCGGGCTCGCCTGTGTATTCCCAGGCGGCAACATATCTAAAGTTTTCGTCATCCCGAAGGGCTTCACCTTCTTCGGTTTGATATTCTTCCCTGAAGTGGCCTCCACAAGATTCATTTCGGTGTAAAGCATCTTTGGCAAATAATTCGCCCAGTTCCATAAAATCAGCTACACGTAAAGCTTTTTCAAGTTCGCTGTTTTTAGAATCAGCCGACCCGGGAACCTTAACATTTTTATAAAAATCCTCTCGTAATTCCTTTATTTCTGCCATGGCTTCCGTTAATCCCTGGGCATTTCGGGCCATTCCACATTTGTCCCACATTATTTTACCTAACTTCTTGTGGTAATAATCTACTGAATGTGTTCCCTTGTTATTAACAAAGCTTGCTATTTGATCTTTTACATTTTTCTCAGCTTCATCAAACTCCGGGGAATCTGTTTGTATTTTACCGGTTCGGATATCCTGTGAAAGGTAATGTCCGATGGTATAAGGCAACACAAAATAACCGTCGGCCAATCCTTGCATTAATGCAGAAGCACCTAAACGGTTAGCGCCATGATCAGAAAAATTAGCTTCTCCGGCACAGTAGCATCCGGGAATAGTGGTCATTAAATTATAATCTACCCAAACTCCGCCCATCGTATAATGCACTGCGGGGTAAATCATCATTGGGGTTTTATAGGGGTTTTCATCTACAATTTTTTCATACATCTGGAAAAGGTTACCATATTTTGCTTCCATAACCTCTTCCCCCAATTTTCTGGCTTCCGCGTCTGTTGGATTTTTTATACCACTGGTAATTGCTTTTTCGCGTCCATAACGCATAATGGCAGCGTCAAAATCCAAAAACACTGCTTCTCCCGTGGCATTTACACCAAATCCGGCATCGCAACGTTCTTTAGCAGCTCTTGAAGCCACGTCACGGGGAACCAGGTTACCAAAAGAAGGATAACGTCTTTCAAGATAATAGTCTCTGTCTTCTTCGGCTAAATCTAAAGGTTTTAATCTCTTTTCCCTGATTGCTTTAGCATCTTCCAACTTCTTCGGAACCCATATCCGTCCGTCGTTACGAAGTGATTCGGACATCAGTGTTAGTTTTGACTGATGGTCTCCTGAAACCGGTATACATGTAGGATGTATTTGTGTGTAACAAGGATTTGCAAAATAAGCTCCTCGTTTATGAATTTTCCATGAAGCTGTTACATTACTTCCCATGGCATTGGTAGATAGAAAAAAGACATTCCCATATCCACCCGAAGCAATCACTACCGCATGGGCAGAATGTCTTTCAATCTCACCGGTAATTAAGTTACGGGCTATAATTCCTCTGGCCTTACCGTCTACAATTACCACATCAAGCATTTCATGACGGCTGTACATTTTAATTTTACCTCGGTTTATCTGGCGGTTCATTGCTGCATAAGCACCTAAGAGAAGTTGTTGCCCTGTTTGTCCTTTCGCATAAAAAGTCCGCGAAACAAGCACGCCTCCAAAAGAACGGTTATCGAGTAACCCCCCGTATTCACGGGCAAAAGGAACACCTTGTGCAACGCATTGGTCAATAATATTAGCAGAAACTTCAGCCAAACGATAAACATTCGCTTCGCGGGAACGATAATCGCCTCCTTTAATAGTATCATAAAATAATCGTGGCACGGAATCTCCATCCCCTTGGTAATTTTTAGCAGCATTTATACCTCCCTGAGCGGCAATTGAGTGTGCTCTTCGGGGTGAGTCCTGGTAACAAAAAGCTTTTACATTGTATCCGAGTTCTGCCAGTGTAGCTGCAGCGGCTCCACCTGCCAGTCCGGTTCCAACTACGATAACGTCAATATTTCTTTTATTGGCAGGGTTTACCAGGTTGATTTCGTTTTTATATTTTATCCACTTCTGAGCCAATTCGCCCTGAGGTATTTTAGAATCTAAACTTGCCATACTCGAGATCGTTTAATGTGCGTTGAAATGATGATAAAGGGCAATAATAATAAAACCTAACGGGATTAATATTGCATAAGCTTTACCTAATTTTTTTAAAGTGGGCGAAAATATACTCCTGGCACCCAAAGACTGAAAGGTGGATTGAAACCCATGCAATAAGTGAAGGGACAGAAATATAAATGAAACTACATAAGCCCCCACTCGTACAGGGTTTTCGAACTTCTGAACCATCTCATGATAATACCTGGCTGAATCTTCAGGATTTACTTTGATGTATTTATAATCCATTTCCGGAATCCAGAAATCAATAAAATGAAGTACAAGAAAGGCTAAAATTACCAATCCGCTGTAAATCATATTTCGGGATGCCCAACTGGAATTAGCATTGCCTGCATATCGCGCATAACTTTTGTTCCTGGCATTTCTATTCCTGATTTCGAGAATAAAACCCATCACAAAATGAAATACAACCCCAAAAATCAGTATTGGTTGAAATACGAACTGCACAATTGGGTTTCCACCCATAAAATGGGAATACTCATTAAAGGTATCTTCTCCTATTACCGATGTAAAATTGATGATGAAATGCTGTAAAAGAAAGATTAATAAAAATAAAGCCGAAAGTCCCATTGCCACTTTCCTGGCTATTGTTGAATTTAATCCACTCATTAGTTAGTACTATTTTGGACTAACAAAAATACAGCAGAACTTAGTTAATAACAAACTTTACAATGGTTTTAAGGTGAATTTAGAATGATTCAAAGCTTGTTTAACAAGTATGTTTTAAATTGTTATAATAATACGTATTTATACTTAATTTTTATTATTGAAACAAAAAACACCTGGAATTCAGGTGTTTTTAAGAATTAAATAATTGAAATTAGGGTGTTTATTTTATTCCTGCAGAGGGCATTCTTCAGGATTTTTTTCACAAAGAACATCTACCCATTGCTTAAAGCCATCATAAAATGTTTTATTAAAATATTTTATGATCTTATTAAAATCAACCGGCTTAAAAAGTTTATCCGGGTCTAAAGGTTTTCCGGGATTTATCTTGAAGTTTAAAAATTCAATTGCAGAATCTGATTCTAACTCAATAACCAGTTTTAGTGGATTTGAAACTACCGGGGCTGTTTGTGTAAAAGGGAAAGGAAAAACCCAGTTATCAGTTCCATTTTCACATTTACCTATAGGCCCTGTAAAATCCATTCCGTTAAAATAAGGTGTTGAGCCAAATAATTCTTGTACGGAAGAGTTTTCCGGCACATTGTTGTATGGAAATTCATTATGTTCCTTCCCTGCAGAATCCAACCACACAAACCGGCTGGCCTTTACAATTCTTAACCCACAGAAATTATTGGGGAAAACCACTTTGCCTTCATACCAGGGGAGCTCTGTTAAAAATTGTGCAGGAATTGTAATTTGCGGTTTACCTTCAACCATATTTGTAAAATCTACAATCACCCTGTACTTATCGCCTCCCAGCGTGCCGTACAATAAATTTACATAAGCTGGCTCTTTCGGAAAATCAGTATCTTCCCTGTCATCCCCCCTGTCATCTCCCCGGCCGGGACGCGGACCCGGTTTTGCTCTAACAGGCCCGGTTACAGGTTCAAAGTCGGTAAGCCTCAATCCTTTACCCGTTAGTTCTTCTCCTTTTTTTATTAAGTTTTCCCACTTTAAAGGTGCAACAATGATGTTGCTTCCTGTTCCACTTCGCCATGCGCCAACATATTTCTTGCCGGAGGGCGTATTTATAACTTCTACATCATACAAGCGTAATCCTTTGCCCGTTAGTTCTTCCCCTTTTTTTAGAAAGCTTTGCCATCCCACGCCCGGGGTTATAATATTACTTCCGGTACCACTACGCCAATTACCCACATAATAGTTTTTATTAGTTTTAAAGACTTCAAAGTCCCATAAACGGTAACCTTTAGCTGTAAGCTCTTCTCCTTTTTTCTTAAAACTGCTCCACGTTAACGGCCCTGTAATTATATTACTTCCCGTAGCTGCCCGCCAATTACCAATATAAAGCCTCTTACCTCCTTTAAGAAGAATTTCAAAATCCCATAAACGATAACCTTTCCCGGTAAGTTCTTCCCCTTTCTTTAAAAAATCATTCCAGGTCAATCCCTCCGTAATTATATTGTTTCCTGTCCCACTACGCCACGAACCGGCATAACGGGTAACAATTCCTTTCTTTGTAATTTCAAAATCATCAAGACGAAGGCCTTTTTTGGTCATTTCCTCACCTTTTTTTAAAAAGGCATTCCATGACATTGGGGGAGTAATTAAATTACTACCGCTTCCACCTTCCCAAACACTTACATAATGACTTTGTGCACATATATTTATTGAAAGGAATAAACATAACACACTAAACATTTGACTTGTTTTCATAATAATATTTTTTAATTAAATTAATTATTGCTTCAAACATAGAAACACACATACGGAGTTAGTCCTGAATAATTGAAAATCAATCATTCAGGACTTATAAGGGGATTTTTCCTCTTTGAATACGGGTTTATAATTTAGATGATAAAAAAACTGTTCCGCACCAAGTTTACAAAGGACAAAACAGAAAGTTATTTACTTTTAATAAGGATAGAGGATAGTAAACGGAGTTGACCCCTGTAAGGAATCTTACTTTTTGAACACATAATGCCCTGGAAATCTGTATATTTTTAAAAAAGATTCAGAATAAGTTCCGGTTGTTCCTCTTTGTATTCGGATGGAGACATTCCTACATGCTTTTTAAAAGCATGGTAAAAAGTGGATTTGGAATTAAACCCTGCTTCCAGTCCAACAGACAAAATAGTATAATGGGAAAAATGGTCGCAGTGTAAATGGTTTTTTACATCCCTCACCCTGTATCCATTGATATAATCGATAAAACTAATGTTAAGTATTGAATTTGTAAGGTTTGAAAGATAACAGGAAGATATGCCTAATTGCTGAGCTACATAATTCAGGTTCAGGTTGGGGTTTCGATACAGCTTTTTATATCTCATAAGCTCTTCGAGCTTTCTGAAATATTTATTTGATTTTGATAAGGGCTTCTTTTCCTGACTCCTGATCTCTTTTATTTTTTGCCCGCATAAAGCAGCAACAATATTGAGCATATACAAATGTTCCTCGGTAAAAAAGTTTTTCTGGGGATGTTCAGAGTCAATAACCCCAAATAGTTTGTTATTTACAATAATAGGCACACATAATTCTGATAAACGCATTGCATCATCAATAATATAACGTTTGTCTTTTGAAGTATCTTTAACTAACTCAGCCTGTCTATTTTTCGCAACGCTTCCTACAATACCTTTCCCCATTTTAATGGTAATTTGATTATAAATTATCTTGCCGGCCGGATTTTTATCCCCATACGCAGCTCGCTGTAGAAGTATTTCATCACTTTCATCTAACTCATAAATAACGCAGTCAACAAAGCCCAGTTGATGAATGACATTTTCAGTAATATCCCACAAAACTTCTTCAACGGTTTTCTTGTCTGATAAAGATGTGGAAAAAAAACTGATCGCTTTTATTTGTTTAAGATAGTCCATAACAGGATTATTATAAAAAGGTATTCATACCAAAAAAAATACTGTGAACCCTCATTTTATTGTACTTTAAATGTATCGTTAAAGGTACAATTTCTAATATACTTTTTTTATAATATGGCAACATCGACTAGAAAAATAGGGGTTATTCCCCTATCTGTCCCCTCATACTACACTTTACAGGGTAGGTCCTTTAAGTTTTGATTCTAACCTTTTGATAATAACCTGAGTCCACCATAAAAAAAGAATCCATTGGACTCTCATTAACCAAAGACAGGTTAGACCTTTTTTCGCGGAAATTCGGGCATGTATATTCTTACGAAATAACAGACCTGTTCAATAAAGACAAAAAAACAGCACAAGGTACATTGGTTACACTTCAAATCCCGGAAATTACATAATCTGGAAGCTATTCATTGCTAACAGTAGGTATCAACCCTCTTAATCCCATGTCAACCACCTGCTCACCTGCAGAAGGTTCATATTTTCCGTCTTCATTGGATTTTGTCAGATTATTTTTTTACTTGGCATATAACTTCTTAATTTTGAAAAAACACAAAGTATGCGGTATCACCAAATAAACAATCAACTCTTTATAAAAAACAGGGAAAAATTCATGTCTGCCATGAATCCATC
Organism: uncultured Flavobacteriaceae bacterium; assembly: GCA_937901915.1. GTDB lineage: Bacteria > Bacteroidota > Bacteroidia > Flavobacteriales > Flavobacteriaceae > Abyssalbus. Next base: position 20,446 of record CALGUD010000023.1, read on the forward strand.
CAGTATTGCTGTATTTAATTCCAATGATATTTACCCGGTAGGTGCAGACAGTACGCTGCCTTTTCAACAGGCACGTGATCTTTTTTATTTAAGTGGTGCCGACCAGGAAGAAACTATTTTAGTACTCTTTCCCGATGCCCTGGAAGAAAAACATCGTGAAATACTATTCGTTAGAGAAACCAATGAGCATATTGCTGTCTGGGAAGGAGAAAAATTATCTAAAGAAAAAGCCTTTGAAGTTTCCGGAATCAAAACCATTTACTGGTTGGATGATTTTAAAAAGATCTTTCATGATATTATGACAGAAGCCGATACTGTTTATTTCAATACAAACGAGCATTACCGGCAATCGGTAGAAACAGAAACCCGGGAAGACCGGTTTATAAAGTGGTGCAAAAAGAAATATCCTGCCCATAAATGGGAAAAAAGCAATGCAATTTTACAAAGGATTAGAGGGGTTAAAGAACCTGAAGAAATAGAGCAAATTCAACATGCCTGCAATATTACTGAAAAAGGATTCAAACGCGTGCTTCAATTCATAAAACCTGGTGTGTGGGAATATGAAATTGAAGCCGAATATATGCACGAGTTTCTCAGAAACCTTTCAAGAGGATTTGCCTACACCCCCATAATTGCTTCGGGTTATAATGCCAATGTACTTCATTATATTCAAAATAATCAACAATGTAAGGATGGTGATATGCTCCTTATGGATGTAGGGGCAGAATACGCCAATTACAGTAGTGATATGACCCGCAGTGTTCCCGTAAACGGGAAATTTACCAAAAGGCAAAAAGAAGTGTATAATGCTGTATTAAAGGTAAAGAATGAGGCTACAAAAATGTTGGTGCCGGGTACCATGTGGAAAGAATACCATATAGAGGTAGGCAAGATTATGACCTCAGAATTATTGGGTTTAGGGTTGTTGGACAAGGCCGATGTACAAAACGAAAAATCCGAAATGCCAGCTTATAAAAAATACTTTATGCACGGCACAAGCCATCATATAGGATTAGACACCCATGACTACGGAGAACTCAAAACCCCTATGAAAGCCAATATGGTTTTTACAGTTGAACCAGGTATTTATATTCCGAATGAAAATATGGGCATCAGGCTTGAAGACGATGTGGTTATCCGGGAAAAAGGTGAACCTTTAAACCTAATGAAAAATATACCTATTGAGGTTGAAGAGATTGAAGAGTTTATGAATTCTTGATAACCTTTACTTTTTTATTGAATGAGTTTATATTTCATCTAATAAAAACAAAAATAACATTTCCATACATTTATATTTGTATATAATCTGTATGTATGATTTTACCCTATAAAGGCATTAACATTTTTTATACCGATGAAGGTAAAGGAAATACCATGGTATTACTTCATGGTTTTTTGGAGAATTCCACTATTTGGGATGCAATAAAAAATATTTTTAAAAGTAACTACAGGGTTATTACCATCGATCTACTGGGTCACGGAAAAACAGGTTGTTTAGGTTATGTACACAGTATGGAAGCCATGGCCGAAGCTGTCGAAGCCATCACAAACCATTTAAAAGTTGAAAAATTTACCATTATAGGCCACTCTATGGGCGGTTATGTAGCTATGGCTCTTGCTGAAAAAAATTCAGGCTCTCTTGAAGGTTTGATACTCATGAATTCAACGGCTAAAGCAGATACTGAAGAAAAAAAGAAAAACAGGGACAGGGCCATTGAAACCGTAAAAAAAGATCATAAAAGTTTTATCAGACTATCTATATTCAATTTATTCAGGCCTAAAAACAGGAAAATTTTTACAGAGGAAATCAAATTGTTAAAAGAAGAAGCCCTTAAAATTCCCCTTCAGGGAATTATCGCTGCTTTAGAAGGGATGAAAACCCGTAAAGACAGGCAGGGAATACTTCAAAATTTAGCCTGTAAGAAAATGATAATTTTAGGGAAAAAAGACCCTGTTTTAGACTACAAATCTTTACTAAAACAAATGCAAAATATTGATATAGAAATAGTTGAATGTCCGGACGGTCATATGAGCTATATTGAAAATAAAGATATTGTAGTACAGGCTCTTAAAAATAATTTAAAATCTACTTGACTCATATACAGAATTTTATCTATATTTAGGAACCTTAAATCTAAATACCATGAAAAATTCTACCCCCAAGTCAAGTCTATGCTGCAAAGTTTTTGGCCATAGCTACAAAGAATCAAGAACAGTTACAAGCTACATTACTGAATATCGTTGCACTCGTTGCGATGCCGAAGCTACTACCGATGAAAAAGGTAACTTCCTGCAATTAACACCTCAGCTCAGAGACATTAATGAAACGCTGATCTATCTTTGCGAAAAGAAAAGAACAACTGCTGCTTCTATTTAATTATTCTCATTATTCAATGCATTCCAACCTCTTGCAGTGATTGGAATCTTTGTATTCGCCAGGGTTATTAAATGTATACCCTCATTTGCTTCTGTCATATATCCAATAACAGAAAGGCTTGGGTTCGCTTTAATCTTTGGGTAATCTTCTTGTGAAATTGTAAATAAAAGCTCATAATCTTCTCCACCGTTCAATGCAACTGTTGTACTGTTTATATTAAATTCTTCACATGTAGAAATAAGTTGTGGATCTAAAGGTATTTTATCTTCATGGAGATTACAGCCTACATTAGATTGTTTACAGATATGCATAATTTCTGAAGATAAGCCATCGCTAATATCAATCATTGAGGTGGGTTTTACTTCCAAATCTTTTAAAAGTTCTACAATGTCTTTCCGGGCTTCCGGCTTAAGCTGCCTTTCAACTAAATAGGCATATTCACTTAAATCCGGTTGATTATTCGGATTGACTTTAAAAACTTCTTTCTCTCTCTCCAAAACCTGCAATCCCATATAGGCGCCACCAACATCACCTGACACCACTAAAAGATCACCTGGCTTTGCTCCGCTACGGTATGTAATATCTTTTTCATTAACCTCTCCCAGTGCAGTAACAGAAATTATCAATCCTTTATTGGAAGAAGTTGTGTCGCCCCCCACCACATCTACATCAAATACCTTTGCTGCCAATTCAATTCCTTCATATAATTCTTCGATAGCTTCCAATGGAAACCTGTTGGAAACTGCAATCGATACGGTGATCTGAGTAGGATTGGCATTCATGGCACAAATATCAGATACATTCACCACTACCGATTTATACCCTAAATGCTTTAACGGAACATAACTTAAATCAAAATGGACCCCTTCAATTAAAAAATCGGTAGAAACCACTACCTTCTTATCTTTAAAGTCCAGAACAGCAGCATCATCCCCCACTCCCAGAATGGTTGATTTATGTTTTATCTTAAAGTTCTTTGTTAAATGATCAATTAATCCAAACTCCCCGAGTTCGGACAATGGTGTTTTTTGTGGATTTTTATCTTCTAACATAGCTACAAAGGTAGTAAGCAATTTTTATTAAAATAAAGTATTATTTTAGCATTCTATGAAAATGTCAATTCATCTGCGACTTTTTTTACTTTTAACAGTACTCATTTTTAATGATGTAAAATCCCAAAGTATTGACACTATAGTTACAGTCAATAGGGTAACAGATTATGCCAACATATTCTCTTCGGCCGAAAAAAACAAACTGGAAAATTTACTGGTCTCATTTGAAAACAAAACCACTAACCAGGTTGCCGTAGTAACCATAAATACACTTTCCGGAAATACCATAGAAAATGCGGCATTACGAATTTTTGAGAATAATGGACTGGGACAGAAAGATCTTGACAATGGTGTGCTTGTACTTTTTGCTAAAAATGACCGGAAAGTACGGATAGAAGTCGGGTTTGGTTTAGAGGGGGTTTTAACTGATGCATTGAGTTCACGAATTATACGACAAATTATGATCCCGGAATTTAAAGAGGGTAAATATGTAGGAGGTATTGAAAAAGGTGTTAATGCTATCATACACATAACAGGAGAAGAATACGGTTATAAAACAATGACCGACGAAACCTATAAAGAATTAAAAACGGGGAATGATCCCATAAATTCTATATGGATAAAAATTGGTATGACTTTTTTTCTAATGTTATTTATACTTCCCGGACTTTATATGACTTATATTAATCCAATATTTACATTTTCAGAATACACAAAACTATTCAGCGGTGAGACTTCTTTTGTAAAACTACTTTTTAATATACTACAAGGCATTTTTTTACTCCCCTTTACTGTAGGATTTTTGGGTGTCCCGCTAATATTTTTATTAATCATCTGGGGGGTGAGTATAGATAACATTCCTGTGGTCAGATATTTTGTCAGTGATAGTGTTACTAACACAAGTTTATCAGAAGAGATGAGTGTGAATACTCCTTTGGGAAACCTTTCATTTTTCGGGGATTTATCCACTACTTTAACAGCATTGGTTGTGTTTATTCTTTTTTGCATATCCATTCCGGTTTTGTGGGTAATAGTTGTTCAGAAAAAACCGATAAAGATCCAATGGGGGTTAACCAAAGCCGAAAGAAAAGCTTTTAAAAAAGGGTCTTATTCGGGTTCTGGCTCCAGATCGTTTTCAGGTAGTGGTTCTTACTCAGGTTCCAGCTCCGGCAGCAGTTCATTTGGTGGAGGTGGAAGTTCCGGAGGAGGGGGTTCCAGTGGTAGCTGGTAAGTAAATTTTGCAAAACCCGGAAAGTACTATATCTTTATATATCACGTTATTAAATAAACTCTAACGCAATGAAAAATATTTTATTAAAGGCTGTATTTACTCTATGTGTACTATGCTTTTTTAATTGTTCAAGTGATGAGGCACCCTATTCTATTCTGGATGATGACCCAATTATTAATGATGATGATGAAATTCCAAATACCACAGGTCCGGAACCCTGTGAAAATGGATTCGCAGGCCCCTATCCTTGTGATGGAATTGACCTGATTTCCAGAATACCTCTTTCAGATATGAATGCATCAGAAGGTAATGACTGTTGGGGGTGGACAGATCCCGATACCGGAAAGGAATATGCTTTAATAGGTACCAATGCAAATACGTCTTTTATAGATATTTCTGATGCTGAAAATCCAGTGTTAGTAGGTATATTACCTACAGCTACTGTATCGAGTTCCTGGAGGGATGTAAAAGTATACAATAATTTTGCCTTTGTAGTCAGTGAAGCTGCCAACCACGGCATGCAGGTTTTTGACCTTACTAAATTAAGGGATGTAAGTAATCCACCCGAAACATTTTCAGCTGACAACGATTTTACAGGCTTTGGAAAAGCACATAATGTTGCTATCAATGAAGACACAGGCTATGCTTATGCCATTGGTACAACTTCATTTTTGGGAGGGCCATATTTTATAAATATTCAAGACCCATTGGCCATTATTGATGAAGGCGGTTATAATGAAAAAGCATATACTCATGATGCACAGATTGTTACTTATAACGGTCCGGATACAGATTATGCCGGAAGGGAAATATTCTTTGGAAGTAATGAAAATGAAGTTGTAATTGTTGATGTTACTGATAAAGAAAACCCGGTATTGATTTCAGACATAAGCTATTCAAACGTTAACTATACACATCAGGGATGGTTTGATGAAAGTCAAACTTATTTTTTTGTTGGTGATGAAACCGATGAAATAAATGTAGGCTTAAATACACGGACACTGGTTTTTGATTTTACTGATTTAGATGACCCACAATTACATTTTGAATATAGTGGTGGCTCAAGTGCAATAGATCATAATGGCTATATAAAAGGTAATGAGTTTTATCTGGCCAACTATACCGCAGGGTTACGTATTGTTGATATTTCTGATGTAGAAAATCAGAATATAAGCGAAACTGCCTATTTTGATAGTTACCCAGCTAATAACAGCACCTCTTTTAATGGTGCCTGGAGCGTGTATCCGTTTTTTGAGAGTGGTAATATATTAATAAGTGATATTAATTCCGGCCTTCTTGTTGTAAGGAAAAGTGAAAACTAATGCGTAGAGCCGTTATTAAAATCATCCTTTTTGTCATTCTTTTTGCATTTTATAATTGTAATAAAGACGATGAAAGTGATCCGGTTACTGAAAATAACCCGGTAAAAATTGTCTTTAGCAAAACTTTTGGAGGATCCAAGAATGAAGTTGCTCAATCCGTAATTAAAACAGATGACGGAGGGTATGCAATAGCAGGTTACACCCAAAGCACGAACATGGATATTGAAGATAAAGAATCTGAAAATTTTGATTTTTGGTTCCTTAAATTTGATCATGAGGATAATTTAATCCATTCCAAAACCTTTGGGGGATCAAACAACGAGAAAGCCTATAAGATTATTCAGAGTAACGACAACGGATATGTATTGGCAGGAACATCAAACAGCAACGATAATGATGTGTCTGAAAATTTTGGGCTAAACGATATTTGGCTGGTCAAACTCGATGCTGCTGGATCTATTGTATGGGAAAAGACACATGGTTTTCAAGGTAATGATGAGTCTTTTTCCCTGATTCCGACTTCAGATGGCGGATATTTTGTAAGCGGTGTTTTAGATGTTACAGCCTCAGAAGGCGAAGGAAATGACAAAACTGTTCAGAAAAAGCATGCTGGTGGTGATTATTGGGCATTAAAACTCGATGCAAACGGTGATAAGGTTTGGAGAAGATACTTTGGAGGTACTTTTGCCGATACTTCTTATGATGCTATTGAAACTGAAGACCATGGGTTTATAATGGTAGGTTCTTCAGACAGTTTTGATTTTGATATTACCGACCCGAAAGGAAGTTATGATTTTTGGGTGGTTAAAATTAATGCTGATGGAGACCTCGAATGGGAATACTCTTATGGTGGAACACAAATTGATGAAGCGAGAAGCATTGTAAAAACTTCTGATGGAAATTATTTAATTGCGGGAGATAGCCGAAGCAATGATGGAGACGTGTCCAGTCATATTGGTGCAGCCGATGTATGGGTAATCAAAATCTCTACCACCGGTAGCCTTCTTTGGGACCGGTCCTATGGCGGAAGTAGTTTTGATGCTGCAAGGCATATTTCGGCAACACAGGATGATGGTTTTATAATTGCAGGCAGTTCAAGAAGTGAAAATATTGATGTAAACAGCAACAAAGGCGAAAATGATGTCTGGGTAATGAAAATTGACAATTCAGGAAATCTTCAATGGCAAGAATCTCTTGGAGGCAGCAAACTTGATTTTGCTTATAGTGCTGTTGAAATCACAGCAAATAATTTTATCATTGTTGGAGAAAGCAGCAGTTCGGATTTTGATATTGAAAAGAATAATGGTTTTTCAGACCTGTTGGTTATTAAAATTGAATATGATGAAGAGCACTAAGTTAATACTGTTTATAATTTTGCTGGGTTTTACGGCCGCATGTAACAATGATGACGATGCAACTGCTAATGTAAACCTTACTGTAAATTTTACACATAATTGGGATGGAGAAGAAGTTTCTTCAGCCGATTTTAATACTGTAAATTACGAAAATGCCAACGGAGATATACTTAGCATAACGCTCTTAAGGTATTTAATTTCTGATATTGTATTGCATAAACAAGACAGGGGCACCACAACCTTAACCGGCTACCTTTTAGTTGATGTAAATAATAACAACACCGCTGTTACAATTCCAAATGTTCCCGTTGGAGAATACGAAACACTTTCTTTTACATTTGGTTTTGACGAGGAGGACAATACAGACGGTGCATACCAGGACCTTAATTCTGCCTCCTGGAACTGGCCCGAAATGTTGGGGGGCGGCTACCATTTTATGCAGTTAGAGGGAATGTTTACTGATGCAGATGGCGGTACAGATGATGAGAATCCATATTCCTATCACATGGGTACTGCAAGAAATGCTGATTCCCAGTTTGAACAAAATTTCTTTAATGTAAGCTTAGAAGGAGGAGTCTCCATAGAAAATAATACAATTATTGAAATTGAAATGAACATTGCCGAATGGTTCAAAGACCCCAATGTGTGGGACCTAAATACGTTTGGTGTGGATTTGATGTCAAACTATGAGGCACAAAAAATGATGAATGAAAACGGGCAAACCGTTTTCAGCCTGGGAAATGTAATTCCTTAAAAACCCCTCAATCATGATTAAATACCTGAATATAATATGTATTACACTCATTTTATCTGCTTGTGGGGGCAGTGATGATACTTCAGGTGATTTATATTCCCCTACACCACAATCCCTCGATATTCCTGAATTATTTCAAGAAAAAATATTGCCACCTGTCATTCCTGTAAGTAATCCGCAAACGATTGAAGGTGTGGACCTCGGGAAAAAATTATTCTTTGACCCCATTTTATCGGCAAACGGAACCCAGTCCTGTACTAGTTGCCATTCCCCCGAAAATGCATTTACAGATACTGCTCGTTTTAGCAGTGGAATTGATGGAATTACCGGCCCAAGGAATTCAATGCCTTTATTTAACCTTGCCTTTAATTATGATGAAAAGTTTTTTTGGGATGGCCGCGCCTTTAGCATTGAAAACCAGGCCCTGGAGCCGGTAATTAATGTCATAGAAATGCATAATACATGGGAGAATGCAGCACAGGCTTTACAAAATCATCCGGAATATCCAACACTCTTTAGCCGGGCTTTTGGTACAGCGTCCATAGATTCTACTCTCGTTACAAAGGCTTTGGCACAGTTCATTCGGACGCTCATTTCAGGTAACTCTAGATTCGACCAATACCTTATGGGTGAACTAACTTTAACTGATTCCGAATTAAACGGCATCAATGTTTTTATGAGTGAAGAAAAAGGAGATTGCTTTCATTGCCATGGGAATCCTAATAACCCATTGTGGACCGATAATATTTTTCATAACAACGGTCTGGATTCAGATTTCACCGATTTGGGCTTAGGGAATATCACCGGTGATCCTGCAGACAATGGTAAATTTAAAACCCCTTCATTACGAAACCTCAAATTTACAGCCCCTTACATGCACGATGGCAGGTTTGAAACATTAGAAGAAGTTATTAATCATTATTCCGAAGGGCTTGTAAATTCACCTACAATTGACCCCTTAATGAAATCTGTTAATAAAGGCGGGGTACAACTAACAGAAAATGAAAAAACGGACTTAAAAGCGTTTCTGCTATCACTCTCCGATGACGAGTTTATTAACAATCCCAGTTTCCAAAAACCTGAGTAAACAGCAGCATGAATTACCTTCTAAAATAAACTTCCCGTAATAGGCAATACTTATGATAATATTTGTTATATTAATGTAAGGTTTTATACTTAAAACCGGCAAATACCTTATATTTGTACCTTATTTAGAAATAATCTATTTAAAAATGATAAAAGTTTCCGATACAGCTAAAAAAAAGATTGCAGAGTTAATGTCTGATGACGACTTTAACATTGCCCGGGACTTTGTGCGTGTGGGCGTAAAGAGTGGCGGTTGCAGTGGTTTGTCCTATGAATTAAAATTTGATAAAAGCAAAAGCGAAGAAGATAAAGTCTTTGAAGATAACGCTGTTAAAATTATAGTAGATAAAAAAAGTTTCCTGTACCTGGTAGGAACTACCTTGGAATTTTCAGGCGGATTAAATGGAAAAGGGTTTGTATTTCAAAATCCAAATGCTCAAAGAACCTGTGGCTGCGGTGAGAGCTTTTCACTCTAAAGCCTTCTCCCTATAGCTATCAGATCAGAAACCGCAAGGAAACCCGGAAACAGGATAACGGATAAAATTAATTAGGGCTTGATAAAATGAAATTATACCTTTTAAAAGGATGTAAAATATATAATAATTAAAAGTCCCAAAAAGAATATAGAAGCTTATGGCTTATACTGAAGAGGAATTAAAAAAAGAACTGGAAACCAAAGAATACGAATACGGATTTTATACCGATATAGAATCTGATACGTTTCCCATTGGTTTAAATGAAGATATTGTACGGGCTATTTCAAAAAAGAAAGACGAACCGGAATGGATGACCGAATGGCGACTGGAAGCCTACAGGGCCTGGGAGCAAATGGTTGAACCGGAATGGGCGAATGTAAAGTATATAAAACCTGATTTTCAGGCAATTTCTTATTATTCTGCCCCACGAAAAAAACCCAAATATGAAAGCCTGGACGAAGTAGATCCGGATTTATTGGAAACATTCAAAAAATTGGGCATTTCCCTGGAAGAGCAAAAAAAACTGGCAGGCGTTGCCGTTGATATAGTGATGGACTCTGTTTCAGTAGCTACAACTTTCAAAAAGACCCTGGGAGAAAAAGGTATTATTTTCTGCCCGATCTCTGATGCAATTAAAGAGCACCCTGAATTAGTGAAAAAATATTTAGGTACCGTGGTACCGCAACGTGATAATTTTTATGCCGCATTAAATTCTGCCGTATTCTCAGATGGTTCTTTCTGTTACATCCCTAAAGGTGTACGTTGTCCTATGGAATTGTCTACATATTTCAGGATTAACCAGGCAGGTACCGGGCAATTTGAAAGAACATTGGTTATAGCCGATGAGGATAGTTATGTAAGCTACCTTGAAGGCTGTACCGCACCTTCGCGTGATGAAAATCAATTGCACGCCGCTGTGGTAGAACTCGTAGCTTTGGATGGTGCTGAAATAAAATATTCTACCGTACAAAACTGGTTCCCGGGCAATAAGGAAGGTAAAGGTGGGGTTTTTAACTTTGTTACAAAACGCGGACTCTGCGAAAAGAATGCTAAAATAAGCTGGACGCAGGTAGAAACAGGTTCTGCTATTACCTGGAAATATCCTTCCTGTGTATTAAAAGGGGATAATTCAGTAGGTGAATTTTATTCTATCGCTGTTACCAATAATTTTCAACAGGCCGATACGGGTACAAAAATGATCCATTTAGGCAAAAACACCCGAAGTACTATTATTTCTAAAGGTATTTCGGCCGGAAAGTCTCAAAATAGCTATCGTGGATTGGTACAGGTGAGCAGCAGGGCAGAAAATGCCCGTAATTTTTCACAATGTGATTCTTTGCTTATGGGCAACGAGTGTGGTGCTCATACATTTCCATACATAGAGGTAAAAAACAAAACAGCCCAGATAGAACATGAGGCTACCACCAGTAAAATTGGTGAAGACCAGATATTTTATTGCAATCAAAGGGGAATAGATACTGAAAAAGCCATTGCTTTAATTGTGAACGGATTCAGCAAGGAAGTATTGAATAAACTTCCTATGGAATTTGCCGTTGAAGCCCAAAAGTTATTAGAAATATCTTTAGAGGGGTCTGTAGGTTAAAGATTGAAGATTAATGGCTACCATACATTGAGTTAAGTAAGTCTCTTTCGAGTTTTATTAAATATTTACAGAAAACGAATAGCAAAGGAAATAAATTTATATGATTGAAATATTTAATCTTAAATTTTCAATCTTCAATTTTAAATAAATACAAGATTTAAATGTTAAAAATCAATAATTTACATGCCAGCGTAGAAGGCAAAGGAATTTTAAAAGGCATTAACCTGGAGGTGAAACCCGGAGAAGTACATGCTATTATGGGCCCTAATGGTTCCGGTAAGAGTACTTTGGCAGCAGTGATCGCCGGTAATGAAGATTTTGAAGTTACTGAAGGTTCCGTTTCTTTTAATAATGAAGATATTAGCGAGCTTGCACCTGAAGAACGTGCACATAAAGGTATCTTTATGTCCTTTCAATACCCTACTGAAATTCCAGGTGTAACCGTGACCAATTTTATGAAAACGGCAATTAATGAAACAAGGAAAGCACAAGGGTTGGAAGAAATGCCGGCAAATGAAATGCTGAAGAAAATACGTGAAAAATCAGAAATGCTTGAAATTGACAGAAAATTTCTTTCCCGTTCACTCAATGAAGGTTTTTCAGGAGGCGAGAAAAAGCGTAATGAAATTTTTCAGATGGCTATGTTAGAACCAAAACTTGCAATTCTGGATGAAACCGATTCAGGTTTGGATATTGATGCCCTCCGTATTGTTGCCGACGGTGTAAACAGGCTTAAAAGTAAAGATAATGCAACTATAGTAATTACCCATTATCAGCGATTACTGGATTATATAGTTCCGGATTATGTACATGTTTTGTTTGATGGTAAAATAGTGAAGTCCGGAGGTAAAGACCTGGCTCATGAACTTGAAGAAAAAGGGTACGACTGGATTAAACAGGAAATGGCTGTATAGTTTAATATAATACCTGACAATCTTAAACTCTGTCAGGTATGAAGAAAATAAAAAATGGATCTAAAAGATAAATTAATATCATCATTCATGGCTTTTGAAGGACAGGTGGACCTGGATTCCCCTGTACACGATATTCGTTCTGAAGCCATTAAAGTATTTGAACAAAAAGGCTTTCCTTCTAAAAAAGATGAGGCCTGGAAATATACTTCATTAAACGCCTTGCTTAAAAATGATTATAGTGTATTTCCTAAAAAAGAAGTTGCATTAGAATTTAATGAGGTTAAAAAGTACTTTATTCATGATATAGATGCTTATAAAATTATATTTATAGATGGCATTTATACCTCATACCTATCCGAAACATCTCACGACGGATTGGATGTATGTTTAATGAGCGCGGCGTTAACCAAACCTAAATACAGGATTGTTATTGATAACTATTTCAATAAAATAGCCCATAAAGATGATAGTCTCACTTCATTAAACACCGCTTTTTCAAAAGAGGGAGCATTTATAAATATTCCTAAGGGAAAAGTAGTAGATAAACCTATTCAAATCATTCATTTTTCAACAGGAACAGAAGCCGCTCTGATGCTTCAGCCTCGGAACTTAATTGTAGTTGGCGAAAATGCACATGTACAGATTATAGAGCGTCATCAAAGTTTAACTTCAAATCCTATTCTAACGAATTCTGTTACCGAAATTTTTGCTAATAAAAATGCCATTGTTGATTATTACAAAATTCAGAATGACAATCAAACAGCTTCGTTAATAGACAATACATACATTTCACAAAAAAAGAACAGTCACGCAGCCGTGCATACTTTTACTTTTGGCGGAAACCTTGTGAGAAATAATCTTAATTTCTACCACCAGGATGAGCGTATTGAGTCTACCTTAAAAGGCATTACTATTATTGGAAGTAATCAGCATGTAGACCACAATACCTTAGTACATCATGCACAACCTAATTGTGAGAGCCACCAGGATTATAAAGGCATTTTTGCCGACAAGAGTACTGGTGTTTTTAACGGGAAAATCATTGTTGATAAAATAGCCCAAAAAACAAATGCGTTTCAGCAAAACAATAACATTCTTATAGATGATAAAGCCTCTATAAACAGTAAACCTCAGCTTGAAATTTTTGCAGATGATGTAAAATGTTCTCATGGCTGTACAATCGGACAACTGGATGAAGAAGCCTTGTTCTATTTACGTTCAAGGGGAATCCCAGCCAGGGAAGCAAAAGCTTTACTTATGTATGGGTTTGCCAATAATGTACTTGAAAGTGTAAAAATTCCTGAAGTAAAAGCCCGGATTACTAAGCAAATTGCTATGAAATTAGGTGTAAACCTCGGGTTTAATTTGTAAAAATTAAACTCATTATATGTTTTAATACAAGGATAGATAATAGAATTAAATGATTATGAAATACAAATACCTCTTTAGTCTGATTATAATTTTTTCAATATTTACTTCCTGCAAATCAGACGATCCTACTCCAATTGAAGAGGAAACCTATTTCATATCTTTCTCGGATTCCAAGGGTGACATTCTTTCTTCACGAATGAACCTTTTAAATGGTCAGAAAATTTTTCCTACTATTGAGACACATACAACTTCAAATGTCTATGATTCTGGATCAATTGAAATAAAAAATATTTCAAACAATAATGTATCAATATATTTAACCAAACATAATTCAATAATAATTAAAACAAATGAATTGACAAATCAAACGGTTTTATTTGATATTTACTTTAAACAAAAATTTCTTACAAATGTAAGTGTTACATTAAAAAGTCTTTATAAACTCTCCAAAGATGGTATGGGTCTTCCAAATGATTTTGTATTAAGTTTTGAAGAAGATTATATTTTACCTAAAGAACTAAAAATAGTAAAAATTGACAATTCCGAAATACAAGAGTTTGATTACCAAGGTGTATCCTTTTTAAGTACTGAGTTAAATGAAGAACAATCAAATTACAAAACCTATAGTGGAGGTCAAAATTTTAAAGTTGTTTTTTACAATTCTGAGGAGTTAGGTAATGAGTTTGCCACAAGTCTTTATTATCGATCGGAAGAAACTAATTACATTGGCACATACATAGGAGATATAAAAGTTAAAACTAATCAGACACTAACAGAAAGTTCTTGTAAAATTGTTGTTGAAAAAGAGACTAAAAGAAGATTATCAAATGATGCCCAATCTGGAATTACACAAGTATTCTACATTAATAATGAAAAACTAGTTGGTCTGGATATTTTGACTAATATTTCTTCAGAAAAAGATAATATTATATATAAAACTGATAATCTAATCGAAGTATATGATCCCAATTTTGATTTAAAATACAGTTTTTATTATAATGATGAAGGAAAAATAGAACAAATTACACACTTCGAGAATTACAAAAAAACGTTTTACTACGATGATTTATCAAATTTAATTGGTGAATCAATCTATAAAACCAAGGATCAAGGTTCTTTTGTGATTACCGATAGCATTGCGTACTCAGATTTTGGAAATAATCTACCCGCTAAAATTATTGAGTATAGTTATGAACCTAATTCAACGAAGACAAGTCCTCTTTTTTACAAAGTAGAATATGATATTGCTGGCAATATCATAAAAAAAGAAATATCTCATGATGATATTACCTTTTATCCACGATATGAAGCAACTTATGATGATGAAAAGATACTAAAACATTTTTCACTTGAGACTGGTGAAATAATGGTTGAAAAATATTTGTTATTATCAGAGTATTACTTTCCAATTAAAGACCTAGGTTATTCAGTCTCTATGACTAAAACTTTGCAAGAATTAAAAAGAGATGTAAATAATAATATTCTTATACTGGATTATAGAGTAGAATTTTCTGATAATGGTGAATATGAATATCTTTACGAATACACGTATACTAATGAAGATTGTAATACCCGTAAATGACTTTGATTATAATAAACTGTTGAGTCGTTTAATCGGTTGTAGGTAATTTTATGAGTCTTTTTCAAAAAATTTGGAGTTTGGAGGTTTGGTTCCAAAAAAATCGTGCCTTCGTAAACCGCAATTCATCGAACTTCCGACACCCGGCCTCCTTCAACAACATCAATAATTCCATCTTTGGTACAGAACATATAACATTCTGCATTTAGCCAAAATTGTGCGTCATAACGCTCTTCGGAAGCTTTTGCAAGAGTTGTTACGTACTCAGCCCATGACCCGATATGATATTGGAGCTTTGGTAAATTTATAGTAGCTAAAACAGAAAATCCGGTTATGAGTAATAACAGAATGCAGAAGAGGGTTATTTTAAAAATTTTCATGAGTGATCCCTTTATAACAAAATCGTTCTAACATAACAAAATATAACGCTAAATAGTTAGTACTTTTGTACCTGTAAATTATATACAAAGATCATGCTAGACGTACAGAAAATACGTAAAAATTTCCCGATCCTCAATAGAAAAGTAAACGGATACCCTTTGGTATACCTGGACAATGCAGCTACTTCACAGACTCCGCAGGTAGTAATAGATGCAATTGTAGATTACTATTCTAATTATAATGCCAATATTCACCGAGGTGTTCATGCACTTTCACAGGAAGCTACGGATATTTATGAACAGGCACGGCAAAAAATCCGCAAGCATTTTAATGCAAAGCATGCTTTTGAAATTATATTCACTTCGGGCACCACACATGGAATAAACCTTATTGCCAACGGTTTTACATCCGTATTAAAAAAAGGTGATGAAATTATTGTGTCTGCTTTAGAGCATCATTCCAACATTGTACCATGGCAAATGCTATGTGAACGTACCGGAGCGGTTTTACGCGTAATTCCCATGAACGAAGATGGTGAATTAATCATGAAGGAATACGACAATTTATTATCCGGTAAAACCAAACTTGTTTTTTGTAATCATATTTCCAATGCCTTAGGGACCATAAACCCTATTGAAGAGATCATTAAAAAGGCGCATGCCGTAGGTGCTGCTGTATTAATTGACGGCGCACAGGCTTCACCGCATGTAAAACCCGATGTACAGGCGCTGGATGTGGATTTTTACGTAGCATCAGCCCATAAAATGTGTGGCCCTACAGGTGTAGGTATGTTGTATGGCAAAGAAGAATGGTTAAGAAAACTTCCTCCTTACCAGGGCGGTGGTGAAATGATTGCTGAAGTTACTTTTGAAAAAACTACTTATGCCGACCTTCCGCATAAATTTGAAGCAGGAACTCCTAACATTTGCGGAGGTATCGCTTTTGGAGCAGCGATTGATTACCTCAATACTATCGGATTCAAAAATATTGAAGCCTATGAGCATGAACTGTTAGAGTATGCTACCAAAAAGCTTCTACAAATTGAAGGCTTAAAAATTTATGGTGTCTCCAAACAGAAAACATCAGTGATATCTTTTAATATCAAAGGTATTCACCCTTATGACATCGGGAGCATACTAGACAAATTGGGCATTGCTGTACGAACAGGCCACCACTGTGCACAACCCATTATGGATTACTACAAAATACCGGGAACTGTAAGGGCTAGTTTTTCTTTTTACAATACAAAAGAAGAGGTTGACAAACTGGTGGAAGCTGTTAAGAAAGCGAAAACTATGTTATCTTAAAGTCATCTATTTCTTTCATAATTTATAATTAACATCATGTTTTAAAGTATAATAATTTATACCTTATACCTGCTAATTTATTTAAACAATAATATTATGAAAAAAATAACCTTACTTATTTCATTTTCAATTCTTTTCAATTTGGTAGGATTTGCCCAAAAGGACAAGCAAGTTCCATTGATTATGTTTTCCGATGACACCGTAAGTTTATACGAATTTGAAAAAGTCTACC
>CALGUD010000024.1 GCA_937901915.1 uncultured Flavobacteriaceae bacterium
GCGGGATTAATTCGCTCTAATGGTTTTATTTCGATACGCTCATAAAACCAAAGGCAGATTTAATGTGGAAAAGATCCCGCTTAGCAGCGGGATTAATTCGCTCTAATGGTTTTATTTCGATACGCTCATAAAACCAAAGGCAGATTTAATGTGGAAAAGATCCCGCTTAGCAGCGGGATTAATTCGCTCTAATGGTTTTATTTCGATACGCTCATAAAACCAAAGGCTCATTAAAATGTACATCGACAATTACTGATGCCCTGGAATACATCCAGGCCAAGGGTAATCATGTGTGAACCGCTGTTGTAGGCTGTTATTTCGTTTAAAATGATCTGGTAGGAATATCCAAAATAGAAATTCCCTTTCTTTAAGCCTATCATTGGGCCAATATTAAGCGGGTCACCGAACTGGTCGTTTAAAAAACGATAAGAAACGCCTGCCCAGTAATAGTCTTCAAAATCCCAGAACCTTACCTTAAAGTTAAGGTCGGTACTGGACCGGCCGTCACTTTCAAAAAGCTGGTAAAAGACTGAGGGCTCTAACTCTATGGGGCTGTTTCTTCTCCTTCTGTACTTATAACCGGCATATATGTAGTAATTCCTTAACTGGTCCGGTTCAAAAGTAGAGAATATATCCTCATTTTTATTGAGGATGTTTGTGATATTAGCACTAATGTAAAACCCGTTTAAACGATACAGGAACCCGGCTTCAAAATTATGATTGATTATAGATCTGTTATCAGTGATTGACGGGTCCGGATTGGTTGCCAGATAATCATCAAAGACTTCGGTTTTAATGCGAAACTGGTTTACCAGGTATGAGAGTCCAAAGGATAAAAAATGGTCCTCATACCGGTCTATAGTAAGGTGGTGAGCAAATGATGCCTTGGCACCACTTTGCAACGTATTACCGTTTCTGTCATTATACAAAACCATCCCGAGTCCGGACCTGTTCCCTAACCTGACATCGGAGCCGATAGACTGCGTGTCGGGAGCATCTTCCACTCCAACCCATTGTGTTAATCCGCTCATCCGTATTTTCATATGGTCACCGATACCGGCAAAGGTTGGTGCTATTAAAAACGGATTGTCTGCCAGGTATTGTGTTGTTGGCGGCAGGGTTACTTCCTGTGCTTTTAACACAAAACCGGAAACAAAAACCAATATGATAACAATTTTCTTTTTCATCTATTTTAATATGCTTTATTATCCTTTATCTGTACAATGTAAAGTGACCAATAAACTCCCTCGGGTCATTCTCTCCATTTATTTTAATTACATACCAGTAATCACCTGATGGCAATGGCTTACCGTCATACATACCATCCCATGTCTCGCCTGGCCTCATTGTTGCGAGCCACCTTCCGTACCTGTCGTACACCTTGGTTACCATATTCGGGAACCCTAGATCATTAATAATTTCCCATTCGTCATTGATACCATCATTATCCGGGGTAAATACCGGTGGGACTTCGATGTCATAGAACTCTATAAAGATAGTATCTGTGAACTCACAACCATTGCTGTCAACTACCCTTACGGTGTAGGTGGCGGTATGGTTGATGCGGTATATATTATCCGCTCCCTGGAATTCACCGTCTACATAATATTCATAAGGTGGTACGCCACCGGTGCCGTTATAGGTAAACTCGTTTAAGTTAGATTCAAATATCTCTATACCGAGATCTTCTATGGCTTCAATAGTAAATCCAACCTGGTCTATATCCATATTCACACATCCGTTTGGTGCAGAGATCTCAATAAAGTGATCTCCCGGAGGCACATTGGTAAATACATTTTCCAGCTGGTTTACGCCGTTTAATGTATAAATCAGGTCCTCAGCCGCAGCAGTCGGGTCAATTACATTTACCGTTACTGTATTGGTTGAGAAATTGTCTGTACAACTATACGCAACGGTTACATCGGCAGTGAGGTCAAATGACGGGTCTAATGCAATATCTACATTGGTAGTACAACCCATTGCATCTTCAATAAAGATGGTATAGGTAATACCTCCTGCAAGACCACCGAATGTATGCGGTGAAGGTATAGTTGGATCACCATTATCGGTTACCGGTTCAAATACCAGTGGATCTGTAGTATCGCCCGGATAGGTTATAGCCGCCGTGTAAGGGGCTGTACCTCCTTCAATAAGCACTTCGATGGTGCCTGTTAAATCACCCGCACAAAGTTCCTGTTGTAAAGTACCCGGTGTTACTGTTAACTGATCCGGATCTTCAATAACAAAATCCCTGATTATATAACACCCGTTTTCATCCTGGGCAATTACTCTATATGTGCCAGGTGAAAGGTTTGTGAAGGTAGAGTTTTCATCAAACTGATCGAGATCCGGAGAGATGGCATATTTAATAGTGCCGGTACCTCCTGATACTACATAAGTAATTGTACCATCCCCTTCACCTGTACAGGTTGGGTTTGTGAATTCAAATAAGTCTTCAACCAAAGGAGTTGGCTCTGTAATCTCAATTTCCTCTGATACATCATAACAATCTACACTAATTACTCGTACATAATAGCTTCCCGGTCCAAGGTTATCAAATATTCCATTGAGTGATGTTCCTATTGCAGGTACTGCAGGTGCATTTTCATCGACAAGGGTATCATATAGCTCATACATGTATTCACCTAGCCCACCAGTTGCTGAAGCTCTGATAATCGCATCTGTGTTGCCAAAGCATGACAGATTTGCTCCAGCATCATCTATAATAACTTCTACATCTGTAATTGGTTCTATGGTAATCCTATTGGACGGTACTACAGAAATACAGCCAAGAGCATCCTGGGCAAAGTACTGGTATTGTCCTACGCCTTCAGTAAATGTGTTAGTTGGACTCCATGGCCCGGTTTGGGAAGTACTATACTCATAAGGCCCGGTTCCTCCGGTAGCACTTACCTGGATCACAGCGTCATTTTCACAAGTTAACGGACTCAATTGAATAAGTGAGGCTATAACTTCAGTTGGTTCTGTAATTTCCACCGGCAAAGTTGTTACATCACAACCCCAACCGTCTATAACGGTTACTTCATAATTACCTGCACCAAGTCCGGTAAATACGTTGTTTGCCTGTGCTCCCGAATCAACCCCGGTATCAATATTTGTTAATATGTACTGGAAGGACGCGACGCCCCTGCCTCCTGAAGCTGTTACCGTCACTGTACCATCGGTATCGCCTTCACAAAGCAGTGTATATCCTACGGCAGTTGCGACTATCTGGTTTGGTACAATAACATCAATGGTGGCTTGTTCAATACAACCATTAGCATCTTCAACCTCAAAAGTGTATGTACCAGTCTGATCTATTCCTGTAAACACACGTCCGGGTTGTGGTCCAACTACAGTTCCCAGAGGAGAAGTTAACGTATACACATAACTGCTGCTCCAGCCTCCCGTTGCGGTGGCTGTAATAGTACCGTCGCTTATACAGGTAATATCATCTGTTAAATCCAGCGTTAAGCCTAACGGTTCACTTGGCCCCGGAATGGTTATACTGTTGGAAATGTCAAAACAGTAAGGTGTATCGGTAGCTGTAATCTGAACTGTATAGTTTCCGGCTGCTAATCCGCTGATTTGTACCGCACCTGTAGCTGTGTCCAAACCGGTATCGGCAATAAGTGTTGGTGCTCCAGTATCATCCAATACTACATAATCATAGGCTCCGTTATAACCGGTTACATCTATTTGTAATGTGCCATCATCATCTCCAATACATGTAATTGGAGTTGGGCTACTGGCAACTACCTCAATAGTATCATAAGGATCCACTGTATATTCAATTGTTTCAAAACAACCGGTATTATTATCAGTTACCCTTATTGTATGTGTACCTACGGATGGTAACAATATAGTAGGGCTTGCCTGTGAAATACTTGTTCCTAATACTTCAAAAGTAAGTTCCTCTGAAGGATATGTTGGTGGACCGGATTGTCCTGTAACATTTATAGTAATAGTTTCACCGGTATTTGCACACGTAAACGGATCGATAGTAGCATCAAGAACAAGATTTATTCTTGGCAATGCTAAAATTGTTGCATTTGCTGTTGTTGTACAACCATTGGCATCACGTACTGTGAATACAAATGGCTGATCAGCTCCTGTATCTGTAATAACGAATACGGGATCGTTTTGGAAATTAGTTCCATCTATACTGTACGCATATGGTGATGTTCCAGTTCCCGGAGTAACTATTACGGTAATTTCACCTTGTGCAGCGCCATTAGTAGCATCACAAGTAAATTCCTGAGTTACATCTGCAATTGCTGCCAGCGCAAGTGGTTCATCTATTTCAAACTGGTCTGTTACTGTACATGATATGCTTGATTCTACCGTAAAGTCGTAGGTTCCAGCGGTTAATTCTGAGAACACTCCGGTTGTATTAGACATTGCACCACTATACGTTCCGGGAGCGGAAGTTAATGTATAAGTGTAAGGCGGATCATTGTCCGTGGCGTCTGTTAAAGTAATATTGGCCGTACCATCGGCAAAACCTTCACAAGAAGCATCTGTGGTTACAATATCCTCTATTACCGGATCAACAGGCTCTTCAATAACTGCAACAGCTGTTGTTGTACAATATACCGGCCCGGGCAATATTGCCGTATCCAGATCGGTAATTGTAAAGTTATAGGTTCCGGCTTCATCGAGGCCGCTAAAAGTAGCCGATGTTGGTGTAGTTGATGTAGGCACAATTGGAATGCTTCCAATAGGTGATAACACATCAAACTGGAAGTTCCCTGAACCTCCTGCAATCTCAATAGTTATTTCACCGTCATTTCGAACACATGTTAGATCGGCCGTAATGCCTGCAACAGCGGTAAGCTGATTAAACAATGTAACCGGAGCTGTTGTTACTGAACAATTCCACTGATCTGATACTAATACAGTATATGTACCCGCACCTAAATTATTAAATAGCCCGGTGCTGTTTGTATTTCCTGTAGTCGTACCATTCAGGAATAACTCAAAGGTATGGTTCGACCCTTGACCCCCTGCTACATTTACAACTTCAATAATACCGTCAGTACCATTACAGTTAAACTGGTTTACCTGCAGGTCTGCAGTTAATGGAACAGGATCATCTAAGACTTCATCCGTTAATTGGAACGGACAACCATTCTGATCCATTACCCAGATTTCATAAGTTCCAGGCGATAAATTCTCAACTCTTGGGTTTGTTATTGTATAGTTTGACGAATCAAATTCATCAGGGATTGGAGCTGTATCTACATAATATGAATAATCCCCCCAACCTCCTGTTGCCAGAATTTCAATAACACCATCGTCGCCAACACAAGTGATAGGTGTAACTACCGCCGATGCATCCAGCACTGAAGGTGGCCCTACAATGGTAAAGAATTCAACATTATTACACTCAGGCGAGCCTACTTGAGTAACGCTTACATAATATGTTCCTGCAAGTAACCCGTCTGGAACTGAAAATGGGCCATTATCCGGACTACTGCCTGCAAACAGGGCAGGCCCATCATCTGTAAAGTCGGTAGGAGTACCATTAGTGCCAAAAATTTCATAGTCAAAAGCCCCAACATAAGCCGCATCCTGTAATTGTACTGAAATTAGCCCGGTGGCAGTACCGAAACAAATAACATCATTTAAAACTACGACATCAATGGTAAAGGTGTCCGGGTCTACCACCTGGTATGTGGTACTTACCGAGCATCCTGTATCTGTATTGGTTGCTGTTAATGTATAGTTATCTACTGGCAGGCCTGTAAAGGTCGTTGTGTTGAGGGTGCTGGAATCAGAATCTGAGAACCCTGTATTGGCCCCTAAAATGGTATACGTCATATTAGGTGTAGCCGCCGGAGGATTAAAATCTACCGTAAAATTAATTTCGGCCCCTGCAGGGCATGTGTTTGAAACCGGAGTTACAACAGGATTGCTGATCTCCGTAAACGGAGCTACATCTACATCTATTGTGCCCTGGCATACATTATCGTCATAAACATTAATGGTATATGTACCACCTGCCACATCGGTTACAATGTAATTCGGATTACCCGAATTCCGGGTTATATCGGTAGAACCTCCAGGAGGAATGAATTCGTAACTCACATAATTTCCTGAGCCTCCAGTGATTAGAGTTTCATCAACTTCAATAAGTGCATTGTTCATGCTATTTCCTGCAGTACATGCAAATTCAGTAACTGTTATAGCTGCCAGAGGCACATCAATAGCTTCCGGTTCAGTAATTAATTGTGTTTCAGTAACTGCACAACTATTAGCTGCTGTTACCTGAACTGTATAGGTTACCCCGGCACCTGCCGATGATCCATCCAATCCGGTGAAAGTAGCCGTAGTAGCTGTGAATGAAGTTGGTGCAATTGGTGTTACAATAGCATTGGCGTCATCTGCAACTGCTATGATAGAAAATGTATAAGGCCCTGTACCGTTATCAACTACAGAGGCTGTTATTGTACCGTCATCTGCTCCTTGGCAAGTAACATCAGTGAAATTTGTAATACTAATCGTTGGTTCCAGTCTTGCGGGTACTTCTTCTGTAAGAACCAACGGACAAGTATTTGGAAAGCCCATATCATATACTGTTATAGTATAAGTTCCTGCTGTAGTAGCTCCTGAATACGTATATGGGTTAGAAGGTAGTGCTGTTCCCAATCCTCCTTCGTTAATTCCAGGCCCTGTGATTTCATATTCATACGTACCTGATCCTCCGGATACAGTAATTTCAATTTCCGCCTGATCGTTTGGTGAGGCTTCACAATCCAGTAAAGTAATAGGATCTGTACTTGCCTGCATAGGCGGGTTGATGATTATAGTCGGAAGGGCAGGATCCATTGTACATCCATTCACGTCAAATACTTCTATATCATACGATCCGGAGTTTAATCCGCTTATTGTATATTCATTACTGCCATCAAACACGATTGTTTGAGGGGCATTGCTATTTATACTTAAAGTATATGGAGAAGGAGAATCTATAGGTGCATTAGGTGTTCTTGTAATTACAATTTCAAAATTTCCTTCGGTAACGCAATTATCTACTATTTCTGCAGTAATAACCGGTGCAGGTTCCAGGTCTACCGTTATTTGATCATACTGTATACAATCATTCGCGTCTTTTACAAATACTACATAATCTCCACTATCTACTGGAAGAATTGTAGAGCTCCAAGAAGGATCACTTGCTAAAGGATTAACTATTGGGGCTGGTGATGGATCAGGTTGAACTATATATTCATATGATCCTGCACCATTTTGTGGGGAAGCAATTATTGTACCTGTTACTTCACATTCATTGTCAGGGGTAGATGTTGTAGTTAAAGTTAATAAATTTGTTGATTCTGTGATAGTGAAAGGGTCTGAAGCCACAGTACATCCATTATTTACCCCTCCTATTTCAGTAAACAGAATATAGTAAATACCTGGAGGGAGAGTTGCATAATCAGCTACACTTATAGCTGTTCCTGTTGTTGCACTAGAATTGGCTGTTCCAGCTACAGCAGTATTATTTCCAGCATTAAAAATTTCATAAGAAACATCTGTAGCCGCGGCATCATAATTATCAAAAGTAAATGAAACATTTCCATCAGCACTTCCCGTACATGTAACATTAGCTACTACATCTATCGTTGAAGTTAAATTTGACAATGTAGTCGTAGGAGCATCTGCAGTTTTTACAAAATAACAGTCTGTAGTTAAGTCATGAACTACAAAGGTATATACTACTCCCGGAGTTAATCCGGTAAAAGTAGTTGTGTCTCCTCCTGGTACATCAGGACCTTGATAAGATCCTGGAGCGGCATAAGGCGGTGTATTAAATTCTAAAATAGCAAATTCATAATTACCACTTCCAACAGGTGAAGTTACTGTAACTTCTACACTGGCACCTCCCGCACAAGTAGCAACACCTGGCGTTACATCAATTATTAGGTCAGATGGAGGTGAAGCAATGATTATGTTCTCTGTTTTTTCCGAGCACCCATTCGCATCAATTACATCTACTTCATAAATACCAAAGTCTATAATAGTAAATGTGTGATCTTCGCCAGCAGTAGTCGAATAAGAATCAGAATATCCAAAATTATTAGTAAGATGATAAGTATATTCTGCTGTTCCTCCTAATACATTTGAAACAGTAATTTCTCCCAGAGAAGACCCGCCAGGATTACTACAGGTAATATCTACTTTTGTAACATCATAGGTTATCGGATCAGGTTCACCAATCGTTGCCGGTTGAGAAATGAAGCATGATTTATCATCTGTTACAACTACAATATAATTACCCCCTGCTAATCCTGTTGTTCCCAAATCAGAACCAGTAGGATTACCAAAGCCATCATCTGCAAAAACCTCAATAGTATACGGTGCTACACCAACAGAAGTGTCTATTGTAACATCTATTACCCCTGTGGTATGACCATTACATAATACATCTGTAGTGGAAATATTAGTAATTGATGGGTTCACTGCAGGCGTTACAGTAATTGGCCCTGTAATATCGGTACAGCCAAGCCCATCTGTTACATAAAAATAATAGTCTCCTGCCGTGTCTGTAGTAAATACGCTTCCAGTGGCAGTAGTAGCATCTAACTCTCCTCCGGTATTATTATACCCGTAAATAAAAGTCCCTGTGCCTCCTGTTTGACTTATGGTAACAGTTGCATCAGCAGCACATGTTAAATCATTATTTAAAACAGCGCTCGCTATTAATTCTCCATTAATAGTAACATCTACAGGCGGGTCGTTATCACAGCCCAAACCATCTCTTACTACTATTTCATAGGTGCCAGGTATAAGTCCTGAGAATACATGAGAATCAGCATCTACATTTGGTGCTACAAACGGGCCTGCAAGGCCATTAATACTAAATGTATAGTTTCCGTTACCGGTTAATACATCAACGGCAATTGTGCCATTATTGTCACCCGCATAACACGCTGTGGCGGTTGTGTCAAAAGTTATCAGGTTAAATGCATCAACAGTTATTGTTTCTGTATCAATACAATTATTATTATCCTGTACGGCTATGATATAATTACCCGGTGCTATACCGGTAAATGTATTATTTGTTCCATTCGTAGCAAAGTCTAATCCTGCTAATGCAGTCCCTCCACTATCTTGTAATTCATAAGTATACCCTGGTGTTCCACCATTTGCCGTTGCCACTATGGTAGCTCCCTCATCACAGGTTGCGACTACGGTTACACTACCGCCCGCTACTAATGGGTCCGGTTCAAATATTTCAAAGTCTATTTGTGTAACACACCCTAAACTATTAGTTAATGGATCACCGTCTGTATCAAGAGCGGCGTCATCTGCATCACGAACATATACACTATTTGCCCCGGCACTAAGACCAGATATAGTAAATGGAGATGTTGCTGAGGTGCCAATAGTACCAAAACCTGGATCAAAACTATATTCTATTCCTCCACTACCAATATTTTCAACATTAATGGTTAGTGTTCCATCACTAAGTCCGTTACAACTTACATCTGTAGAACTTGCTTCGGCTGCACTAAATCCGTTGCCGGATTCTATGGTTACAGGAACATCTACACTAAGCGGACATTTTACAGGATCCTGAAACACAGTAATATCATCAATAGCTATATCGTTACCTCCATTGTCATTCTTTTCTGTTCTAATTCGTAAAATCAGATTTGTATTTGCCCCCGGGTTTAATGGTAATGAATAATTGATAAAATCTGCTGTAGGTGTTTTGGGGATATCTCCTGTTGCTATCTCATCAATAACAGTATTTGATCCATCTACAAGCTGAATTCTAACAGCCGGGTCTACACCTCCCTGGCCAGCCCTCAACAGGTTCAGTGCCCAAAGAGAAACATACAGATCCTGTCCGGGAGTAATATCATTAATAGGTTTCTCGTAAATAACCCCATCAATACCAACAACATCCCCTATGTTAATAACTAACATACGGCCATTGGGATCTCCGGTATGATCGGAAGGATCATGCCACGTTGGAAATGGGCTAACTATATTGTTAGTTACTGCATATTCTCCATCATTTATCGAGATTCCACCTGTGTTATTATGAGTACATGTAGATCCTGAAAGCTGGTCTTCAAAACAATAATCAGCTGCCATGGTTGGGTTGGTAGTGGTGGCTCCCGCTCCAAATGTTTCAGTTAATAAAACGCTCGGAGAACTTGGCAAGTTACTTACATAATTAACAGTTACTGTGTGACTTCCCGGGGAAATATTCGTAAAAGTATTTGACGGTTGTTCACCTAATCCGTTTAACTGATATGTGTAATCGTTGGTAAGCGGGGTTGAATTAATGGTTACATTTCCTGACCCATCACAATTATAATCAACAATAACTTCGTTAACAGGAGGTACCGGGCCCGGCTCAACAGTTACGCTCATTTGATAGGTACACAAATTGGTGTCTCTCACAAAAAGGGTATATGTGCCGGGGAACAAGAAAGCAGTATTAGAAACCTGATAGTTAGATCCACCATCAAAACTGAATTCATAAGGTGCTACACCTCCCTGCACATTGGTAATTCTTACCTCTGCTCCTAAAGCAGGGTTACATTCTACCAGGGAAGTTACATTTGCAGAAGCCGTAAGCTGGTCTGTTGTCGAACTAACCGAATATAATATGTCCACGGTACATGACTCTGAATCCCTTACTACAATATCATAATCATTACTTATTATATTGTTAAAGATATTGGAATCTTGAAAAGTAGTTCCGTCATCAATGGAATATTCATAAATTCCTGAGCCTCCACCTGCTATAATTGTAAGCGTGGTCATATCTCCAAAACAATCTATGGGATCGTTGTTTGCAGAAACGGTTAACGGTGGGTCCTGAGAAATGTTCAGGTCAAATTTATCTTCACAAAATGGTGCTGTTCCTCCATTATCCCTTACATATATATCATAATCCCCCGGGGCAGTAACTGTAACCGGGTTTGTTGTGCTAAAATCCCCCGCAACAGGTGTTGCATTGTTTGCCACAACCGCATATACATAACTTCCGTCACCACCACCAGCATTAATGGTAATTTGGGTTTCTGTATCACAGGTAGACATATCATCGGCTGTTGCTGTCACCGTTAATTCCGGGTTTAAAGTAATGATATCTACGGCGGTACATCCGGCCGCATCAGTTACAGTAACTGTATAGGTGCCGGGAGTAATACCGGAAAATATACCTGTTGAGTTTACAGCCCCTGTATTAAGTACAAAGTTGAAGGGGGCCGTTCCTGTGCCACCTGTTATGGTAGCGGTTATTGTTACACCGGTACCGGTGTAACAAGTATCGTCTAAAGTCAGTGATTGATCAGGTGCTACGGATGGACTGAGATCAAAAGTATCGTCGACAATACATCCATTTGCATCTTCAACCGAAATGGTGTAAGTACCAGTAAGTGTTAACCCGGTAAATACGCCACTTCCCTGAGGCCCTGTTGTTCCGCCTCCTGGAAGTGTAAGAGTATATGCTGAGCCTCCCCATCCTCCGGTTGCGCTATAATTTACTGCACCTGTATTGCTGTTTGCACAGGTCATGGAGGTAATGCTGTTCTGCGTTAATGCTAATGGGCTTGGAGGGCCTGATACTAGAACGTCTGCAGTATCTATACACCCTGTGGTATCGTCGGTTACTGTTATTGTGTAGGTGTCAGCTGCCAGGCCGGGTATATCAATAAGTGTTGTTGTTACTCCCGATCCACTGCCTACAGTGCCGGACGTACCAACTACATCATAGGAAAAATTTCCTGCGAATCCGCTTACTGTATAACGTATTTCGCCATCACTATCACCATCGCAGGTAATGTTACTTACTAAATTCCCAACTACATTTATCGGGGTTACATCAGGTACTGTGTAATTTTCTGTATAAAAACATCCATTATCATCCGTTACCTGAAAAGTATAAGTGTCAGGGGTCAAATCTGCAAAGATTTGATTATTGCCATTATTTGTAACAGCTCCCGCTGGCGCTATAATTTCGTAAACCAAATCTCCTGACCCTCCTGTTGGTGTTAGGGTAACATCTGCCGTTAAAGCTGGACAAGTTGCAGTTGTTTGTGCAAAACTTAAATTTGTCGGGGGGGTAAGTGGCGCAATCACTATATCGTCTAAGGTGATTACGCAGGTCGTACTATTTTCATCCCTGATCTGAGGGGTATAAGTTCCATCGGTTAAGTTATTAAATATTGGTGAGGTCTGAAAAGCACCCCCTATACTATATTCATAATCCCCGGAACCTCCAGTAGCTCCTGAAAACGTAATGATTCCCAGTTGATTTGTAGGAGTATCACATGCCAGCTCTTGCGTTAAGTCTGCATTACCTGTCATAGGTGTGGCTGCATTAATAGTAGCAGTATCGGTAAAGTCGCAAACATCGGCTCCGAATGTTCCTCTTACCACAATACTATAGGTGTTTGCAGTTAATCCGGCAAAATTTGGTGAACCCTGAAAAGTAGTCCCTCCATCTATACTATACTGTAAAGTATATCCATTCGCATTTGAAACGTTAATGGCAATTGAACCGTCATTGGCCCCGGCACAACTTTCATCATCCGGAACTACCGTAAACTCGGGATCCGGTATTTCATTTACCGTTACATCTGTTGTTACTCTACAGTTATATTCATCAAGTACAGTTATTGTATAAGTGCCTGGTGTAGTAACTGTAAATGTATTATCAGTTTGATAAGGTGCTCCACCAGTAATACTGTAATAAAACTCATTTCCACCCGTAGCATTTACAGTTATTAACCCTTCAGTACAGGAAGTAATATTGGTAGCTGAGGCTGTTGCCGATAAATTGGATAGTGGTGAGATTGTAAAAAGAACATCTTCACTACACCCGTCTGCGGTATTAATTGTAGCTGTATAATCGCCCGCGGTCAGTCCTGTAAATTCATGGAAATTATCATCCTGAGCAGGAACAGTTTGTATCACATCCCCAGTATCGGTATCAGCAAGCACAAAAGTATAAGGCCCCCGTACTCCGGATAATTGAACCGTTGCCGATCCTTCATCTTCCTGGCAAAATGGTTGGACTTCACTTACATTCGGAAGTGGGGTTCTGTCCCTTACCGGTTCAGTTTCTGAACGGAAAATACAACCGTCAGTAATGCCTATTTGTCTTGCATTTACATAATAATCACCCGCAGGAACATTGTTGAATACACTGCCAGACTGGTAAGGCCTTTCCTCTTCTGCATTATTAACATCCCATAATTGGAATTCGTAAGCTCCAGCTGGAGGTGAATCTACAGTAATACTTCCTTCGGTGTCACATATAATATCGGTTGCTGTTATTTCAGGATCTAATTCATTGGTATATACATCAAAATAAAATATACGCTGACAATCGTTCTGGTACACAACCCGTAGCCTGAATTCGCCTGCCGTGTCAGCAGTATAATCATTCCCGGTATGTACGGAACTCCACAAACAATCAACATTATTACTCGTGTTCGGGCAGTTATCATCTTCAGTACCTGGATCTACACAACCCCCTGTATAGTTTAATTGTTCCCATATAATGGATTGGGCATCTGTAATATCGGTATCTATAAATGCATCATCATCAACCCCGCATAAATATACTTTAGGGAATGGTTCGCCAAAACAGAGGTCTTCGGTTTCAACCTCTCCTCTTATTGAACCATTATTTATGGCCGTAACAACAGGGTTGACTAAGGAGTTAGTAAATGGAACTACAGTTACAAATTCATCAAAACTTAAGCACGGGGCCGGAGCGGTTTTAACCACCCTGTATGTTCCCAGCTCAGTAACTGTAAGCGATTGATTTGTTTGCCCCGGCATAAGATCACCCAGGTCGGTCACAGTCCCGCTACCATCTATTACTACATTGTTATACCATTGATAACCTACAAAGTCTTCTCCTGCAGTAATGGTAATACTACTGCCACATAATACTTCCTCTCTTTGAAAATCACAATCATCTATGTTTGCTATAAAATTAGAGGCCCCTTCAATACCAAAAGCACAGCTATCAAAACCGTAATAGCTGGGATCATCTGAAATTACATTGGAATTCAACACGCCCTGATATGTAGCAAAAGCCTGGTTATCAATTTCATTGGAACAGGCATCCCGGAGTTCAAAACAACTACTTACTACATTTACAGAGAAACGGATATATTGTGGATCAGGCACCCCTTGTACCACAAGATTATCCGGGATAGTAAAGAGGAGCGAATGTGTGCTTTCATCATAAACAGGAGGATCTACGCCTGCGGGGAGCTGAATAGTGTTTTCTATTTCTGAGAAGGTAACATTAACAGGAAGGTCATCCCTGATAGTCACATTCGCAGCATCATCATTCCCTACATTCTGAAAAGAAATAACATAAAATATTTCATCGCCGAGGTCTACTTCACCTCCGGTTATATCTATGAAACTTCCGGGGTTGTCCGGATCCTCTGCTTCAACCGTTTTTACAAGCTGCATCTGGGGTTCAATAATTTCAACTGAAAGCGTATTAAGAAAAACCCCATAGCGTTCGTTGCTCGAGTTTACTCTGATGGTTACACCTGTTTCATCATTTGGTATGACATCATTATCAGGATTTTCCAGATCAAAAATATCTGCGTCAAAACCCAGATTATTTTCACTGTCGGGCTCCCTTGTGGTTACGTGAGCGCCATCTACGGTGATTGAACTGTTAAAAAAGTTATTTGCGGGATTCACTGCATTTGATAACGTAGTAAAAGAACCGTTTAAATCGGCCTGTATCTGAAGCCTGTCACCAGTAAAATCATAATCCCCCTCTATGGCACCTACACCAATCCTTGCATTTACCGGAAAAGGAGCAGGTACTGTTGTAAAGCCGCTATAAGAGAAATCAACGTTTCCAAAACTGCTTGTGCCATCTACAAATGCCATACCATCAAAAGTTGAGATATATTTTGCAGGCATAGTCGGATTTTCAAAGACTACAACTAAAATCCAGCCTCCGGCACCACCTCCCTGGTTATCAACACCCGTAAGGCCACGAACATTCGCTACGGTATAAGTACCACTGGCATCAGGTAAGGCGGAAACTATGTCTGTTACGTCGCTGTAACAATAATACGGCCTGTGTTCGTTAAAAGAAGATTGTGCAAAAAAGTAATCATCTGCTGTGATATCTACATAATCCGGAGCACCAGGAAGCCTTAGTTTTATTTCATCCCAATCTTCATGATCACGAATACGCCCACCATGATTGCTTCGGCCTGCCATGGCAGACCAGTACAATCCCGCATAGACGACATTATAACAATCAGAGGTAGAACCAAATTGTCCTACCGGAAAACTTAGATCCGAACTACTTGAACTGAAAGTTTCAGCTCCAATGCCTGAATCCCCATCAATGTCAATATACTGCATATTTAAATTGTCATGGTTGCCATTATTACCATCATATGGGGTTTCAGGAGGAATTGTGTATGGATTCCACCAAGGTCCTGTTTGTTGAACATTGATACTTTGATTTGCTATAATTGTAAGTTCACCCCTTACACTGGTCGTAAACCTGGGTTCGAAAGGATCGCCTACCTGAGCCAACATTTCCGATATCCCCATAAACAGGAATGCAAAGAATAGTGTGTATTTGAATTTTTGTAGGTGTAATTTTGTTCTCATAGCTCGGGCATTAATATTTTATTGGTTGACTGACATAATCAATACTTCTTTTTCGTACGTACCGTTTAAATTTGAGTGATAAGCTTTTTCTGCTTCTTCAAACGTATCGTGATTTTCTAAATATATATAAATGTATAAGTTCTTAGGGTTTACAAACGAGTTAACGTTTAATCCCTGCTCCCTCATTCTCTGTAACTCATATTCGGCATTTTCCGGGATGGCAAATACATTGGTTACCATATAATAGCCGCTTTCCATTCCCGGTACTTCTATAACCTGGCGAACTTCAGCTTTGTTTTCTTTGTCTTTTACAACATCCTGTTTATCGTCATTTTCAACTTTATAAACAGTAGTCCTGTTGTTGAATGCTACTTCTTCATTGTTTTTGTAGTACTCAAGTACCTCTTCCATAGTGTCATACCTTCCAAGATACACATAATTTAGCTCATCTTTAGGGTTATAGAAATAATTTGCTTCTATACCTTCTGCTTTTAACCTGCTGATAGAGGTATTGAGATACCTTTCTGTAATATAGGTATTGCTTATAATATAGTATCCGCTTTGTATACCTTCAATATCCTCGCCTTCTTCTTTTGTCACCCCATAAAGCTCCTGGGCCTTTTTGGCTGCAATTTCTTCGAGGTCTTCTTCACTTACAAATTCATTTCTGGCCGTTTCCAGCTCTTTTATAACCTCTTCATTTTCTTTTGTAATCGCCTGGCGAACCCTTCTTATAGAATCTTGTTCTTTTGTAAGGGCTACCTCGGGAGTTTCTTCAACCACAACAGGCGGGGTTTCCTCAACAACAACTGGCGGAGTTTCTTCTACTACAACCGGTGGGGTTTCCTCTTCAATAACTACTGGTGGAGTCTCCTCAACCACAACCGGTGGGGTTTCCTCAACAACAACTGGTGGAGTTTCTTCCACTACAACAGGCGGGGTTTCCTCTTCAATAACTACTGGTGGAGTCTCTTCAACCACAACAGGCGGGGTTTCCTCAACCACTGGCGGTGCATCTTTTGCGTTCAATATATCGGAAGCGGATGGCTCGTCCCTGACAACCGGCGGAGTTTCCTCCACGATTACCGGTGGTGTTTCTTCCACCACAACCGGTGGCGTTTGCCGAACAGGGGCTGTTGGCCTGCTTATAGGTTTTCTTCTTACTGTACGCCTGTTTCTTGACCTGGACATACTACGGTTATTATTATTTCCACTCACGTGGTTAAATGTATAGGCCAGTGTAATTTCATGTGTAAGGCCGAAATCTTTTAAACCGTCACCCATTCCTTTTTCTGCCACATAGCCCAAAGCAAAACTGTTTGCAATGTTAAAACCTATACCGGCCGAAGCACCGTATATACTTTCATAGCCTAATTGAAACCAGCCAATTTCGGGGGCATCAAATAAAAACCCTCCTGCAAATGAAGTTTCATCCTGTAGTTTCCGGGCCCTTACTAAACTGACCAAACGGGAATTTTCAAAAATCCCCCGCAGATATTCAAAGTTCAAGGTATATTGAAGGTGTCCGGAGAATGTTTTCTCACCAAATTCAGTAAGCATTTCACTGGCTGAAATATTGTAATCGAACATATTTTCAGCGTACACACCAACGTCCAGACCACCAATTGTTAAATTGATGCCGGGTTGTGCGTTTACTATAAAACTGTTTTCAAGCTCCATGAGCAGCGGATCCTCGTATGATACTACTTTGCCACCATTAATACCGCTCATGTATACAGAGGTGTTTATACCAAAAGTAAGGTAGTTCTCATCTGAAAGCATTACGGAATAGGAGTAGTTTAAAATGGCACCGGTATTGCTGAATACTCCCACGCTTTGCTGAAAAGCTCCCACACTAACACCCATCTTGCCTCCCAGGGTGCCTGAATAACCGAGGTAATAAAACTCGGGCGATTCATTAAATGCAGCCCATTGCCTTCTGTGAAAAACGCTAATGGACGACTGGTCCTGGCCGGCAGAGAAAGCGGGGTTTATGATATGTTTGTTAAACTTCAGCATATTATGTGTTAATATTTCCAGGCCCAATACAGGGCTTGCTTCTTCATCCTGGGCATTAAGAACAAAAGAACTTAATAACAATATAAAAATGTACAGTAGGTTCTTGTTCATAAATTATTTTATTAAGGTTATTGAACCTTGCTCCAGAACGTTACTTCCTTCTAAAATCCTGTAATAAAAAACAGGGTTATTCACAATGTATGTTAATGCCGATTGTGGCCAATCGTTGGCATAAGCTGTGACCTGGTGTAAAATTTCACCTGTAGGCCCGTATATAATTACTTCAGTGTTCGCATTTAAATATTCATTTGGTATTACCCATGTATCATTTATACCATCTCCATTTGGAGTCAGTACATTGGGGATTATATCACTTACGCCCGCGCCTGTAACGGTAATGGTGCGTGTTATTTCACAACCGTCTGAGGTTGCTGTTAGTGTGTATATGCCGCCAGTATTAATTGTTACAGAGTCTGTACTGCTTATAAGTTCATCCGAAGAATTGAACCATTCATAACTATCACCACCGGATGCTGTTACTATAACTGATTCACCTGTTGAAATGGTAATCTCTTCTCCCGGGTCAATGGTAATTTCACCGGCTGCTCCGCCACTGATGACCAATTCATTGGAAAAAATCGGGCAATCGCCAACCTGTATTTCCAGGAAATACGTTCCTCCCTGGCTTACTTCAATTGTTGAAGAAGTTTCCCCGTTTACAGGGTTTCCGTTCCTGTACCAGGTATATTCGTAATCTGTATTTGTAATGTCTGAAACTATTGTAGCACTTTCCCCTGTTTCACAATCAATGTTTCCACTTGAAGTTATGGTTACTGTTTCGGAGGTTCCGGAATCTCCATCCAACACATCAATGATATTTGATGCGGTATTTGTAGAGCAAAATTCACCGTAATCTACTTCCACATAATAAGAGCCCGTTTGGTTAACCATCAGAGACGGACCTGTTTGCCCGGTAATTACAACATTATCCTTGTACCAAATATAGGCTACCTCATCCGGGAAATTATCAATGTTTATAATTGCCGAAGATCCTCCACACAATACAATATCATTAAAATCATTGATTATTAAGGGTTCGTCCGCATTTACATAATATGCGGCGAAGGAATCACTGGCAGGACTGGTACGGACAGGATTTGTAGATCTGACCCTGACACTATAGTTTGCCCCTGCAGTATTTATAGGAAAAGAAAATACAAATGTAAATTCAAGAGTTGTATTGGAATCACTAACGGTCGTTAATTCGGTTGGATTGCTAAAATCGCCATCTGCATCGGACAGTTCAAGGATAAAAACATTGTCTGACGCCACCAATGGTGTTTGCCATGTAAAATCAACATTAAAAGTATTGAAGTCTGCATCAGCACAAACAAAACCTCCAAAAGTGGGGTCGGGTTTATTTAAAGTCTGGGCATACGTACCTGTAACGTTTAAGAAAAACATCACAATAAGTAGGCAAAATAGATTAGTATAAAGTTTTTTCATGAGGCAAAACACTTTATTACTCGTTAGTTCATGTTCAAAAATTGCTTACAAAACCCTTGTAAACACTGCGATTCGTCTATCCGCTTTTTACAACAAGATAGGGGGCTGGTTCATTACATGACTGTGCTAAAAACACTTAAGTTATTAACAATGTCGTGTAATAACCTGTAAATAAAGCAAAAAAATGTTAATAATTAAACTTTTTTTAAGACTTTTTTTAAGACTCCTTGCTGTTCCTGTTCGGCGGACGGATAGATGTGGTTTCATTCCATGGTGCCTGGATCGGAAAAGGATTCAGGATTTACCCTGGAGTTTAATGCCAGTCATTACAATTTTAACTTCTGTAATCATTCTTTTTTATTCTGATGAAGTTTTTACTTAATTTTACCGCTTAAATAAGGAATAAATGCCAGAAGAAACAAGGCCGCTCAATTTTTTGGAGCATATTATTGAAGATGATTTAAAAAATGGGTTTCCAAAAGAAAATTTACGTTTTCGTTTTCCTCCTGAACCCAACGGATACCTGCATATAGGACACGCCAGTTCCATTTGCCTGAACTTTGGTCTGGGACTGGATTACAACGCGCCTGTAAATCTTAGGTTTGATGATACAAATCCTGCAAAAGAAGAACAGGAATACGTAGATGCCATAAAAAAAGATATAGAATGGCTCGGGTACGAATGGGACCAGGAATGCTACGCCTCGGATTACTTTCAACAATTATACGACTGGGCTGTAGAGTTAATTAAAAACGGAAAAGCGTATGTAGACAGCCAGCCCTCAGAACATATTGCCTTACAAAAAGGCACCCCTACCGAACCGGGCAAGGAAAGTCCGTATAGAAACCGTTCGGTGGAAGAAAATTTGTCGCTTTTTGAAAAAATGAAAAACGGCGAATTTAAAGAAGGGGAACATGTGTTAAGGGCTAAGATCAATATGGCATCGCCCAATATGCTTATGCGTGACCCTATTATGTACCGTATTCTTAATAAAAGTCACCACAGAACGGGCAATACCTGGTGTATTTACCCTATGTACGACTGGGCACACGGCGAAAGTGATTATGTAGAACAAGTATCCCATTCCCTCTGTACACTGGAATTTCTCCCCCACAGGGAATTATATGACTGGTTCCTGGACCAGGTGTATGACAACAATAAAGTAAGGCCGAAACAACGGGAATTTGCCCGAAGAAACCTTAGTCATACTGTTGTAAGCAAAAGAAAACTTTTAAAACTTGTGCAGGAGGGTATTATAAAGTCATGGGACGACCCCCGCATGCCTACCATTTCCGGTTTGCGAAGACGGGGCTATACGCCGGCTTCCATCCGGAATTTTGCCGATACCATTGGTATTGCAAAACGTGAAAACTTAATAGATGTTTCCTTGTTGGAATTCTGCGCCCGGGAAGACCTGAACAAAACAGCACCCCGTGTAATGGCCGTTTTAAACCCGGTGAAAGTTGTGATCACGAATTATCCGGAGGATAAGGAGGAATGGCTGGAAGCCGAAAATAACCCGGAAGAAGAAACGATGACTTACAGAAGGGTGCCTTTTTCCCGGGAAATTTATATTGAACAGGAGGATTTCCAGGAAGAGGCCAACCGCAAATTTTTCCGTTTAAAACTGGATGGGGAAGTCCGGTTAAAAAATGCATACATCATTAAAGCCGAAAGCTGTATTAAAGATTCCGAAGGAAATGTTATTGAAATTCACTGTACATACGATCCGGAAAGCCGTAGCGGAAGTGGTACAGAGGCCAGTATGCGTAAAGTAAAAGGCACTTTGCACTGGGTTTCGGTAAAACATGCCGAAAAAGTGGAGGTACGCGTTTATGACCGGCTTTTTACTGATGCGGAACCGGACAGGCATGGAGAGAAAGATTTTTTGGAATTTATAAATCCGGATTCACTTCAAATAGTAGAAGGTTATACAGAACCGAGCCTGAAAGATGCCAAGGCAGGGGACAGGGTGCAGTTTCAACGCCTGGGGTATTTTTGTGTGGATCCGGATTCTACCCCTGATAAACTGGTTTTTAATAAAACTGTTGGTTTGCGCGACACCTGGGCGAAGGTTCAGGAGAAGTAAAGTGGGTTGGATGTCCGATGACCGATGTCGGATATAAAAAAGTACGAAGTACGATTTTTGTGATTTTACAAACGCCAAACCAACCGCAGGTTAAGCAGTTCAACATTACACAAGTGTGATCCTGAGGAACGAACTCAATTTATTGGGTGAGTGACGTGAGGATCTGCCGGTATTTAGGTGAGATTTAGCTTCGCTGAACCTTCGGTTTCTCAGTCGTTACACTCCATCGAAATGACTATAGGTATTATTTGATTTATGATTTGGCCCTCTAAATGTTGGGTGTCCGGTGTTGTGGTGGAGGGTCATTGCGAGGAGTGAATGTAATGAACGACGTGGCAATCTGCCAAGGTATTGCACAAAACCTGAAAGGAAGAAGGTATTTAGAATCGGCAGATTACTTCGTCAACGTTAAAAACGTTTCCTCGTAATGACGAAATTTAATAAACAATTAAACAAGTGTCACCCTGAGGAACGAACCCAAATTATTGGGTGAGTGACGTGAGGATCTGCCCGTTATTTAAGATAAGATTTAGCTTCGCTGAACCTTCGGTTTCTCAGTCGTCCCGCCATCGGAACTGTGACAATAACAATCCAATAACTCAATTAACCAATAACCTAACAACCCATTTCTAAAATCCCAAATCTAATCGTATTTTTGCACTTAGTTCAAAAAAGCAAATGGGAACAATTAAAGTACAAAACATCCAGGTATATGCCTATCACGGTTGTTTGGTGGAAGAAGGTAAAATAGGGAGCGACTACAGGGTTGACATATCTGTGAAGGCAAACCTGCAACCTTCGGCAAAAACGGATAGTTTAAAGGATACAGTTGACTACGTGCATATAAACCGTATTGTAAAGGAAGAAATGGCTATTCGATCCAAACTTCTGGAGCATGTGGCAAAACGGATCCTGGACCGCATTTTTTCAGAAATCCCCATAGCAACAGAAGCCACAGCTGAAGTGTCAAAAATTAATCCGCCTATAGGAGGGAATGTTGAAAAAGTAACCATAGAAATGACTTTAAAAAGGTAAAAGTCCCCATCTTGTTATTATAGGTTGTTAAAATTAAAATATTATAAAATAAATTATTAGATTTGCGTCCATAAAATGGCGCCGTGGCCGAGTGGTTAGGCAGAGGTCTGCAAAACCTTGTACAGCAGTTCGAATCTGCTCGGCGCCTCAATAAAAGCCGTCTGCATTTTGTAGACGGCTTTTTTTATCAGTATCAATTCTATAGCTGACTAACTTCAACCGTTCATGGGTTTCAAACCCTTGAAGGGTTATCAAAACAATTTAAAACATATGTCATCCTGAGGAACGAACTCAATTTATTGGGTGAGTGACGTGAGGATCTGCCGTTGTTTAAGCTAAATCTCTTTATCTTTATAAAGTGTTTTATAATTACTTTATTTATATAGTCACCAATGTAAATAAAACCACTTTATATGTTGGTGTAACTAACAACATACAAGAAAGGATGTCAAAGCACTATTTTGACAGTGAGAATTTAAAAAAGACTTTTGCAGGTAAATATAACTGCTATTATTTAATTTATTATGAAGGATTTGAAGATAAAATCTTGCTATAGCGAGGGAAAAGGAAATTAAAAGGTGGCGAAGAGAAAAGAAAATCGATTTAATTAATGCTTTTAATCCTGAATGGGATTTTTTAAACAATGAGATGTTTTAATAATATAGAGCATTTCCTATTTTGAGGAGATTTCTCTGTCGTTTCACTCCATCGAAAGGACAATCAGGTTGCCTCGACACCGATTACACGATTACACAGTTCAACGATTCAACATTCAACTTCGGGAGCCTCAGTCCTTTTAAAGTTATTGAGTTAATTGGGAGAGCCATTCTGGCTAAACCACAAACCGCGCCTTTTGATAATACTCCGGTGTTAAAATTCCCAGGATATTGTTCACAATTAAATGCTCCAGGAGGTCTTTATTGTCGTAATTTTCGAACAAATTGGTTTTGGAATATACAATCTCATCCATTCGGAGGAAATAGAGTTCACAGATAAGTTCTAAATTAACATTTTCCCGGATTTGCCCCATTTCCCGAGCCTTTTTTAAAAGAAAATATATTCTCCCATACACGATCTCTTTTCTGAAATCTTCAAAACCTTTATAAGCTGTCGGATAATACTTTTTAAGCCCGAATAAAAACGACGGATTAAAAGCACGCATTTCTTTTAGCCCAATTTTATAATATTCTATAACACACTGAAGTGGGTTTTCCTTTTCCCTTTCTTCAGCTTTACGAACTTCGGTTTTTACATTTTCAAGGAAATATAAAAGACTTTCAGAAATAAGCTCTTCTTTGTTGCTAAAGTATTGGTAAATGGTTTTTTTGGAAATACCCAATTCAGCAGCCAGGTCATCCATAGAGAAACGTTTACTTCCAAAGCGTGTGAATTTGGAAATGGACATCTTTAAAAAATCCTCTTTATTTACCATAATAACTGATTATTTCCAACCGCCCCCTAAGGCTGTGTATAGTTGAACTATAGATGTTAACTGGTCTAACCGCGAGTTTATCAAATTGAGCTCGGTGTTAAGGGTTTGTTCCTGGGCCGTTAATACTTCCAGGTAATTGGCAAAACCATTCTCAAGTAACAATTCAGAATCTTCTCTTGCCTGGTTATAGGCTTCAAATTCTTTTTGTCTTATTTCTGTTTTTTCTGAATTGGCCTGGTAAGAATATAAGGCGTCACTGACTTCCCTTCCGGCATTCAACAATGCTTTTTCAAAATTTAATACAGCCTGTTCCTGCTCGCTTTGAGCAACTTCATATTGGGTTCTTATCCTGCGGCTGTTAAAAATAGGTTGTGTAAGGCCACCTACTATATTAGCAAATAAAGAACCGGTATCAAACCATTGGGCAAAGTCAATACTTTGGAGTCCGCCAGAACCGGTAATTGTTAAAGAGGGATAGAAGTTTGTCCGGGCCACATTGGTCAGTTCAAAAGCGGTTATTAAGTCAAACTCTGCCGCTATCACATCGGGCCTGTTCCTTAAAAGTAACGCAGGGACACCTGTTTCTAAACTACTTGATATTTGCTGGTCTTCCAGGGATGAACGTTCAATAAATTGCGGGGCCTTACCCAGTAATATACTGAAGGCATTTTCCATGATTGCAATGTTCATTTTTAAATCTAATTCAATGGCCTGTGCAGTATATAGTTGGGCTTCTGTTTGCTTAACACCAACAGAGGTTACATTTCCCGATTCTTTTAATGCTGTTGTGGTTTCTATGGTTTTTTTCCTGTTTTCAATGGTTTTTTGGGTGATTTTTAACTGTTCGTCCAGGGCCAGCAAAGTATAATACATAGTGGCAACGTTTGCTATCAGATTGGTTTTTACCGCCTGGTGCGCTGCAACAGATTGCAGGTACCTGGCTTCAAAAGCACGTTTGTTGCTTCGTATTTTCCCCCAGATATCTGCTTCCCAGGATAAGTTACCAAGCAATTCATATTGTTGGATACTTCCGTCAAAAAATGACCCGAACTGGCTGTTACTTGCCAGTTCCTGGTGGGTTACCCTGGCGGTGGCAGATAGAGTGGGAAAATAACCAGCTTTTCCTTGTTTTAAATAGGCTTCGGCAGACACTATTTGCTGAAGCGCTATCCGGATGTCCTGGTTGTTATCCAATGCCTCCCTGATGTGTGTTTTTAAGGATTCATCTAAAAAGAACTCTTCCCACGAAATATCTGCAAGCGATGTGCTGTCTGCAGGAATGTTTTCGGTCCTGAAAAGCTTTTCCGTTTGGACATCCAATTCCGGACGCTCATAATTTTTTGCCACGAAACAGGATTGCAGCAAAAGGGTGATGAGGGAAATGAATATGAATTTATATGTACGTTGTTTTATCATGATTCTTAAAAATACATTCTTAGTTAGCTGTTTCAATTTTAGGTTTAGATGAAATTTTTTCCTGTAACCATTGAAAAAGGATAAACAGGATGGGTATTACAAATACGCCTAATACTGTACCGATAAGGAGTCCGCCGGCAGCACCGGTTCCAATGGAGCGGTTGCCTATGGCCCCAACCCCGGAAGATAATACCAATGGCAGTAAACCGAAAATAAATGCAAAGGAAGTCATTAAAATAGGCCTCAGTCGCACCTGAGCAGCATGAAAGGCAGCATCAACAATAGATTCGCCTTCACGTCTTCGTTGTATGGCAAATTCTACAATTAAGATCGCATTTTTAGCGAGTAGTCCCAAAAGCATGATCAATGCGATCTGGAAATAGATATTGTTTTCCAGGCCGGCAAGTTTAGTGCTAAGATATGCACCCATAATTCCCAAAGGCAGTGAAAACAA
The DNA here is from genome assembly GCA_937901915.1 of uncultured Flavobacteriaceae bacterium. GTDB lineage: Bacteria > Bacteroidota > Bacteroidia > Flavobacteriales > Flavobacteriaceae > Abyssalbus. The sequence goes on from CALGUD010000024.1 coordinate 25,591, forward strand.
TACTGCCAGAGGCAATAAATAACTTTCGTATTGTGCGGCTAGGATAAAGTACACAAACACTATACTCAATATAAAGATCATAGTGGTCTGGTCTCCGGCATTAATTTCTTCTCTGGTTAAACCGGAAAAAGCCACATCATAATTTGTGCTAAGTTCGGTTGCGCTTACTTCCTGTACAGCCTTTATAGCATCTCCGGTACTGTACCCTGGAGCCGCGGTACCGTTTACTGAAGCTGAATTAAAAAGATTAAAACGGGTTACCGATTGTGGTCCGTAAATGTTGTTAAGCGTTACAAATGAGTTCATCGGGGCCATTTGTCCAGAAGCAGTTCGAACGAATAACTGGTCGATGTCCTCTTTTGAAGCACGGTCCTCAGGCAAAGCCTGAACATAGACACGGTATTGTTTCCCAAACCTTGAGAAATCGGCAGCATAAACTCCCCCGATGTAACCTTGCAACGTAGAAAAGATACTACTGATGGGTACTCCGGCTTCTTTAGCCTTAGGTACGTTGAGTTCTATTTCATATTGCGGGTAATTAGTAGTAAACGAAGTCTGCGCATATTGAATTTCGGGCCGTTCCATCAACTTACTTAAATAATCCTTAGTTGCGAGATCCAAATCTTTAAAACTCCCCCCGGACCGGTCCAGAAGTTTCATTTCAAATCCGGCTGAAGCACTAAAACCTGGTACACTCGGTGGGGAGAAAAACAAAATGTCTGCGTCCGAAATTCCAGCAGCAATTCCGGAAAGTTTTGCACTTATGGAATCTACAGATTGTGATTTGTCTCTATCATTCCAGGGTTTTAATTTAAAGAAAGCTAAAGCATAATTGCTTCCAGCACCGCTTAACATACTAAAACCACTTACAACTGAAGCACCGTCTATTCCTGGAATATCTTTGGACTTTTCATAAAGTTCTTTGCCTACACTATAAGTGCGGTCTATGGTTGCACCAACCGGAAGTTCTATATTGGCAAACACGATCCCGCGGTCTTCATTAGGAACGAACCCTGTAGGTGTGGTAGAAGAAGCCCACCAGATAGCGCCCCCTGCCGCAATCAGGATAGCAGCGGTAACCCACTTGTTTTTGTACAAAAACGAAAGGGACCTTACATATCTTTTGGTAGTTGCGTTAAAAGCAGCATTAAAAGCGCTGTAAAAGCGCTGTAAAAGATTTTTCTTTTTCCCTTCTTCATCATGATCTTCGGGTTTTAAAAATAAAGCACATAATGCAGGACTTAAAGTCAGTGCGTTTACTGCCGAGATAAAGATGGCGACAATTAAAGTTACTCCAAATTGCTCATAAAAAACCCCTGTAGGGCCTTGAATAAAGGTTACTGGTATAAATACAGCAGCCATTACCAGAGTAATGGAGATTATGGCTCCTGTTATTTCACTCATAGCTGTTACTGTAGCATCTTTTGCGTTTTTAGCACCTTTTTCGAGCTTTGCATGCACGGCTTCCACAACCACAATGGCGTCATCTACCACAATACCAATAGCCAATACAAGGGCAAATAAGGTTAACAGGTTTATGGAATATCCAAAGAGGTTTAAAAAGAAAAAAGTACCAATAATTGAAACGGGTACTGCAATGGCCGGTATTAAAGTGGACCTGAAATCCTGCAAAAAGATAAAAACAACAATAAACACCAGGATAAAGGCTTCAATTAATGTGGTTTTTACTTTTCCAATGGAAGAAGTTAAGAAATCATTCGTATCATAATTTACATAATACTTCATGCCCTCGGGAAAGTCTGCCTTAAGTTCCTCCAGTTTTTCCCTGATCGTTAAAATGATGTCCTGGGCATTAGAGCCGGGGGTTTGATAAATTGCCATGTTTACACCCGGAAAGCCCTTTGTAAAAGAAACGGAGCTGTAAGAAAGGGCACCCATTTCTACATCGGCCACATCCTCTAACCGTAAAAACTGCCCGTTGTCTAATGCTTTAATTACGATATTTCTGTATTGTTCCTCAGTTTTAAACCTTCCACCATACCGAATGGTATATTGAAATGCTTCCCCGTTGTTTTCGCCAAGTGATCCTGCTGCTGCTTCTAAACTTTGTTCATTCAGTGCGGCAATAACATCTGTTGGAATTAAATTATAGGCAGCTAATTTTTCAGGTTGAAGCCAAATTCTCATGGAATAGTCTTTACTCCCGAATACATTTACATCTCCAACACCCTTTACCCTTTGAAGTTCCGGAAGCACATTAATTTTTAAATAATTCTGTACAAAAACATCATCATAGTCCTCATTTTCAGAATATATAGACATAAACATAAGTGCACTTGTCTGTTGCTTTTGAGTAATTACCCCCGATTGGGAAACCTCTCTTGGCAGAAGCGGAGTTGCCCTTGCTACCCTGTTTTGAACGTTTACTGCGGCAATATCCGGGTCTACATCCTGCTCAAAAAACACCTGTATTGATGCGGAACCATTATTACTGGCAGTTGAGGTTATATAAGTCATTCCCTCAACACCGTTTATCTGCTCTTCAATAGGGATAATTACACTTTCTAAAATAGTAGCTGCGTTTGCACCCGGGTAGGTTGCCCTTACCTGCACAGTAGGAGGTGCAATATCCGGGTATTGTGTAACGGGTAAAGCAGAAAGCCCCAAAACCCCTAATATTAAAATTATTATGGAGACTACGGTTGATAATACCGGACGTTCTATAAAAGTTTTTATCATAATTTAATTTTTAAAAACAGTATTTAACGAATTTACTATACTGTCTAGCGAAACCGGTTGAGGGGTTACAGGCGTATTGTTGCTTAGCTTTGCAACTCCTTTGGCTATAATTTCATTACCTTCTTCAACTCCCTTTTTAACAATGATCAGGTTTTCTACCCTGTCTTTTGCTTGAATAAGTGTTCTTATGGCAGTTTGTTTTTCTGATACTCTAAAAATAAAAAGCTGTCCCTGTTGCTCAAATGTGGCAACTTCAGGAATTACCAATGCATTTTCATAAACCTGCGGAATTAAGATTTTGCCGCTGTTTCCATTGGTTAACAATCCGTTGTTCTGAAAAATAGCCCTGAAACTTACGGTTCCTGTTGTCTGATTGATTTGTCCGGTTACAGTTTCAATAACACCTTCATTTTCAAATATGGCGCCGTTGGCGAGTTCAAATTTAACTTTAGGAAAATTTTTAATTTTTTCGGAAAGGGTATTCCCTTCTGCAGTTTGCAAAAAGTTTAAATATTCTTTTTCATTCATGGAGAAAAACACATACACTTCTTCAACGTCTGAAACAATAGCTAAAGGAGTAGGGTCGGCAGGGCTTACTAAATTACCTTCCCTGTAATTTATTTTGCCCACCACACCATCAACCGCACTGCGAATATTTGCATAATCAATGTTTGCCTGTATGCTTCGGTAATTACTCTGTGCCTGAGCCAGGTTGGCTTTGGCAGTTTCTAACTGTGCATTGCCAATAATGTTCTTTTCTACTAAAGGGGTAATTTTATTAACTTCAACCTGGGCAGCGTCAATACGGGATTTGGCTGCCTGAGCATCCTGGGTTAATGACTGCGTTTCTATTTGAAACAGTAATTGGCCTTTTTTAACGCTTTGCCCTTCATCTACCAATACCTTTTTAACATAGCCGGGTACTTTTGCCCTTATTTCGCTATTAATGGTACCTTCAACACTTGCCGGATAGCTTTTATAGCTTGTCACTGTCCGGAGACTTACTTTAACTGTTGGAAAGGGAGTAGCCTGTTGTGTTTGTTGCTCAGGTTTCTTTTCACAACCAGCAAGAAATAATATTAAAAAAACCAAGCTTACTATGCATATAATGTTAGATTTCATTATTTTTTATTTGAATGGAGTTAAGATTTTCTTTTAAATTGGTAAGGTTTTCAATTATGGATTCGATTACAGATATATAATGTTTTCCAAATTGTAAGTTGCTGTTGTTTTCGTCATAGATGTGATTATGCTTTAATAAACCTACTTTATAATTTGATACTTTTTCATGAAGGATTTTTTCTTTTTTCCAGGTATCAATTTTAGCATCTATTCTATTTTTTATTTGGTCGGCATCTATTTTAAAGTATCTTTTTCGATCACCGGATTTTGTGAAATAGGTGACACTACCTGCATTTTGAAGTAACTGAAGATTTGTTGAAACGGAACTTTTACTCGCATTTAACCTTTCAGTAATTTCATCAAAGGAAGCCCCCTGATCCCCTATTAAAACCAGATAGGCAAAAATCCTGGCCGATAGGGGGGGCATTGCTTCTGAAAGTTCGAAGTATACGCCCAGTTCCTCTACCAATGCCTGTTGTTGTTGTAATAATTGTTCTGAATATTGCATCAAAAATCTAAATATTGAGCAAAAGTACAATTGGTTCGTCTATGAACGAACTAAAAGAAGTTAATTTGTTGTTAAGATTAAATTGGAATGATGGAGGCCGGATGACCGGTGCGGGATGTGAAAAAAGCGCGAAGTATGATTTTTTTGATTTTACAAAAACTCGTCACAACGATGATACAATTTAAACAAGTGTCATCCTGAGGAACGAACCCAATTATTGAGTGAGTGACGTGAGGATCTGCTGTTATTTTAAGATAAGATTTAGCTTCGCTGAACCTTCGGTTTCTCAGTCGTTACACTCCATACCGATGACGTATTTACCTAACATTCTGATATGCTGTAAGTTGATATCCCATTTCATTCGCTGTTTTCAATAGCCATTTTTCTTTTTGAAGGTTTATTTTTTCCTCATATAGCTTGATTCCTTTTTCTGTGTAATCCAGCCCTTTGACCATTAATCTCCAATAGAGTACAG
>CALGUD010000025.1 GCA_937901915.1 uncultured Flavobacteriaceae bacterium
TCGCCTAATAATTATTATAAATACCATATAAAACCTGTATTGAAACAGGGAGGTTATGCAAATATGGAAACTATAGAAGTAAAATTCTGAAAGACATGAAAAAACTTTTATTTACGATATCATTTTTATTAGTTGCTTATGTGGGTTCTACGCAAGAGTATCAGATATCCTTTAACGGATACTGTTACAGTGGTGTTTGGACTTTTAATGATCCTCATAATTCTAATCAACATCAAGAGTTGCTATTTATTATGGTTGATTATGATGACGGTAGTACTGTAGAAATTGGAACTGGCTTTCCAAATGCTATTGATGGTCCGGAAGGTGATTACTTTGCTGGGTCAACTGTTTTCGATAAGAGCGAAAAACAACCTGTCAGAATTCGCTTTGAACATAGCTCAGCCTATGGAGTAGGAGGTACAAACCAGGTTATTAGAAGTGATGGAACTGTTGCATATAGTATATATCCTGGCGCTTCATCCGGATTAACATTATGTATGGGGGAGCAGTATATTGATCTTACAGATGCTAGTGGTCCCTACCCCCGACTTAGTAGTGGTTATGGGCATGTTACAGTAAAACCTTTAATGGATTTAGAAAGAACAGGAACAGATATAGCCGGTTACCAGGATCCTCTGGAAATAAATGCTACTGCGGGTTTTCCTGAAAGTTATTATAATAATTTGGAATATCAGATTGGAACAGGTGGATCATGGCAAAATGTTCCGGTTAATTATAACAATAGTTCTAATCCACATTTAATAAGTTTTATTCCAAAAGATTTCCTGCCTATATCCGCTGTAAACAGTAGTGTTAATTTTAGAATAAAGCACTGCGAAGAAGTGTTTACAAATGTATTGAATTATGATCTCAGATTTTCTGCACCTCATATTACTAATATAACAAAGAAAAACGTTACCTGCTTTGACAGCCAGGATGGTGAAGTGGCCATTACATTCGACAGGCCTCTGGAAACTAATGAATATTTAAATATTGCCATTGTAGATCTTGAAAAACCCGAAGGTGGCGGGGTTTATGAAGTAGTAAAAAACGCCAATAACATTACCTCTTTAGATGGTTCTAACAGAATTATTATCCAGGGTTTACCTGCCGGAGAAGGTCAGTATGCCATACAGTTGGTTGCAGGTTTAAATGGGGTTATATATTATTCAGACGGTACAAACCATTCCGGGACGTTTGAAGTTGAAAGGCCGGACCGGGTTCATTTCTCTGTAACCGATGTAGTGAATGTTTACTGCAATGATGGCGACGGAAATCCCGATAATAATAATGATGGTGAAATTCACCTGAGCGCCAGTGGCGGTGGCCCCGGTATCTATCAATATTCCATCAATGAAGAAGGAAATTCAGATGAGAACTGGCAGGATTTTTCAGGAACCTCCACGCATGTTATTGACAATTTAAAACCGGCAGCATATGATATTAGGGTACGGAAAGTTGTTGGCGATGAGAATTATTGTTTAGCCAAGCACCCTGGCGCCGTAGAAGGTACTTTAGGTGATGTAATGGTTGTAAGCAGATCAATTAATCCTCCATTAACACCCTTAAGAGTAGAATATGTAAATACTGTAGAACCTACTGCCTTTGGAAATAATGACGGATCTATTAAGGCTATGGTGTATGGAGGAACTATGTTTGATGATAACACCTACCAATTTGAATGGCGTGATTCTGAGGGTAACTTACTAATTGCCGCTGAAACAGAATACGAATTTGGCCAGGGTTATTTTATTACTTTAAGAGATCTTCCCGCAGATACGTATTATTTAACAGCATGGGACAAGAATTATAGTGAAGCTACTTATAAACAAGGATGCGCCATCACTAATTCAGAAATGAAACTGGATCAGCCCGAACTCCTCAGCTTTACTTTTGAAGAGAAGGAAAGTATCTCCTGTTTTAATGATGATAATGGAGAACTGGTTGTGCATGCTCAGGGAGGTGTGACTTTAGATGTAACCGATAATGGTGGATTACCTTATTATTATTCGTGGAGTAAAAAAAATGAAACAGGCACTTGGGAATTACTTACCAGTGAGACAGATTCTATTCTTGATAATGCAACAGCCGGGGAATACCGGGTAATTATAGAAGATGCTAATAATATTACTATAGGTCAGGCCTATACATTAAATCAGCCCGGTTTACTTGAAATTTCTCATACCCAGACAGATGTTTTCTGCTTTGGAGGAAATGATGGAGCTATAGACATCACAATTTTGGGTGGAACAGCGCCTTATAATATAGAATGGAACAGCGATAACTGGGAAGAAGGTAAAGATATAGAAGATCTGAGTGAACTCACAGCAGGTACTTACTATGTTAAAGTGACCGATGCCAACGGCTGTACGGCCAATAAAACGATACCTATAGAAGAACCGGAAGAACTTATAGTTACGTATCCCTCAGAGTTTTTCCAACCCACCGGTTTTGGCCTTACAGATGGATGGATAGAAGCAACCGTTACCGGAGGAACCTCAAACGCCGATGGAACTTATGTATTTGAGTGGAGGGATGAAGACGGACAGTTAGTAAACAACCAGGTTGTTACTTCCGTAGATGATGTAAATGGTATTTACACCTTACGTTTGGAAAATGCAGGCGCGGGTTCCTATGTTTTAAGTGTATCTGATGCTAATTATACTGCTGCAACAGTAGCAGGAGGGTGTAGAAAGGAAAATTTAAGTTATTCTTTAGATGAACCCGGACAAATACAAATATATATTGCAGAACATACACCGATTTCCTGTAATAGCAGTAATGAATACAATAATCCTGCAGGTGATGGCAAATTAGTGGCACATGCAACCGGTGGTGTAAAATTCAGCCCCGGGCTTCCTTATAAGTATACCTGGAAAAAGAAGAATGAAACTACAGGTGTATGGGAAATATTAACAAGCCAAACCGATAGTATTGCATCGAATCTCAATGCCGGAGAATATGCTGTTAACATAGAAGATAAAAACGGAATTATTCTTGGTGAATACGAAAATAATGTACTAACCCAGGCCCTGGATTCTACCTATGAACTTCTTGAGCCTGAATTGCTGGAAGTTACATTCAACAAGCAAATGGTAAATTGCCATAATGGTAATGATGGTTGGGCCGAAGTAATAATAACTGGCGGTACACCTCCTTACAATTTCTTGTGGGACAATGGGGAAACAACCGCTCGTAGATACTCGTTGGAAGCCGGTGAATACGAAGTGATTGTGACCGACTCCAGAGGCTGTGAGGTTATAGGTAGTGTTGAGATAGAAGAACCAACAAATGAATTCACAGCAGATTATACATCCTATGGTATACCCTCTTCAATCGGGGCTTCAGATGCATGGATTGAAGTACTCATTTCCGGAGGAACTCCTTTTGATAACGGCAGGTATGTGTACGAGTGGACCAATGCTTCAGGAGACATACTCAATACTCAAACCACTTCAGAAGTAGTAAACATATCAGGCAGTTCTTTTTATAGAGTGCGCCTTAATGATGTTCCATCAGGATCCTATTTTCTTACAGTGACCGATAAAAATTATGAGATTGCTGAATCAAAATTCGGTTGTACCATTATAGAAAGTGAATTTAATATTTCTGAGCCTATTGAAGCTTCAATAGACGTTTATAATCCTATTTCATGCAATAGCCAAAATGCATTTTTAGACCCATCATCAGAAGGGGTCCTGGTTGCTCATGTAGAAGGCGGAGTTCCTTTTTCTGTTGGGCAGCCTTATAATTATATATGGAAGAAACTGGATGAAAATGGCCAGTGGGTTGTTATAGAAGGCCAGGATACCGAGATAGCCACCGGATTGGATGCTGGAACCTATGCATTAAATGTAGAAGACAGCCAGGGAAATATAATTGGCACCTATGAAAGCGGTACATTGATTGAAGCTCACGATGTTGTTTTTGAATTTGAAGAGCCTGAGTTATTGCAAATAGAACTAAACTCTACCGCAGTTTCCTGTGAAGCAGGAAATGACGGTACCATTTCTGTTTCCATATCGGGAGGTGTTCCCGGGTATGAGATCCAATGGTCTACTGGCGAAACTACTGCTAAAATTACCAATGTTACAGGAGGAATTTATGTGGTTTACGTAACCGATAGCAGGGGGTGTCAGGCAATGGGCCAGATAGAAGTCAGTCAGCCTGGCGGAATGATGATTCAAACTATAGAGCAACGAAACCCTACCTGTTTTGGAGGCAATGACGGAGCACTTCAAGTTGAAGTATCAGGCGGGACTGCCCCTTATACATACTTATGGAATACAGGAAGTACCAATCCTTTTATTTCAAACTTGAGTCAGGGAAAATATGAACTGCGTGTAATAGATGGGGAAGGTTGTATTGCTTATGTAGAGTATATACTCCAGGATCCTGAGCCGGTTACTGTTGATCTTGGAGAAGACAGGACCATTTGTCTTGATCAGGGCGTTTTTTACGATATTACCATTGATGATCCCGATGCAACTTACCAATGGGAATCAGACAATGGATTTAGCAGCACTTCTCCTATTGTAGAACTTAGTGAAGGTGGAACTTACCGAGCCATGGCTATTTCATCAAACGGATGTGTGGGCTCAGATGCGCTCACTATAAATGTATCAGATAATGCAATAGATGCTTATTTTCTTTTAACCACACAGGCTTTTGCAGGAGAAGAAGTAATCCTTGTTAATGTGAGTAGCCCGGTAGGAGAAAAAGTAGAATGGACAGTCCCCGATGGTGCAAAGAAAGTGTATGAAGATAAAGAAAAACTTGTAGTTCATTTTAATGATGCAGGCAGCTACGATATAAACCTCAGGTCAGTACAAGGAAGTTGTTATCAGGATTATACCAAAAGGATCATTGTTGAAAAAGCCACTGATTTATCAGGAACAGGGGAGTATAACAGTGGGTTTATAAATGAATTTATAGTGTATCCCAATCCAACAGACGGAGAATTTAAAGTGAAAATTTCCCTGGAGGAAGAAGCTAAGATATCCCTAAAGATTATAAGCCTTTCTACTTCCCAAGTAATAAATAACCGAATAGAAGAGAGTACCAGTGAATATTTGTTGGATTATAATATAGATATGGTACCGGGTTTATACATACTTCTGCTGGAAACTCCTAAAGGGGATGAAGTACGAAAAATAATTTTTAATTAATACGATGCAAAAAATTATTAACAATATAACCGCTCTATTACTTTTCCTTTTGGCTGTTACATGCACCAAAGAAGAGGCATTGCCTGTAGATGCGGATTTTGATATGGATGTCGTGAATAATGATTTTTCGGTACCTGTTCAGGTAGTTATTATTAACAAATCTGTAGGTGCTGATAATTACGAATGGACATTTGAAGGTGGCCAACCGGCTAATTCTTTTGAGAGGCACCCTGGTTCTGTTCTATTTGAAACTCCGGGAACATATACCATTACACTCTATGCCACTAACAGGGATGATTCTGAAGATACTAAAGAGGTGCAAATTAAAATTGATAGTCCTGTTTTAATTGATTTTGAAGTTGAGGTTGTAGATAATAATTATCCCCCTGTTGAAATAAAAATAAATAATAATACCTCAGGTGCTACACAGTATACCTGGAGTTTTGAAGGAGGAACACCATCCATGTCCAATAAAGAACACCCCGAAAATGTTGTCTTTCAAGATCCGGGAGAATATATAATTAAACTCGAAGTAAGTAATGGCCTTGAAAATTATGAACTTGAAAAAAAGATTATTGTTGAGAAGCATCTAAATGTAGATTTTGATTGGGAAATTAATTTTGATGATACAGATTACCAGGTTCCATTTACAATGAACACTATAAACAATTCCGTAAGTGCCTTGAGTTATGAATGGGCTGTTGATGGACCCGAAAATCAAACTCTTACTGGAGAATCTCCTCAAATAGTATTAACCACTCCCGGAATTTACAATATTTCTCTCATAGCAACTAACGGGAAGGAGACTAAAACGGCATCAAAAAGTATTGAAGTCTTTGCTAATACCAACCTCAGAGTCTATGAAGATGTAAAATTCGGAATTAATATGTCCCATAATAATAATGTACTGGGAAGTATGTTTTCAACAAAAACGGGGAACATCTATACCAGAAGTGAAATAAATGAATCCAATGGAAGTGAAATAGATATTGTCTTTTTCGGACTAAACAGCACCTTTGCGCTTAATAAATTTGTGTCTCCCGATCAAACAGAAACAACTACGTTCAATAGTATACCGAATGCCATACACACTAAATTCATAAACTCACAGGAGCTGTGTGAATGCACTGCATCCCTCTCAGTAGCTGAATTTGATCAGATGAACAATGATAATTTATTACAAACGCTTACTATAGAAGAAACAGAAGGAGGTCTTTTACAATTTAACAATCTAATGGTTCCCAGAATTGTACTTTTTGAAGATGCTGAGGGAAGAAAGGGTGCGATCAAAATAAAAGACTTTATAGAAGCCGGGCAAAACTCTTATATAGTCACAGATATCAAAGTTCAGAAGGAAACGGAATAATAAAGAATATAATTGAATCAATATACATCCATACCATGTTTAAAAAAAAACATTACATAGTTGCAATAATACTGCTGTTATCTTTTAAAGGATTGGCTCAGGTATACCCGGTACAGGTATCACCAAATATGGTTCCACCTTATAGTATGAAACTGTCAGATTATAATACAGCAACCCGTGAAAAAATTATGGTTAACTTACTATTAACCGATGTGGCGGAGCTAAACAGACAGGTTGGTATTCGCATGTATATTGAGAATGGCCGTAATATAGCCGTGCAAAGTTCCCCTGTAGTAAGCGGCGCTATGCCTATTTATCTTGATGGTGGAGTGCCCGTACGACTTACCAACTTAGATTTACAAGTTTATTTTCAATATGAGAATTTACAGGGTATTTCTCATCAACAATATAATCAACCCTTACCGGATGGGTTGTATCAGTTTTGTTTTGAAGTATATGACTGGGGTTCCGGTTTACCTATCTCTGCCAAAAGCTGTGCAACGGCGTATCTGGTTCTAAATGACCCTCCTATTCTTAATATTCCTGCCAGGGGAGAATTAGTAGCTCAAAAAGATATTCAAAATATTATATTTCAATGGACTCCTCGCCATATGAACGCCACCAATGTACAATACGAATTTACCTTAACCGAATTATGGGATCAACACATGGACCCGCAGGCAGCCTTTTTAGCTAGCAGACCCTTATATGAAACCACCACATCAGCCAATACACTTTTATACGGTCCGGCAGAAACATCCCTGCTTCCTGATAAAACTTATGGATGGAGAGTAAGAGCTGTTGTAACAGATGGGATCAGTGAGACCTCTGTGTTTAAGAATGATGGTTATAGCGAAATTTTCCACTTTGTTTACACAGGCGATTGTAATGAGCCCGCATTTTTGTTGGCAGAAGCCGAAAGTTCTACAATAGAGAATATTTACTGGCAGGATGGCGGCCATTTAAAATACCATGTACAATACAGGAAAAAAGCATTGAATGGCACTGAATATAATGAATGGTTCGAGGCAAATGCTTACAGTAACAATGTTACGCTTTATAATCTTGAGCGAGGCACAGTATATGAATTCAGAGTAGGAGGCCAGTGCAATCCTGAAGGAGGTTATAGCTATTCACAAATACAGGAGTTTACCACACCTATAGATGTAAAGAGTTCAGGATACAATTGTGGCATTACTTCAGAGATTGAAATAACAAATACGAAACCATTACCTGAATTATTCAGGAACGATGTGTTTACCGCAGGTGATTTCCCGGTTACGGTCAAAGAAATAAGTGGAGGAGACGGGATGTTTACAGGCTGGGGTTACATTGTAGTGCCCTATTTACAGGATACACGAATTAGAGTAAACTTTAAAGGAATAAATATAAATGATGAATACCAATTAATTAACGGTGTAGTTGAAACCGAATACGATGAGACATGGAGTGGAGTAGAATTTGCAAATGAAACGCTGGAAGCTTTTGAAGGTACTTTGGATTTAACTCCGGTACAAGTAAATTTTGATATTAATCCCAATGCTATTGAGGATTATATTTCAATAAATGCAAATGGAGAATTACAAATTAAAGATCCTGACACAGAATTTGTGAAAACGTATCCTCTGGGTGATGATTATATAATTAAAGATAAGAATGAAGATGGAACTGAAGATATTTTTTATGTTGATGAAGAAGGGAATGTTTCTTATGGAGGACAGGTAGCTGAAGGTGGCCCTATTGACATCAGTCAGACACCTGGATTTAAGAATGGTCAGATTGAAAATCTTACAGCCACTGATATAAAAGTTATTTTTAATAACAAAGGGGATTATAAATATGGCATTGATGGAATTGTAACTTCTCAAAAAAGTGTTTTGTCTAGCCATTATAGAACAATAGAAGACGCTAAAGGCAATTCTTATAATATCATACATAAAGCTGTAAAAAATTCAGGAAATGATATTATAGTTGGTGAAATTGAGACAGGTAATGAAGAGCTTATTCAAAAACTCGTATTCAAAACCGCACAAGGGGGTAAAATTGAACACACCATAAATGGAAATAAAGTTACTTTAAGCTTAAATGGTCATTTTGCATTTGAGCATGAAGATATTTATGCAACCATTCAGGAAGAAGACAATACCCAAACTATAGCCGGAGTATTTACGCTATGGCATCTGAGTCAGAAAAATGTAAATGTGGCGATTGTACCTCTTGGTAATGTTCAGATACCATCTAATCTCGAGGCCGAACTTCAGGCAATGTATGGACCTGCAGCAGTAAATCTTAATATCACCCAAGAAAATACTTTAGATATAGATTCATCTGTTTGGGATATAGAGAATGGTAATAATAAATTGGATGTTGGAGAGAGAGGTTGGTTCTCTAATTATACTACAGAACAAAAAGCCATTATTAAACATTATGAACAACAAGGTGGGAAAGGGACAAATAAATATATAATATTCATTACCAATATTGCTCCTAGTAGAGATATAGAAGGCTTTATGCCTTTAAAACGGCAACACGGGTTTATTTTTAATAGTGTAACCAAAGGCTCTGAAGAAACTAAAGAGAACATTACTCAGGTAATAGCACACGAATTAGGACACGGTGTTTTTGGTTTGGAACACCCGTTCTCGGAACTTAAAACTTCTCAAAGTGCTACAGACTGGTTAATGGATTACGCAGGAGGTAGCACCTTTAGCCACATGGAATGGGCAAAAATGCATAATCCGGGCTTACAGTTACACCTGTTCCAAAACAGCGATGAAGGAGAATATACTGATACAGAATTTGCAGATAAGGTATTTCAAATTATACGATGTGCTTACTTGAATTCTGATGAAAATGGAATTATTTCTTTTAATACATCGGTTTTTGGAAAAACAGGGACATTTTCTACGGAATGGCAGGGAGAGGAAATATGGATTAAGATCGATAATGGCAGTTTCGAAGGAATGGCTGTTTATGAGCCTGTAGAATTAGCTAAAAACAAAGAAAATAACCAACCTTGGCGTTATAGCTTATTATATAAAAATGTTGAAATATACACTCCTAGATACAGCACAGGCGCTGATCCTCTAGAATTACAAAAATTACGCACATATCTTTTCCCTGAAGATAAATCACAATTTAAAAAGGAAACGGAGAAAATTTTAACCGATTTTCTTGAAAAGAATGAACTAACAGATAAAGATTTCGAAAAATTAAAAAGTGTAGCTAATTGTGGGATACAATATTTTACGCCGAAACAGCGATATTCAATTATAGCTAAAATAGTTAATAATAGAAATATTACAGAGTATTATGAAGACCTGATACTCGATCTGGTTGAAACTTCACCACTAAATGATGAAGCAGATTATTATAATGAATTTTTAGGATATCTGTTGGAGAAAGATTCTAAGGTGCTTAAAGAATTGTTTGCAGATGTTGACGATGCCGGAATAACAACTCTTTGGAAGGGAAGAGAAAACAACTATACCCGTTTTATAAATGCTTTAGCTAATATTACAGCTATAATAAATAGTGATGTAAAGAAATGGCAAATTGTAAATCATATAATAAATAGTGATTACGGAGATATAGAAGATGTAGAAAAACGAGGGATTACAACCATTCTTTCATCAATGGATGAGAATTCCGAGATAGTTGATAAAGTACCCGCTATAAGTGAATTATTTGTGAATTTACTTATTGATGATTGTGAAGAGCTAAAGGATTATAAAATAATTTTTGATATAGCTACATTACAAAACTCTAACAGAGAATTGTTTGCAAGTTTTACGCAATCAGAATCAACGGTTATACTTAATAATGAAAAAGTAAGGGTAACATTTGGAAAAACGTTTTTTTCATGGGTAAAACCGGTAGTTTTTACAATCAAAGAATTATATAAGGATGAACGTAAAATTGAAGAAAGAGAATTAGGCAATTATTATGTTTGGTCAAAGTTTTTGGCTGAAGATGAGAATAAACATGTAGCGAATTTATTAGATTCAAATCCACAAGAATATTTTCAAATTCTTTATAAGCAAGCATCCGACTATATAGGTGAAGCTCAAACAGAAAACAGTGATTTTTGGGCAAGTATTCAAACAATTGATTGTAATAACAAAGAGTCAATCTTAAATCATATCAATGCTAACGAAAATTCTAACTCGTTAAAAAAAGTAAACAATACTATACGATTAGATTTACTAGTTAAAATGTTTGATTGTAATTGGTTTAGAGTTTCTGACGTTGACGCAGTATATGACTATTCTGAAGATGTACTTATTAAGTTAGTTGCTAGCTTTGATCCTACGGATAATAGTGTGCTTCAAACCATAGAAAACTCCATAGGGTTAAATAAAGTTTATGACAAACTGTATGGTGAGCGTTTAAGTAAGTTTTTAGCATGGATGGGTTCTCAAATCATCAGTAGTGATTATCAAATTGAACTTAGTAAAGAGGATGTATTTAAAAGTGAAGAATTAAAAGACAAGGAAGAGTTGTTAATGCTCGAATCTGATCTTTTTAGCTTTAAAAACTTTTCAATAGATGATATTGGTCAAAATTCAATAAAAATAGACTCACAAGAATTGGCTTATAATCAAATGGTTTTAGTCTATGTGAGCGGGAGTTTCACTTTCTTAGGTCAAAAATTCAACAAAGGTGATGTTCTCCAAATGCCGTTAGTACAGGCTTTTGCTATGAGTAATAGCAATAGGAATATTGTGATTGAAAAAGGTGCCTGGGCAACTGTTGACGTTGTCGCATTAGCGGTTGGTGTCGGAAGTATTAAAATTGTTTTTAGCGTAGGTAATTCAGTTAGAAAAGCTATAGTTATTAGTGATTTATTAGGCTCCTCATCAGGACTCTTAGCCAATGCATTGGCTAATGATGCTATTTCAGAAGAAACACGTTTTCAACTAAATATGTTGGCATTAGTTGCTTCAACACCATTACTGGCTACATCATCCAAAAAAATTGATGATTTAATTACTGCACTAGACGATAAAATAAGTAGCAATGCAAAACTCGATAAAGCAACAAAAGACGTTTTAGACGAACATCTGGAAAAGATTGCAGAAAAAATAGGCACAAGCAACTTAAAACTTGATAATGCAGGGAATCTAAGCGACCTTGAACAAAAAATACAGAAATTCATAAATGATGATGCCGTAAAGCTTTATAGAAAGGAAGTTTTAGAAAGTGATTTACTAACTAAATTTCCAGACCTTACTATTGAAGAAATTATTGCAATTAAGCTTTATGCCAACGGTATCTATCGGGATAAGGAAGTTATTTATAAAGCGCTGAACAGACAGTTAAGAGAAGGCAGTTTAGACGAATTTTATGAAGGGATGGACATACTGTTAACCAGTAGCTTAAAAAAACTGCCTCAATATGATCTAGAAAAGGTATTTAGAGGGGCCAGTGGAGATGAAGCTGATCTTGCACGGACATGGAAAAAAGGTGACGAAGTTCATTTTGCAGATTATAAATCTACATCTGAAGACATAGTTACGGCTTCGTATTACAATGTAGATAATGAGGTTGTTTATGAGATCATTAATCCAAAAGGGGCCAGCATTAAGAGCATCGCTTATTACGATAATGAAATGGAAGTGTTGCTTCACAAAGGGCAAAAATTCAAAGTGATCGATGTTGTAGAAGATTTTCAGATTGATGGTGCCAGAAATGTAAGTCAAAAGAAATACACTAAAATTACTCTACAAACGGTAGATGGAAGCACCGGTGTGGGAACTGGAGTAACAAATACAATCAGATCTGTCCCGGATCACGCATGGCCGGCTCCATACCCGCCGCTTGCTCCAGGACAGATAAATATTGCTGACCTTCAGCGTCTTAAACTAGATCGTGTAACTGGAGCTTTCCAGGGAGAAGTGAAAGAAGCTATAGTAGACAGTAAGGTTAAGGAAATTTTAGCTATTTTGAATGGAGAATCTCCGGGAGAACATTTACCAATAGTTAAATTAGGCCCTGATCCCAAAACACCAGGCGGTTTTGTGTTGATAGACCAAACACATACCTATGCAGCATATAAACAACTTGGATTTGAAGAAATTCCGGCACATATCTATAATGAGACCGATGGGCTTGAATATTTGATCAGCCAACAAGCATACAAAACTGAACGTTATGCATCAATTGATCAATTACTTACAGTCAAGGAGTTTTCTGGTTCACCTTCGGAGATTGCAGCAAAACGTCGCACAGCACTGGAAGGTGTAATTCAAAATGGCACCCCGGGAAGGATTGATGCCAATTCAATACCTACATCTTCTACATTGAGCCCCGGGTTAGAAAATCTTAATGAATCGCTTGCAAAGCATTTTGAGGCCTATTATGATGATCTCCTGGACGAGGACGAGCTGTTAACAGTCATTAAGAAAGAAATTCAAAATTCGGATTTACCGGAAGTTGTTAAAGTCGAAATTGGAAAAATTAATAACACCACCTCACTTTCGGATATCTTACGGGTAGGAGATGAAGATCTGTTAAGACTGGCAAGTTCCGATGATACTGAACTCGTTGAGTATGCTGCAAGCCTTATTAGTGCCCGGCGTACTTATGAAATTGTTGATAGTAAAAACTTTAAACATGCTATAGCCAACGCTGAGAGGGTGCATAAATTACCTGTAGTCCAGGCGAAAAATATAACCAATGGTAGTGGGGGGCTTGGAAATATCTTTTCAGGTGAATTTAATGGAAAACCAGCCATTTTTAAGTATGATAAAACTGTAGATTATGATGCTATAGCCGAAATAGAGAAAGTTACCAAAGAGTTGGAGCCCTATGGAGGCCCCCGGTTTTATGACCGTGTGCGTATACAGGAATCCAATGGAGTATGGAGAGAAGCTGTGGCAATGGAACGAGTGGAGGGTCATGATATGAATGCCCTTAAACGGTTAGCAGATAGAAATGAAACCTTGCCTATAGAGGTGACTTCAATGCACTTAAAAGCTATAGATGACCTCATAAATAAACTGGCTAAAGAAGGAAAAGTGCTTACAGAAACAAATCTGGGAGATTTTATGCTCACCAATGACCCTCAACGGCCTATTGTGCTACTTGATATGTTTGTAAGGACTGGAGCAAGAACAGATCAAGGGGTCTTAGATGAGAATGGAGCACCTGTACGTGAGGCTATTGAAGCACTTATAAAAAAATCAAAAACTGACGTACCTTCAATCCCTACCGGATTTAAATACCAATTTGAAAAAGAAGGGTATGCATATTCTTCTACACCAGACATGCGGACTGATGGAACCCTAACAATTACGCATTCATTAAAAAAAGAGGATGGGAGTATTATTCCTTGTGGGGCATCTACAATAACAAATGAAGGGGTATTGGAGAACATGTTCGAAATTCGTGAAAGCCTTAAAAATAAAGAGATATCCAAAGCAATGTATAGTAGAGTACTAAACGAAGATGTGAAGAGTATTTCTTCTTTTTATGGTGCTCAAGGGCGCTTTGGGCTTATTTCTGATAATTATGTAGCATTCATGAAAGAGTATAATATATCAAAAGACCCCGTAAAAGCAGCTCTGGCGACTCCGGAAGGAAAAGTATTAGGAAACGACTGGGAACCTGTTAATATACAGATAAAAGAGGATGATGTGTCTATGCAGTGGGTAAAGAAAGGAACAGCGACGCCATCACCGCGAACGGGTTTTAAATACGATTTTGAAAAAGATGGATATGTATATAAAGCTACACAACAAGTTTTACCTGGCGGGATTAAAAGGATTTTTCATGCTATAAAAAAAGAAGGTGAAAATGAATTGCCTTGTGGAGTCTCGGAACTAACAAAAGAAGGAGAGTTGTATAACGCTCTCAAAATTCCCGAAAAAATGAGGAAGAGAGAGGTGTCTAAAGCAATTTATGCCCGGGTATTGAATGAAGATATAAAGAGTATTCCCACTGTTTATGTAGATGGAGGGATTGTAGGGGCATCCGATAACTATGCAGAGTTTATTAAAGAATATGAAAAAAGTAAAGATGCGTTAAAAGCCATTCTGGCTACTCCCGAAGGAAAGGTGCTAGGAAAGGATTGGGAGCCTGCAGATATTCAAGTTGGAAAAAGTGTGAGCTTTGTTTGGATAAAAAAAGGAACTGGTGGCAGTGAATTGAATGAACCCTGGATTAATAGCCTCCCAGCCGGATTAAGGGCTCAGTTGTTTGCTGAAAAAGATGAAATGTACGACTTGTTCAAAAGCGTAGACGCTAACGAACGTGCAAGGCTTGCAAAATCCTGGGAAGTCCTAAAAAATGCAGCAGGATTATATTATCAAGTGCCAATGGTAATTAAACTATCTACCATAGGTGATAAATTTCATTATAATGGAATTAAAGGGTTTGATGCATTAAAACCATTATTTACTACGTATACTACAGGCCATCCTGATTTAAACCTGCTTTCTAAGGAGATGGATTTTATTAAGAATCTTAGTGGATTAGAAAGTTTATTTAAAAGTACAAATGACTTGCCTGTTAGTTTTAGTTGTGTTAACAACGCTACTTATTATGACCCTATTGTATTAGATGGGTCTGGGGATGTAATAATTAAGTTTGAAGCAGGCAGCATTGTAAAAAAGAAGTTCTTTGATAAAGCTGATGATTCCTATGAAAAAGTTGGGGAATACAATGGATCTGACATTCTAAGAAAAGGAGATGAATTAGGGTTTAAATCTGCTGATATAATAAATATAAACAGATAAAATGAGCAGCTCATTAAATATTGAAAAATGTGGCTGAGGATAAAAATGGAAGAAAAGCTTAAGGCTTTACCGGAAAATTAAATATGACTGTGACTGCTTACAAAAAAATAAGTTTTTTTAACTTAATATATTTCAGATGTATTAAAAAATGGAATACTATTTCCTGTTTTTTAATATTAATTCCTGCAATAAGCTTTTCACAAACCGTAGATTATGAGTCTATTACTACCAGTAAACCATTGCAGGTAAGCGGGTCGGTTTCTGCCAGTAGTGTATTTTATGAATCTAACTACAATAACAGCCGTGAACCTTTTACCTATTATTTACAAGGAGGCATCAATGTAAATATTTATAGCTTCTCGGTTCCTATAACTTTCAGTTATTCCAATCAAGGCACCGACCTCGGATACAAACTCCCGTTTGATTTTAACCGATTGAGCTTGCACCCCAAATACAAATGGATAACCGGTCATATTGGTAACGTTAACATGAGTTTTTCTCCATATACCCTTAACGGACATCAATTTACCGGGGGAGGTGTAGAACTTAATCCTGAAGGGGCAATTAAAGTAAGTGCCATGACAGGAAGGTTATTAAGAGCTACCGCGGATGACGGCGATCCTAAAACTTTGCCAGCATTTAACAGGATGGGGTATGGATTAAAAACCCGCTATGAACAGGATAAAATTAAAATTGGTGTCATTGGGTTTTATGCAAAAGATGACATAAATTCTATTCCCGAAATACCGGAAGAGAGAGGTATCCTGCCAAAGGAAAATTTAGTCCTTAGTGTTGACGGCGATTTTAATATTACCGAAACCTTTTCGTTACAGGGAGAATATGCTTCAAGTGCAGTTACAAAAGATTTAAGGGCCGAAGATAGCGATGAGGGGCAAACAGGTGTGGCGGGTATGTTTTTTAATAGTAAAGTATCCACAGAATATTTTAAGGCGTACAGAGTTAATTTAAATTATAGTGAAAACAGGACATCAATTGGAGTAGGGTATGAACGTATTGATCCCGGGTATGAAACCTTAGGAGCTTATTTTTTTAATAACGATTTTGAAAATATAACCCTTAATGCTTCCAGAACACTTTTTAATGATAAATTAGCCCTGAGTTTTAATATCGGCTACCAAAGAGATGACCTCGAAAATCAGAAAGCAAATGCCAGTAATCGTATTGTTGGTTCGGTAAATGCCAATTATAACTATTCGGAAAGGCTTAACATAACCGGTTCATATTCAAATTTTTCTACCTATACAAATGTAAAACCTAACCAGTTTGACGATATTAATGATGATAATTTATTGGATGAGGACCTGGAAGATTTAAATTATAAACAACTTTCTCAGAATGCAACCCTGAATATAAATTATATACTCTCAAATCAGGAGCAATTAAGACAAAACCTCAGTTTTAACTATGCGCTTAATGATGTGGCAAACTCTCAGGGTGGTATTGTTCGAATAGGTAATGCATCTACATTTCATAATGCAAGCGCAGGATATAATGTAAATTTCCCCGAACCAGCTGTTAATTTAACTGCTGCTGTTAATTATACCTATAATACCATTGGACGCGAGGATGCCACTACCTGGGGTCCTACTTTAGGGGTAGGGAAAAGATTTTTTGATAAGAAAATGAATACCAGGCTGGCCGCCTCCTATAATGAATCTGAAAGTACTGCAGGAAAATCCACAGTAACCAATTTAAGAGGATCCGTTTCATATTTATTTATGGAAAAACATAATTTTAACCTGAATATGATACAGCTTTTCAGAAATGGAGGAACCTCGCCGGATATTAGTGAGTTTACAGCAACTTTTGGCTATAACTATGTATTTGGTATTAAAAAGCCAACCTTTGGGCCCGGAAGACCAAGAGAACCCCGGAATTTTTTAAAAATTTCTCATGAAGATTATTATTTTGAAGGATCTCCTGAAGAAATCAGCATGGAAGCAAAAGCACTCATGCCACCTCAAAATGTCAAGGTCCCGAAACAAAAAAGAGCCGATCTGGAGTTTTTAATAAGGGCAGTACATGAGTCGGAATCTAAAGATAAAAAAAAGTATAAAGAATCAGTTATTAATTACCTGGATGCACTTATAGAATACCGGGATTTCATGGAGAAGTATGATCAGTGGATATACAGTGCATACCTTAAACTAATTGCAGAAGCTGAACAGATAGACTATGAAATTCAGGATGAATATAGTACCCTTCAGGCCCGCGTTAATACCTATAACAAACAGGAAGACAAAGAAGAATTACTTGAGATTGAGAAAAAGTATTCTGCACACAGTCTCATGTTAAGTAACCTTAGAAAATGGAATTTAACGCTGGAAGAAGTTAAAAATCCTGAAGGCGAACTCAAAAAACTTAAAGAAACTTACTTTAATAAGGTCTACCTCATGTTTAAAAACGGTAGGCCCGAAAATAATATTATTGATTATCTTGAAGTAAGATTAGCCGATATTTATCATAAAGTCCTTCAGGAAAGGGAATAAGAGAAATTGCAGTTTAGGTAAGGATTATTTCATCCTCGCCAAATAATCATAATGTTCCCCTTCCAGGATTAGTTCACACTCTAAACCAGTGGCATGGGCTGCATTTTGTAAGGTGTTGTAATCTATATAAAGCCAGTTAAAAGGTTTCTCTTTTTCACCTTTGTAACTAATGTTAAATTCGAGCTCACCATAATACTCAGTATCCGACGGGATCCATTTGCCTCCGTCTTCATCTTCATCATACATATAAATGATATCAGAAGAGTCCAGCAGGATTTGACCGTTTACGGAGAGAAGGGACTTAAGATGCTTTAGGAATTGAGATATATTTTTTAATTGTCCGCACATACCTGCGCCGTTCATCAGTAATAAAATAGTATCAAATTTTTCACCCCTCAATTTCATGACATCCATAGCCCGGGCGTCATAAAGTCCGCGTAGTTTACAGGCTTCTATAGCCCCTTTTGATATATCAACCGAGGTGACTTCTAATTTTTTTTCATTTTGAAGGTACAACGAATGGCTTCCGGCACCACAACCTACATCTAAAATTCTTCCTTTAGCCAATTGCAATGCTCTCTGCTCAATTTGCGGCATTTCATCGTAATTGCGGAATAAATAGGGTAGTGGAAGCACATCTTCTTCAGAAATGGATGTTTCCGTTACAATATCTTCGGTATAATTCCCGGCTTGATAATCTAAAATAGCTTTACCAAATAAGTCTTTTTTATAATCCATTACTTTATGTTTTATGGAAGTAAGCATAATGTTTATTTTTGTATTGTTGGTTCAAATAAACGATTCAACAAATCAACAAATGAACAACCTGTTAAAACAACTTCCGCAACTCGCCAAAGATAAGTATAACGAGAACAAGAAGTACTTTGCGAAGCTCAAAAAAAAGCCGCCTAAGAACCTGGATTATGAGATGCGGAAATTGCATGATGAAGAATTTGAAAATACAGATTGTTTAACATGCGCCAATTGTTGTAAAACCACAGGCCCGCTTTTCACAAATATTGATATTGAAAGGATATCTAAACATTTAAAGCTCAAGCCTCAACAATTCATTGCACAGTATTTGCGGGTAGATGAAGACAAAGATCATGTACTTCAGAGTGTGCCCTGTACTTTTTTAGATTCCGATAATTACTGTATAATTTATGAAGTACGCCCAAAGGCCTGTAGAGAATATCCACATACGGACAGGAAAAAATTTCATCAAATAACCAATCTCACCCTAAAAAACACAGCTATTTGTCCGGCTGCATACCGTATAGTTGAAAAAATGAAGCAAAATATAAAGTAATATGTTTTGTATCGTATGAAGAATTGAAACTTTGAATAGAAAGTAAAAAAATAGTATATTACCATATGGAGCCGCTTATAAATTACTTTGAAAATATACCCTCCTCCCACAGGAGTATAATTCTTGTGAGTGGCATTGCCTTTTTTTGGCTTTTGGAGTATGCGGTTCCGTTGTTCAGGTTTAAATACAAAAAACTAAAGCATGCCTGGCCTAATATATTTTTTACCCTGACAACCATAATTGTAAATTTTTTCCTGGCTTTTTTACTATTAAAAACCAGCGACTGGGTAGTAGCAAATAAGTTTGGGTTACTACAATGGCTACCCGAAATACCATTGTGGGCCTATGTTATAATAGGTGTTGCTTTGATGGATTTAATTGCAGCATGGTTTTCACATTGGATTCAACATAAACTAAAATTTCTATGGGTATTTCATCTCGTCCACCATACTGACGGAAATGTAGATACGACCACTGCCAACAGGCACCATCCGGGTGAAAGCCTGGTAAGGTTTCTTTTTACAGTTCTGGGCGTATTTATTTTAGGAATCCCAATCGGGATAGTCATGTTGTACCAATCTCTATCGGTTATTTTTTCACAATTTAACCATGCAAATATTTCTCTTCCTCAAAAAATAGATGATGTACTTAGTTGGGTAATTGTTTCCCCGGATATGCACAAAGTACATCATCATTATATATTGCCGTATACCGATACAAACTATGGCAATATTTTTTCTGTATGGGACCGGTTATTCGGAACATTCTCTAAAATAAAACGTGATGAAATTGTGTACGGTGTAGATACACACCCCGATGAAAAAGAGAATACAAATATTGCTTCGCTTTTAAAAATGCCATTTAATAAATACAGGCCTCCGGTAGGGGAAAATTCCTCTGAGGGTTTGACAAGGGATTTTTGAGAGTTTTATATTATATTGATGAATAAATAGCTATTCATAAATTAAATACTTCTCTCTTATTTTTTTAAATTTTTCAATCCCCTCTTTCCATGTTTCTTTTATTTCTTGCTCAGAGAGCCCCGCTTCTATTTGTTGTTGTAATTTTTTAGTACCTGCATGCGTAGTGAATGACGCTTTATTAAAAACCAATGATTTGTCAGTACTGTTGTTGTATGCCTTTATAATCCATTGCAAGCATACTTCTTTAGGCGCAGCTACTTCTCTCAGGTCTTCCCCAAAACAAAGTTTACCTTTATGCTTCGGGTCTTTTGCCCCAAAATTAGCTTCCGGAGTATATAAATATGTAAACATATCTTTATTCAGAAAGGGCGCCCCGTACATTTGAAATTGAAATTCAGTGCCACGTCCGGCATTAATGTTTGTACCTTCAAACAAACCTAAACCGGGATAAAGTTGTATGGATTGGTCATTTGGTAAATTGGGTGATGGTCTCACAGGCAAACTATAGGGGAAGTCATGAGTGTAATTTTTAATGGGAATTACAGTAATTTCACATTGCAAACTATCACTCAGCCATCCTTCACCATTTATCATCTTTGCATATTCACCAATGGTCATTCCATGCACTAACGGAATGGTGTGCATTCCTAAAAAGCTGGTATGCTGAGGTTCCATGGTGGGCCCGTCTATATAGCTTCCGTTCGGATTTGGCCTGTCAAAAACTAAAACAGGAATATCATTTTCAGCACAAGCTTCCATTACATAATGAAGCGTAGAAATATACGTGTAAAAACGTACCCCCACATCCTGTATGTCAAAAATGAGTATATCAATACCCTCAAGTTGCTCTTTAGTCGGTTTTTTATTTTTTCCGTAAAGGGAAATTAAAGGTAAGCCTGTTTTTTTGTCTTTACCATCTGCAACTTCTTCCCCGGCATCGGCTTCACCTCTAAAACCATGTTCGGGGGCAAATACTTTTTTAACTTCTACCCCGAGACTTAATAATGAATCCACCAGGTGTACATACAGGCCGTTATCATTATCCATCTGTTTACTAGTATTATCCTCGTAATAATGATCCGTAAATATTACTGAGGTCTGGTTGGCTACAATTCCCACTTTTTTATCCTTTAACAAAGGCAGGTAAATATCCGTTTGATTGGCACCCACGGTAATATGTTTCGGTATTGAATCTGTTAGAAGAGAAGCTTCAGAGAAGTCCTCTTCTAAAACAGTAACGGTATCATTTTTAATCTGCGCACTTCCTCCGCAAGAAATAATCAAAAACGATAATAAAAATGTATTTTTGAACTTAATAAACCTTAACATAGTTTGAATTTAGAATTTTTCATTGCCAAACGCCTTATCACCGGCAAAGAGCATAAAAGTAGTATATCGGCACCAATTATAAAAATTGCAATAGCTGCTATTGCACTGGGTTTAATTATGATGATGATTGCTATTGCTACCGGGGTGGGACTTCAACGCAAAATACAGGAAAAAGTATCTGCTTTTAACGGGCACATACAAATTTATAACTATGATAATAATACTTCAGAAGTATCTGTAAATCCCGTTTCTATTAACCAGGATTTTTATCCCAAATTTACTACCATTGATGGAATAAACCATGTACAGGCGGTTGCTTCAAAAGCCGGGGTCATCAGAACAGAAGAAACTTTTGAAGGGATCATTGCAAAAGGTGTGGGTAAGGATTATAACTGGCAGTATTTTAGAGAGTATTTAACTGATGGAAAATTACCGGATTATTCAGGTAAAAGAAATGAAGAAGTGCTTATTTCGGAATACTTGGCAGACAGGCTGCAATTAAAAACAGGGGATGAATTCTGGGCTTTTTTCCTTAAAGAGGATAGTAATGAGATCCCGAATCAAATTAAATTTAAAATAAGCGGTATGTACAACAGTGGATACCAGGAGTTTGATGCCACCTATATCTTGGTAGACCTCCGACATATTCAGCGTATGAACCGATGGGAAGAAGACCAGGTTGGCGGATTTGAGATTTTTGTAGATGACTTTGATAAAATAGAGGAAATCGGTAATCAGGTATATGGAAAAACCCTCTCTACATTAGATTCTAAACCTATTACCGATAAATATTATGTTATTTTTGAGTGGTTAAAACTTTTTGATTTCAATACAGCTATCATTATCGGTATTATGATCATTGTAGGTGGAATTAATATGATAACAGCCTTGTTGGTACTTATATTGGAAAGAACGCAAATGATAGGAATACTTAAGGTATTGGGAACTACTAATTGGAGTATCCGTAAAATATTCTTATACAATGCCGCATACCTTATAACTGTGGGCATTTTATTAGGAAATATTATTGGTTTAGGAATATTATTAGCACAAAAACATTTTGGTTTTGTGAAGTTGGACCCTTCAACATATTATGTAACAGAAGCACCGGTTTATATAGACCCCCTCCATATTATTTTGCTGAATGTCGGTGTATTAATATTGTGTTTATTAATGCTGATGTTGCCTTCTTATATAATCACAAGGATTTCACCTGCAAAATCCATAAAATTTGAATAGTTTAAGATAATAATAACACTTAAAAAACCGGAAATAATTATTTTTACTAATTAACCAATCCGTAGATACATGAAAAAAATAATCGCCATTTCTGTAATTGCTATTACTGCAATTTTATTGGTAAGCTTTGTAAGCACTTCAAAAAAAGATAAAACCTTAAGAGAAGTTTTTAAAAATCATTTTTATATAGGTACAGCCGTAAATGAATGGCAAATTTCCGGAAAGGACGACAAGGGTCTTCACTTAATAAAAACACAATTTAACAGTCTGGTTGCCGAAAATGGCATGAAATGGCAAAATATTCATCCCGAACCCGAAAAATATAATTTTGAATTCTCCGATAAGTTGGTTCAGTTGGGAATAGACACCGATCAGTTTATAGTAGGGCACACCCTGGCATGGCATAGTCAGACACCAAAATGGGTATTTTTAAAAGATACCGTTTTAAGGGATAAAGAAGACCTGTTCAGTATTATGGAAGATCATATCTCTACTGTAGTAGGGAGGTATAAAGGAAAAATCGGCGGATGGGATGTTGTAAATGAGGCATTGGAAGAAGACGGAACCTTTAGAAATTCCCTTTACTACAAAATTACAGGCGAGGAATTTATCTACAAAGCCTTTGAACTGGCACACAAGGCCGATCCTGGGGCTGAACTTTACTACAATGATTATAACATGTGGAAGGCCGAAAAAGTTGACGGGGCAATAAAACTAGCCAAAAACGTCAGAGCCAAAGGCTTAAAGATAGATGGTATTGGTATGCAGGGGCATTGGTCGTTAGAGTATCCTACCCTTGAAGAAATAGAAAACAGTATTACTAAAATCGCTGATGCTGGATTAAAAGTTATGATTACGGAATTAGACATTAGTGCGCTTCCCAATCCACGAAGAAGCCAGGGAGCGGAAATTACAGATACGGCAGCGTATAATGAAAAATTTAATCCATATAGAGAAAGTTTACCGGATTCCATGCAGCAAAAGCTGGCTAAAAGGTATGCTGATGTATTTGAGATTTTTAATAAACACAAAGATAAAATTACCCGTGTAACCTTTTGGGGCGTAACCGACGGTAATTCCTGGAAAAATAACTTTCCGGTAAGGGGCAGAACCGATTACCCACTTTTATTTGGCAGGGACTATGAGCCTAAACCGGCTTTTCATTCGGTTGTGAAGACTGTAAAATAACTTAGTATGAATGATCAGTGGGTATACGAAATGTATGATAAAGTCAGGGAAAAATATAAAAGCCATGCATTTGAGGATGGAATGGCAATTTTTTATACTCCTGTTAAGTACAAACCTGAAATACTCTTGATTGGCGATAATCCAGGTGGAACAAATGGAAAAATTTGGCAGAAACCACCTGAAAAGCATGATTATTTTTTAAGTGAGAGTGAAGACTATCGTTTTGCAAAAAAAATGAAACAAATTTTTTCAGGTCAAGAATTAGAAGAATTATTAAAAAAAAGTGTTAAAATCAACAGGGTGTTTTTCCAATCTAAGAATATTAAAAGTTTAGATAAGTGGAGAGAGCTTGAGGATTTTTGTTTTGAGTATGTTGAGAAAGTGATCTGTAAGATTGATCCAAAATTGATTATTGCGGAATCAGTAGGGACTTTTAACTCATTAATTTATCGATTTAAAGGTGTGTCACATACTGAGCCATTACTAGTCCATAATAATAAGATATTACTTAGGTCGGGACTTATGGAGAATAAACTCTTATTAGGATTACAACACCCTACAAGTGCAAGAGGAATAAGTAATGAACAATGGAAAATAGTAACAGGAAAATTAAATGAAATATTAATTGGAAAAGAGTATAGAAAGCTTTTGGTTAGTTAAGGAATAAAAACAGACGAACGTTATTTTCTGAGAGATGATTAGCATTATTTATTCAACCCCTTCGGGGTTGGATTGTAGGGCTATTTATAACCACAGATTTCATCTGTGGTTATAAATGTTTAACTGCTTCGGAGTAAAACTGTATCAACCCCAAAGGGGTTGAACCCCACTAATCATAGTCGCAGACTATGGTTAACAACAAGCAAAGCATCCAATCAACCCTGAAGGGGTTGAACCACAGTTACAAGAGGCGAAGCCTATGCTTGTCAACAACAAAGAAAATAATCCTACCAACCCCGAAAGGGTTGAACTGTCATAACCCGATATATTTTCTAAACAGAATACTCGCACAATGTCCCCCAAATCCAAAACTGTTACTGAGTGCATACTCAATATTTTTTTCCGTTTTTGTTTTCAAACTAAAGTTTAAATCTTTAAACATTCCGTCAACAGATTTTGTATTGATAGTAGGAGGGATCACATTCTTTTGAACTGCCAGGGCTGTAATAATAGCTTCAACAGCACCGGCAGCTCCCAGCAAATGTCCGGTCATTGACTTTGTAGCGTTAATATGCAGTTTTCTGGTATGGTCCTCAAAAAGGTTTTTAATGGCGTTTATTTCAGACACATCACCTACACCCGTAGATGTTGCATGTGCATTTATGAATTGAACGTGATGAGGTTCAATATCAGCTTCTTCAATAGCTAATTTCATTGCCAAATGTGCACCCAATCCATCAGGATGGGTATTTGTAATGTGGTATGCATCTGCAGATTCACCTCCGCCGCCAATTTCGGCATAGATTTTTGCATTTCGTTTCAGTGCAGACTCCAGTGATTCTATAAGCAGGGCGCCTGCACCTTCTCCAATAACAAAACCATCCCTGGTTGTATCAAAGGGCCGTGATG
Source organism: uncultured Flavobacteriaceae bacterium (assembly GCA_937901915.1). Lineage (GTDB taxonomy): Bacteria > Bacteroidota > Bacteroidia > Flavobacteriales > Flavobacteriaceae > Abyssalbus. The sequence continues at coordinate 25,340 of CALGUD010000025.1, forward strand.
CTGATTTATATTCTTCATTGTTTGTAGACATTGCTTTCATGGAATTAAAACCACCGATAGATGATTGCGTAATTGGAGCTTCCGAACCACCCGATATAATCATATCTGCTTTCCCCCATTTTATATAATTATATGCTTGTATAATACCCTGAGCAGAAGAAGAACAGGCAGTTACCGGACAAGAATTCACCCCTCTTAATCCATGTTTTATGGATACCAGCCCAGCAACGCTATTGGCTATAATTTTAGTGATAAAAAACGGATTAAAACGGGGGTTAAAATCACTTTTTGTATACTGTATAACTTCTTCTTCAAAAGTTTCAAAACCGCCAATTCCGCTGGACCATATAACCCCCACACGGTTTTTGTCCATTTTTTCAAAATCTATTTCTGAATCTTTGATTGCTTCTTCAGCAGCAACCAGTCCAAATTGATTAAACCTGTCCAATTTACGTGCTTCTTTTCTATCAAAATGCTCCAGCGGATCAAAATTTTTGACCTCACAGGCAAAGTCTGTTTTAAACTTTGCAGTATCAAAACGCGTTATTTTATTTGCACCCGATGTTCCCTCTAGCAGATGATTCCAAAATTCTTTTATATTATTACCTATAGGTGTTAAAGCACCTATTCCTGTAATGACAACTCTTCTCATAATGTTAAATTAATTGTAAATACCGTACGGTATGTGTAAGTTTAAAAAAATATTATTGGGTTATTTTATATATTTCACTTTCAAGAAATTCAATATTGTTTATCAGGAATTCAGGTTTATTTAGAGTTTTGGCAAGCATAATGCTCCCTTCCACCAGGGCAATCATTTTACAGGAAAATTTCTCAGGATCGACGGCTTTTAATTGATTACAAGCTATTCCCTCTTTAACTATGTCCTCAATGGTGTTCTTCCATGCTACAAGGGCTCTGATAGCCTCTTTATGTAGTAATTCATTCACATCATCCGCATCTACAGATGTATTTAGAATGGCACACCCCCCGTTTTGAAACACCTCCCGGTAATTGTACCTGTAAAAGTGAATAAAAGCCAGTAGTTTTTCATGTGCTTTTTCAACCTTGGCTATTTCCTGTTTAATCCTTCCGGTAAGCTGTTGTAAATTATACCGGAAGGCTTCCACGGCCACTTCATTTTTATTTTTGAAGTTACAGTAAATCCCACCTTTCGTTAAGCCGGTTGCCTCCGTTAAATCTGATAAATAAGTCCCGGTATACCCTTTTTTATTAAAAATAGGAGCCGTTTTTTCAATGATAAACTGTCTGGTATTTTCATGCTTCACAACACAAAGATACCGTACGGTATTTGTATTTCCAAAAAAAGTAGCTCATAGTTTTCTATGGAATTCTTTTTCTGAGAGAATCAGTTCACTCCTTCAGAGTTATATACACAGAGTATCTTTATAACACTCCCAGAGACTGTTTTTTGGGTAATTAACTAGTTATAAACAATGAGGATTTAAAAAAGTTGATATCATTTAAGTAAAAACAGATTAAAAATTGATTCTGAACCAGAAATATTTTTATATTTGCTACTGCTGTTGTAGTATTTTAACTACTGGTATGTTCAAAAAAATGTATTGATATATATTGCCAATGCTTTCGTAACTTTGATTTATGTTTAATCTAAAATCAAATAATTATGAGAGCAAGTAAATTTATTTTCGGATTGGTAATGTTAGTAGGCTTCATGTCTTCATGTACAAATGATTCAGTTTCAGATACTGAACAGTTATATGATCAGCAAGCCATAGACAAAAGTGAAATAAAGGACAGTGATGTCTAAACTAAAAAACTTTTGGGTAGCGGTGGGAATTATCGTGATTTCCACCCTGCCTTATTTACATGATGTGTTTGAATTCCCCCCTGGGGAATATTTTGGATTTTCAACCATACGGGTTTTTTATTTTATGCTGTTATCAGCCCTTTTTGCACATTTAGGGTGGCTTTTTGCTTTTTTTGAAGCAAAAAGGAAACCATACAGATTTGTTTTACTGGTTCCTGTTGCGTTAAGCCTTTATCAAATAATCATTATACTGGCAGGCTTAAGGGAAAGTAAACTCAATGAAGTTTCAACGAAGTTTATAATAATACTCATATTAAGCCTTGTTTTAATTTTAAATTATTTCATCGGAAAACGGAAAATTGATGACCAATAAAGCATTACGATATTTAAAAAACCTCAGAGACCAGATCAACCTTTTTATTGACCATGTAAACGGGGCGGAAAATACTTTTAACATTGATTTTGACAATGTGATGAAAACCTATACACAAATATCAATTACAAAACCCTATATGGATTTGGACGAATTTTGTGAAAATGAAGCTTTTGGTTATTTTATCTCCAGGAAAGATGATACTAAAGAAAACCGGGAGTTATTTGCAAAAATACTTAAGTTATATATAGTGACTGAATCCAAAAAGAGAGTAATTTAATATAGTTAGAAATCGTACTTCTTCTACATCTGTTATCGTTCACTTGGTACCTGACCACTTCCCACTTTGTAAATTATAATAATTGTTTAATCGTATAGTTAATTGGAGTTTTTCAGTTCTTTCAGTTCTTGTCCTGTTGTCTTTATTCTTTTCTCTTGTCTCTTTTTTCTATCCATTTTTTCATCCCTGATATAAGTTGACCACATTTCAATAACTCTGCACTCTAAACTCAGAACTCTTAATTGGTCTCACTTACTACATCGCTCCAAAGCCATACTAACGTCTCAGGTAAAATGGTGCCACCATGTTTTCCGCTGTGTTCGCCGGTGCCGGAAACAAATTTATAATCGTAATCCTTGTATTTTAAAGCAGCCTCCATTTGCAGGTTTGCCAGCCACCAGTTACCGAATTCATTATCCAGGTCGTTGGTACCGTCCTGTAAAAATACTTTAATGTTTTTTTTCTCATTTTTACGGATCATTGACGGGTAATTATGTCCGCCCCGTATATCTGTAAAACTCCCAATATGGCTCAATACCTTATGAAATTCCTCCGGCCTGAACCAGGCTGCAGAAAAAGCACAGATACCCCCGGATGAGAGTCCGCATATAGCTCGCATTTTCGGATCATCAGAAATAGTGTACTTCTTTTTTAATTCCGGGATCATTTCGTCTATGAGGAATTGAGCATAGGTACCGGATACATCATCGTATTCGATACTCCGGTTGGTTACCCTCCACGGACTTTCAGCTTTTGCGGCGTTTATATCATGTCCCGGATTAATAAACAGTCCGATGGTAACAGGCATTTTGCCTTCGTGTATAAGATTGTCAAACACCGTGGGAACCCTGAAGTCCCCACCTTCTTTTACGTAGGCGTGCCCGTCCTGGAAAATCATCAACGCTGCGGGTTTAGAAGCATCATACTGGGCAGGAACATATACATAATAATCCCGTACCGTATTTTTATAAACAGTACTTTTCCATGTATAGGCATCTACCATACCTTTTGGAACACCTTCTTTACTTTCAGAATCGGGGCCATGTACATAGTCTTCCTGTGAAAAACCTAAAAAAGCGATAAGCATGGCTGTTAACAATAGTATTTTTTTCATTTTTCCTTTGCGATTTCTAATGCTTTCGTGGTGATATAATATTTTGTGATCATATTGGGGACTTCCCATTCGGGCATATTGCCCTTGGTCAGATATTCAATAAATTTTTCGGTTACTTGTGCAAAATGTGCTTCGTGACCTACGCTGTAGGTGTCCGGGATCACAACTTCCCACCTGTTGTTGGTTTGCTTAAGTTCTATGCCAGGGTATTTTGACTTTAACCTGTTAAATTCAGCTTCCATAACAATTGCATAGTCATCATCGGCTTCAAGAGGCTCAATATAAAGTGTGGGTTTATAGCCCTGTTCTGCACCTTGTTTTATGGTAAGATTGGCTTTTGAGCCTTTTATGATGGAAAAATGAGTGTCCCCGGTGCCTTCGGGGGCTTGGTAGTTCCACGTTACGGCTATTTTTGCATGTACATCTTTAATTTTATAATTTATTTCTCCATTGGAGAATACTGCAATGGTAGAATCGTTGGTCATGTATTGTTTTAAATAGGGAGGAAAATAATCCAATTTTGTAACATCTCTGAATTCCTTCATGGAAATAAATGTAGGCTCCCTTGTTGCAGAGTTAACTACCACATCGGTTTCGTAATTTATTATTTGCTCAGGAAAACACTGCCACTGCACAAGGTCTACCAAATGCGTAGTCACGTCCACAATACCTTCACCTTCCTGCTCCACATCAAAAAACCAGGGTGGGCGTGTAAGAATGCTGCCCGAAACATTTTTGTGAAAGTGATGAATACTTTCTTTAATGACTGCCGGATTATCGGCTGTCCCTTTTTCGAGATCCCCGAATATATCCTTATTCATGGCCAGTTCTTTTTGAAGGATGGAAGTAATTTCAAACCGTTCAGTCATAATATCATATAAGATCAGATTATTTTGAGCTGCTGAATCAAATGACTGTTTCAGTAATTCAAAATCTTCACTGTTTATTGCCATGGGCTTATCCGCCAATACATTTAATCCGGCTTCTACAGATTCTTTAATGTATTCTGTTTTTTTCTGATTGTTACCAGCTAAAACAACTACACCTGCCTTTTTATCAGCAATCATTTTCTCAAAAAAATCATCACCTGTATACACAACACTGTTCCAGTTTGTTGCATTTTCATCCCGGTTGTTATACGCTTCTATACGCTTTAAATGCAGATCTACGTCATCACCTTCGGGAGCATATACATATACAGTCGTATCTACTTGTTTATAGGCTGTTTTTTGAACCAAAGCAGCATGAAAATGCCCCGGGTCAACAGTTATAAAAGTAATTTTATCTTCTTTGGGAGCATCATTAACTACAATGGATTTCGTATCGGTTTTACATGATAAAAAAGTGATGTAAATGATCAGGAAAACATATTTTATTTTTTTACTCATACTTTAAATCGGTTAAATTGATCCCCGCCGGGGATTGTTTAAAGTTAGTAATTTACTGAATATTCTTTACGTTTCAGCCTGGAAAGAATACCATCCTCATCATCATTTATTATGTTTTTACATAATTAGTGCCATATGGCTTGCGTTGGGCTCGTTGTAACATGGCATTTGCTTCCGGGTCGTCAATG
>CALGUD010000026.1 GCA_937901915.1 uncultured Flavobacteriaceae bacterium
GCCCAAACATCCAATGCATAATCTTTTTTTTCATCTACAGGGTCTCCTTCCCGGATTTTAGCAGAGACTTCATCTATTTTAATTTTAATAACTTTTGTTGCTTTTAACTCTGTGAAAGATGGCTTTCTTACCTCTTCCCAGCGTCCATCTATAATATGATCTGAGATTATTTTAAGGGCTTCTTCTTTTTCATCATCCGGAACCAATTTACCTTTACCAAAAACAACAACAGATTCATAATTGGCGGAGTGATGAAATGCAGACCGGGCTAATACCAACCCTTTAACATTTGCTATTGATATACAAATATCAATTCCCTTTTCTATTTCGGTTATCAGCCGGCTTACTGTAGCCCCATGTATATATAGATAATCATCTTTCCTTCCATAGAGGGTAGGTATCACTACCGGATACTCATTATGTACAATACCTACATGACATAAAAATTCACTATCTAAAATTCTGTAGATAGTTTTCCTGTCATATATACCTCTTTTAGGGGCTCTTTTAACGGTAGATTTATTGTTGTTCATGCTAATAAAAATGAAATATTAATCTAAGCTAACAACAATAAAAAGACAGCACAAAAAAAAATATAATTTATAGAAAATAGAGCCGGAATGTTATAATTACACATTAAACCTAAAGTGCATTACATCTCCGTCTTTTACGATATACTCCTTCCCTTCTACCCGCATTTTACCGGCTTCTTTTACTTTGGCTTCACTTCCGTAATGTACATAATCGTCATAGCCAATTACTTCTGCGCGGATGAACCCTTTTTCAAAGTCGGTATGGATAACCCCCGCCGCTTGCGGAGCAGTAGATCCTACAGGTATTGTCCATGCACGTACTTCTTTCACGCCTGCGGTAAAATAGGTCTGTAAATCCAGTAATTTATATGCCGAACGTATTAATTTTGAAGCTCCGGGTTCATCGAGTCCTATGTCTTCTAAAAACATCTTGCGCTCCTCATAACTTTCAAGTTCGGCTATATCAGCTTCTGTGGCTACTGCCAATACAATAATTTCAGCATTTTCGTCTTTTATAGCCTCTTTTACTTTATCAACATAAGCATTACCATCTTTAGCAGAAGCCTCATCTACATTACATACATATAAAATAGGTTTTGCCGTCAGTAACTGAAAACTTTTCATGAATTCTTTTTCATCTTCATTCAGTTCAACAGCTCGTGCAGAAACAGCACTTTCCAGTGCTTTTTTAAAACGCTGTAAAAGGGCTTGCTCCTTTTGTGCATCTTTATCACCGGTTTTTGCGGCTCTATTTACTTTTTCCAGCCTTTTATCTACAGCTTCCAGGTCCTTTAACTGCAATTCAATATCTATAGTCTCTTTATCCCTTATTGGATCTACAGTGGTATCAACATGCACTATATTATCATTGTCAAAACAGCGAAGCACATGTATAATGGCATTACATTCCCTTATATTTCCTAAAAACTGGTTTCCTAATCCTTCGCCCTTACTGGCTCCTCTTACTAAACCTGCAATATCAACAATCTCTACAGTTGCAGGCATTACACGCTCCGGATTTACCAACTCTTCAAGTTTTTCCAGTCTTTCGTCCGGTACATTAACCACTCCTAAATTAGGTTCAATTGTACAAAATGGAAAATTGGCACTCTGTGCTTTTGCATTCGACAAACAATTAAATAAGGTCGATTTTCCAACATTTGGTAATCCTACTATACCTGCTTTCATGTGTATATTACTGTTTCTTTATTAATCTTTAGATGTGTCACAACCGTTCTCTCGGTTAAAGCGGTGCAAATGTAATAATTTCAGCAATAAAAAATCCCAAGTAAATACTCGGGATTATTTATGTTTTTAATTGTGTAAAAATTTATTCCGGGTGCATAAAACGTTGCTTGCTCAGCAATGTTTCTTCAGACTCAACATGGTCTTCATCAGGCACACAACAATCTACCGGACATACAGCAGCGCATTGAGGTTCATCATGGAAACCTTTACACTCAGTACATTTATCCGGAACTATAAAATAATATTCATCACTTACAGGTGTTTGCGCTTCATCGGCATTTACAGCTTTACCATCAGGTAAAACCACATCGCCATTTAATGAAGTGCCATCACTGTACCTCCAATCGTCAGCTCCTTCATAGATAGCTGTGTTTGGACATTCCGGTTCACATGCTCCGCAGTTAATACATTCATCTGTTATAATAATAGCCATAGCTTTTTCCTTTCAATTATGTAAATTTGTACGCAAAAATAGTTCCAAAAGGACTTTTACACAAATATAATGAGTGAAATCAATCACAGAATCCAAGCTTTTGTTAAACTAGGAGAGTTTATGGGCCTATTTTCACAAATTCCTAATGGAAAAGATACAAATTTAAAAATTGAAAAAGACTTTTTTGATGGATTTAAACATCAACTTAAACTAGCTGAAGAAAATAATGGCTGGTTTAATAAGGAAAACTTATCCTATGCACTTAATCAATGGTCAACTGCACTTACTACAGAGAATATTAAAAAATGGTTATCGGCTTATAACATAAATGATGCAAAGCCTAAAACAGTAGCTATTATCATGGCAGGTAATATTCCACTGGTTGGATTTCATGACTTTTTGTGTGTTTTAATGACAGGACATACTGTCGTAGTCAAATTGTCATCAAATGACAAGCACCTGCTCCCTTATCTGGGAAAATACCTGGAGTTTATTGATCCTTCTTTTAAGGGGAAGATAAAATTTACAGATGAAAAACTTGAAGATTACGATGCTGTAATTGCTACCGGGAGTGATAATACAACCAGATATTTCGAGTATTATTTTGGAAAAAAACCTCATATTATAAGAAAAAACAGGAATTCAGTAGCTGTATTAACGGGCGATGAAACACATGAACAGCTGGAAGCCCTGGGAGAAGATATCTTTAGGTATTATGGCCTTGGTTGCAGGAGCGTTTCTAAATTATTTGTCCCCGAAGGTTATAATTTTAATGCTTTTTTTAAGGCTGTCTATAAATTTCACCCAATAGTAAATGAAAATAAATACGCAAATAATTACGACTATAACAAAGCCGTTTACCTGATGAGTCTGTTTAACGTGTTGGAAAATGGATTCTTAATGTTAAAGGAAGATGATAGTTATGCTTCTCCTATAGCAACAGTTTTTTATGAATACTATAATAACGAAAAATCATTAAGGGAGAAACTTCAGACTGAAGGTGATAAAATTCAATGTATAGTTGCTAATGATTTTACAGAGAATGAAGTAAATTTTGGCCAAACACAAAAACCTGAATTATGGAATTATGCCGATAATGTTGACACTATAAAATTTTTGTTAGATATCTAACAAAATTATTAGGCTTATGATAACACAATTTTATACAGAAATTAGCACCTTTGCAGCTGAATTTAAAAATTGACTCTTCCATAACATGAATATGAAAAAACATAATTTTAGCGCAGGCCCAAGTATTCTTCCGCAGGAAGTAATAAAAAAAGCTGCTGAAGCAGTTGTAGAATTAGAAGGAACAGGCCTTTCCCTTATTGAGATTTCTCATAGAAGTAAAGAATTTATTGCTGTGATGGAAAAAGCGCAATCGCTGGCGCTAGAATTAATGGGATTGGAAGGCAAAGGTTATAAAGCCTTGTTTTTGCAAGGAGGCGCAAGTTTGCAGTTTTTAAATGTTGCCTATAATTTATTCAACAAAAAAGCGGCTTATCTTAATACAGGAACCTGGGCATCTAAAGCTATTAAAGAAGCTAAATTTTTTGGTGAAGTGATTGAAGTAGCTTCATCCAAGGATGCTAATTTTAATTATATACCTAAAGGATACGCTGTTCCTGAGGATGCTGATTATTTTCATATCACTACCAACAATACTATTTTTGGGACACAGATAAAAGATATACCGCAAACCAGTGTGCCTTTGGTAAGCGACATGAGTTCAGATATATTTTCAAGACAATTGGATTTTTCCAAATTCGGATTAATTTATGCTGGTGCTCAGAAAAATATGGGCCCGGCTGGAACTACACTTGTAGTGGTAAAGGAAGATTTACTAGGTAAGGTTGACAGGGCAATCCCATCAATGTTAAACTATAAGATACATGCAGATTCAGAGAGTATGTTCAATACACCTCCTGTTTTTGCTGTCTATGTATCTATGCTCACTTTACAATGGATAAAAGATTTAGGCGGAATTGCAGGCATTGAAAAGAAAAATGAAGAAAAAGCTAGGGTTATGTATGCTGAAATAGATAGAAACCCCTTATTCAAAGGTTTTGCAGCGACAGAAGACAGGTCTGCTATGAATGCTACTTTTAATTTAACAGACGATTCAACCAAAGAAGTATTTGATAAGCTGGCTAAAGAAGCAGGGTTAAGCGGAATAAACGGACACCGAAGTGTTGGTGGTTACAGAGCTTCTATGTACAATGCGTTACCGTTAGAAAGTGTGCAAGCACTTGTAGAAGCTATGCAGGAATTTGAAAGGAGAGCGTAAGCGATAAAAAGGAGTTCAAGTTAATAATTAACGGTTAATAGTTTCAATTTTTAAAGCTATTACCAAAACCATACTATATAAATGAAAGTATTAGCAAACGACGGAATTTCACAAAGTGGTAAAGATGCCCTTCAAAATGAAGGTTTTGAAGTTATCACTACAACTGTAGCACAAGAACAACTTATAGATTATATTAACGAAAATCAAATAGTTGCATTATTGGTAAGAAGTGCAACTAAAGTAAGGAAAGACCTTATTGATGCATGCCCCTCCTTAAAACTTATTGGCCGCGGCGGCGTAGGAATGGACAACATAGATGTGAAGTATGCCATGGAAAAAGGCTTGCACGTAATTAATACCCCTGCATCATCATCTGCATCTGTTGCCGAACTTGTTTTTGCGCATTTATTTGGCGGTGTTCGTTTTTTATATGATGCAAACAGGAATATGCCATTAGAAGGTGAAGCCAAGTTTGCTCAGCTTAAAAAAGCATATGCCGGTGGTATTGAGTTAAGAGGTAAAACTCTGGGTATTATCGGAATTGGCAGGATCGGGCAAGCTACAGCTAAAATAGCTTTAGGTGTGGGAATGAAACTGGCCATTTTTGATCCTTTTGTAGAGAGCATTACTCTGGAATTAGACTTTTATGATGGACAAAAAGTAAACTTCAATATAAAAACAGTTTCTAAGGAAGAAGTATTAAGACAAGCAGATTTTATTACACTTCATGTGCCAGCGCAAAAAGAATATGTAATAGGCAAACCTGAATTTGAACTAATGAAAAACGGGGTGGGTATTGTTAATGCAGCCCGTGGTGGTGTAATTGACGAGGTAGCTTTGGTTGATGCTTTGGATAGTGGCAAAGTAGCTTTTGCAGGATTAGATGTTTTTGAAAATGAACCAACCCCCGAAGTAAAAATACTTATGCACAACAAAATTTCGTTAACACCACATATCGGTGCCGCTACAGCTGAAGCTCAGGATAGAATTGGTACCGAATTGGCTGAACAGATTTCAAAACTTCTTAAAGGATAACTGAAATAAATTTATATATACTAAGGCTGCCCTTCCAGGCAGCCTTTTTTCGTACTCTCCGAAGCTTTAGCGAAGGAGAGTTTGATCCGAAGCTTTAGCTTAGGAGAGTTTAGCCTCCGAAGCGATTAAAAAGAAGATTTTACCTACAAAATACTTACTAGGGAGAATTTTGAATCCAAAACATTTTTGAAAAAGGATTCAAATATAATTAATTGATTATAAGTTGTTTAAACACAAATTAAATCTTATTTACCCTCCTTGCACGTATATATACATACAACGATAATATCATACTTTTAAAGTATAAAATTTGTTTTTTCATAAGAAAAGTATTACTTTATTATTTTAAACCCACTTCTTAAAACGTAGTTCTTTCCCAAAGTGCTGACCTAATTATTAAACATTAAAAAATAATATGAATAAAAATGGACCTATCATCTTAATAGAAGATGATGCAGACGATCAGGTAATTTTGTCTGATGTTTTTAAAACTCTTAATTACAAAAATGAAATCATATTTTTCTCTGATGGAGAAAAAGCTTTAAGTTATTTAAGTGAAACCAATATTGAACCTTTTATTATCTTTTCCGATATCAATATGCCAATATTAACCGGAATAGAACTTCGGGCAAAAGTACATGAAAATGAAGATTTAAGGTTAAAATCTATTCCTTATTTATTTTTCACTACCAGTGCCGAACAAAAACATGTTGTAGAAGCATATTCAAAATCTATTCAAGGCTTTTTTGTGAAGCCATTAAGCTTTCAGGAATTAAAAGATACAATTAAATGCATTGTTGAGTATTGGCAAAAATGTGTTTCTCCTAATTATGTTAAATAAACACTGATAATAATTTAAATAGATAGAGAGATAGTGGCTTTTTTTTTTTAAGTTACGCCTCTCTACTAATTATGAAAGATACTGGAATTAGATAAAGATGATAAGTTCCATATCACAACTTCTCAAAGCATTCCTGTTGCAGAAAATCTATTTTTTTTCAGCTAATTCTTCTCATAAGCACATACAACGATTATATCGTGTACTTGAAGTATAAAATTTGTTTTTAACATAAGAAAAGTTGTACTTAGTATTATTAGCAATATTGGAGAAAGACTCCGCTAACATTTAACCATTATCTTTAAATAATAATTATGAATAAACGGGGCCCCATTATAATTATAGAAGATGATGCAGACGACCAGGAAATTTTGTCAGACGTTTTTAAAGCCCTTGAATATAAAAATGAGATCATATTTTTTTCTGATGGAGAGGAAGCTTTAACTTATTTAACTGACACCAATACAGAACCGTTTATAATATTTTCCGATATCAATATGCCAAGACTGTCCGGAATGGAACTAAGAAAGAAAGTTCATGAAAATGAAGATTTAAAATTAAAATCCATTCCCTACCTATTTTTTACTACCAGTTCTGAGCAAAAGCATGTTATTGAAGCGTATTCAAAGTCAATTCAGGGTTTCTTTGTGAAGCCGTCAAGTTTTCAGGAATTAAAAGAAACTATAATCTGTATTATTGAATATTGGCAAAAATGTGTTTCTCCTAACTATACTAAAAGAAATACTATAATGGATAAAGAACTATTCTGAAAACGAATATCTAAGATTGGCCCGACAAAAAGAGGAGTTATTCTATATTTTTATCAGTATCCCATCAATTATTACCTCACTTCAACAAAAATATTGATTATTTTATTGAAAAAGAGTAACTTGTATAGAATAATTAGGATGTTTATAACTGATAAACCCTTTTATTGAGAAAGCTCCAACTTTAACCCTTAGAACAACCCTAACACCTTACTCATGTTAGGATTAGGCAACTAATCCGGCAATTTTTTTCGCAATTTATTTTTTACTTATGGACCAGAATTTAATAAAAAGCGAAAATCTTTATCGCAGGATGGTAGATGAAGTAGAAGATTATGCCATTATATTGCTGGATAAAAGCGGGAAAATACTCACTTGGAATAAAGGTGCGCAAAAGATAAAAGGGTATAAAGCAGCAGAAATTATTGGTAAAAATTTCAGGCTGTTTTATACAGAAGAGGATCAACAAAAAAAGCATCCTGAAAATCTGTTGAGCATTGCTATTGAAAAGGGTAAATCTATAGAAGAAAGCTGGATGCGTAAAAAAGACGGATCCCTTTTCTGGAGTAATATTGCAATTACCGCATTACATGATGACGATGGTAATAGTATAGGTTTTACAAAAGTAACCCATGATCTTACTGAACGTCATGAAAAAGATAATAAAATTAAAGAATTGCATAAGGAGTTGGCTGAGCGTAAGGTTAAGGAACAAACCGCACACTTAATAGCCATTAATGAAGAGTTAGAAGCATTTTCATACTCTATTTCCCATGATTTAAGGGCACCTCTCAGGGCTATTCATAGTTATTCAAAAATATTAATTGAAGACTACTCCGAAAATCTGGATAAGGATGCCGTAGATACTATAAATGTGATTCTACGAAACACTGTGAAAATGACAGAGTTGATCGATGAATTACTGGCTTTTTCACGCCTTGGAAGAAAATCATTGACCATAAGCAAAATTGAGATGAATGGCCTTCTACAAATAGTCTTAGATGAAAATCAAAAAGAGGGACGGGAAATACTGTTTAAAATTGATAATTTACTTCCCGTAATGGGTGACTATACGCTTATTAAGCAGGTTTGGACAAATTTAATTTCCAATGCTATAAAATATTCAGGAAAAGAGCCTGTCTCCGAAATAGAAATAGGAAATTTCTCCGATGAAGGCTTTAATACATATTATATAAAAGACAATGGTGTTGGCTTCGATATGAAATATTATAACAAACTGTTTGGTGTATTTCAGCGGTTACATGCCCAGAATGAGTTTGAAGGCATAGGAGTAGGTCTTGCATTTGTAAAGAAAATTATTAAACATCATGGTGGAACGGTATGGGCAGAATCTAAAGAAGGTGAAGGAACTACATTTTTTTTTAAACTGAAAAATAATCATTAAATAAAAAATCAACATGAAAGAAATTAGCGAAATAGAAATACTTTTGGTTGAGGACAATATCGATGATGCTAATCTGGCTATAAGGGCCCTTAGAAAAAATAATCTTGCAAATCAACTTTTTCATGTAAAAGACGGAGTTGAGGCACTTGATTTTATTTATGGCCAGGGGCAATTTGCCAGACCGGGTATCATAAAGCCAAAACTGATCATTCTTGATGTAAAAATGCCTAAAATAGATGGCAAAGAAGTCCTGAAAAAATTAAAGGGCGATAAACTTACCAAACATATTCCGGTTGTGATGCTTACATCATATAAAGACCCGGATATTATAACATGTTATGACCTTGGGGCCAACAGTTATATTGTAAAACCAGTGGAGTTTGATAAGTTTCAAAAAACAGTTTCTGAAATTGGTATGTATTGGTTAATGATAAATCAACCTCCCACCAGTTAATTTTATTCCAGGCTATATTAATAGTAGGTACACAAAAAACTATGGATACTCATATAAAAATATTGATACTTGAAGATAGTAAAGATGATGTGAAATTAATTTTACGTGAATTAAAAAAATCTGAAATACATTTTTCTTCAGAAGTTGTTCAGGCAAGGGAAGAATATGAAAATATGCTTGATAAATTTAACCCGGATATTATACTGGCAGACTACTCACTTCCGGAATTTGACGGAGTTACAGCTTTCAATATTAAACAAAATAAGAATCCATTTATCCCCTTTATTATGGTTTCAGGGGTTATCGGTGAAGAAAATGCTGTGGAACTTATCAAAACCGGTGTTACAGATTATGTCCTGAAGGATAAATTGAGTGTTTTAAATCAGAAAATTGACCGAGCTTTAAAGGCAGCAAAAGAAATAAAAGAAAAAATATCAGTAATCGAAAAATTAAAAATTCAAAATTCAAAACTTTTTGAAATTGCTTTTCTTCAATCCCATCAGGTAAGAGGGCCCATTACAAACATTCTTGGATTAATTGAATTATTTAATCATGATGATCCCAGTGACCCTATAAACAGTGAAATAATTACAAAACTTCATCAAACAACAATAGAGTTTGACAGTATTATTCATAAAGTTGTGCAAAACACCAAGGAAATTAAAGACCTGCTTCAATAGTCCGGTAAACCATCTTGGCTACATCCCCTTTTGACTAATAAATAATTTGATCTCGGACACTTTTTAAATTATTTGAGTTAAACATACTTTATGCTTTTTACTAATTTGTTATGTACAAAAAAGGTGAAATCATTAAAAATAAAATTATGTCGATTATAACCAAACAAGAAGTAAAAGAGTTGGCTCAAATTAAGGGATTACCTTGCATTTCTATTTTTATACCTACCCACCGGGGTGGTAAAGATACTTTAGAAGGAAAAGATACAATCATGCTGAAGGACCAATTAAAAAGTGTGAAGGAAAAACTCGAACAACAAGGACTCAGTCCGTATGAAATAGAACAATTTTTAGAACCTTGCTATGAATTAGTGAACGACAGTCTATTTTGGAGGCACCAGTCAGATGGGTTAGCCCTCTTCATTTCAACTGAATTTTTCAGAAAGTATATCGTTCCGGTTTATTTTGAGGAATTTAATTATGTATCTAATGAATTTTACTTAAAACCATTAATGCCGCTTTTTAATGAAGATGAACAATTTTACCTCTTAACTCTTAAAATGGATGAAGTAAAGCTATATGAAGGTTCCAAATACAGCATTACTGAAATAAAAATTGATGATTTAGTACCATCACAGCTTGAAGACCGGGTAGGTTATGATTATGAAGAGAAAAGCCTACAGTTCAGGTCCCAACAGGGAAATAAAGGAGAAGGAATTTTTCATGGCCAGGGCAGGCAAAATTCCGATGATAAAAATGAATTATTACGTTATTTTCGGGCGGTTAATGACGGATTATTGGAAATATTAAATGATGGACAAACTTTTCCGCTTGTTATGGCATGCCTCGATTTTCACTTTCCTATCTATAAAGAAGCAAATACTTATCAGAATCTTTTTCCGGATCATATTTCCGGAAATCCGGCAGATGAAGATATCATTTCGTTACATGAAAAAGCCCTGGATGTACTCAATGAGTACTTTTCCTCTACCCGGAAGGAAAAGGAGGACCAGTTTTTACAGCTTCACGGTACAGGAAAAGCATCTTCTGACATGAGAGAAGTATTGCTTGCTACGGTCAATGGAAATGGAGGGAAAGTTGACACCTTGTTTATTGAAAACAGGGCAGATATTTTTGGTGTTGTGGATCCGGAAAATATGAACGTGGATATACAGGATTTTCATAAACCATCCAATACCTCTCTTTTAAATTTGGCAGCAATTAATGTTTTTGAACAGGGGGGAAAAGTATATCTTGTAGAAAAAGATGAAATGCCGGACAGCTCCTCTAAAGTAAATGCGCTATACAGATATTAGCAGTAAAGAGGGTTCGGTTGTAGAATAACCAATAAATAATAATTCTGATAGACTTCTTTTTTGTAATTTTAAAAGAAAAAGAGTTGTTATGAAATATGTATACATACTCATAATTGTTATTGGGATTATTTATAGTTGTGGTTCGTCTCAACAAGAGTTCAAAGAGGATCTCAATATAACTGAAGCTGAAAAAGAAGCTTTTAGTGTTAAAAAAAGTGATACGGTTACTATCGCTAACGATAGTGTTGAATATGAAATCACTATTATAGATCCGGGCTTTTCTATATGGTTAAACAGTATTGCGCAACCCAGAGGATATTATTCTCAACAATTTATGGAAAGCAGAAATGACATTTATGTCTTAAACTGGAATCAGAGAGCAATGCAGCCTTTGCAGTATAACCCAGATTTATACGAAATGCAGATAGATTATGATCCACGAATTGATTATGGGTATGAGGTAAATTATCAGTTATATAACTACTTTCTGTATTTTCAAAGAAAATACAATCAACGACTCGGACCTTTTTTTCCTCGTATAAAATAATTTATCTTTGCAATTGTAAAGAAGTTATTATGAATAAGCTAAAAGAACGTTGGGGCATAACATCCAATTTTCAAATTCTTACAATCCTTTTTGTTTTTGCTATAACCGGGTATTCATCCCTGTTTATTGCTAAACCCTTACTGGAACTTATAGGTTTACACCAGGAAACAACGAATCCCTGGATATACAGGCCCTTAAGGATTTTATTAATATTCCCTTTTTATCAAGTCCTCATTGTGTTTTATGGCTGGCTTTTTGGCCAATTTAAATTTTTCTGGGAATTCGAAAAGAAAATGCTCGACAAACTCGGTTTGAAATTTTTATACAATCGGAATAAATAATTTAGTTTTTTTTAACGCTTTGTCTTAAATTTATTGGATAGCTTTGCCTTCATGAAAGTTCTTAATTTCAAGAATAGTATTGCTTATTTATTACTTGGCATTTTTATATCTGTAAAAGTGGCAGGCTTTCATGTGTTTAATCATTCCGATGATAAAGCTGGTGAAATTGAACATTGTGAAACCTGTGATTTCATAACAATCAATAATCTCACACCTTTAATTAATGATAATCTTCAAAATGTTGAATTCAATAATTTAGAATTCACCACTTTTAATTTAAAAAAACATTACTCCTTTATTTATAGCAATACGCTAACTAATGACTGTCTTTTTTCAAGGCCTCCTCCTACCCTTACTTAATCCACACTAGTCCATTTTTTACAGGTTTTAAACCAATAATTTTAATTCTTAGTGATGAAATATTTATTCACTGTCTTTTTATTAATGACAGTAGGTAGGGTATATTCTCAGGAATGTGAGTCTGTGCTTTCAGGAGAAGTCATCGATTTTCATGATAAAACACCTTTACAAGATGCAACAATAATTGCCATTGAAAAAAATAGTGTTGTTGTAACAGATATCAATGGAAAATTCATAATAAACCATCTTTGCAATGGTAATATTACTTTACAGGTATCGCATCCTGAATGTGATACCCGTCTTATTGAAGTTAACATAGAGGGTAATACTTACAAGCGGATCCACCTGGAACATCACCTTGAGGAATTGGAGGAAATACACCTTACCTCTGATGCCGTAAGCTCTAAAACCAATTCGGCCACGGAAGATGTATTAAGGCCCGAAATCCTTGAACAATACAGCAGTAGTACCTTGGGTGATGCACTAAAGGAAATAAGCGGAGTATCGTCTTTAAATACAGGTTCACATATTGTAAAGCCTGTTATACAGGGATTAAGTGGTAGCAGGGTGCTGATCTTGAATAATGGTGTAAGGATGCAGGATATGGAATGGGGTGATGAACATGCCCCGAATGTAGATGTGAATTCAACAGGCCGAATAACTGTAGTTAAAGGAGCTATAGCTTTGCAATACGGAGGTGATGCCGTGGGCGGTGCAGTGATCCTGGAGTCTGAAAGAATCCCTTTAAAAGATACCCTGTACGGAAAAACACTACTTACCAGTGCCACCAATGGTCGTGGGGGTTCTATTACTACTGAGTTGTCTAAAGGATTTAAAAGCGGATGGTTTGCAAAAGGCCAGGGATCTTTTAAACGTTTTGGGGATCTTGAAACCCCCGATTACATCCTCTCAAATACCGGTATATCTGAAAAAGGATTCTCCTTTAATTTTGGCAAGAAATCATTTTTTCAGGGGTGGGATGCTTACTATTCTTATTACAATGCCAACATTGCTGTGCTGGCAGCATCTCATATTGGAAGTGTAGACGATTTAATAAGAGGAATAAATAGCAATGAACCTCTTATAGTAAGAGAGTTTACCTATGATATTAACAGGCCTAACCAGGAAGTTACCCATCATTTGGGAAAATTAAAATACTACAAACGATTTGAGAGCCTGGGAAAATGGGAAGTTCAGTATGATTATCAACATAATCACCGTTTTGAGTTTGATGTGCGGGTTGGAAGTGACAGGGATAAACCTTCCATTGACCTGAAGTTAGTTACACACACGCTGACTACTGATTTAAGTTTAGACTCAAAGGAAAATATAAAAATAAATACAGGCTTAATGGCAAGGTATCAAAACAACTTTGCCAATCCTGCAACCGGGGTAAGGCGTTTAATACCGGATTATGATAAGTATGAATTTGGAGGATATGTTACCGGAACATACAAGGCTACAGAACAACTTGTTATAGATGCAGGAGCCAGGTATGATTTTAACAGGATTGATGCCAAAAAATTCTATCAGGCTTCACGTTGGGACGAGCGTGGATATGATGAAGATTTTTCGGATATTATAATTGATGATTACGGAACACAGTACCTCACCCACCCTGTTTTTAATTACCATAGTTTCTCGGCTACTGCAGGATTGCAATATAATTTTGCAGAAGATAAAGAAGCCCTGTTTAACTATGCACTTTCACAGCGTGCCCCTAATCCGTCCGAACTATTCAGTGACGGACTGCACCATTCTGCAGCCAGGATTGAAGTGGGCGATTTACGCATGGAGCAGGAAACATCACATAAATTTTCATTTTCAGTTTTGCAAAATAGCAGTAAATGGGGATGGGAAGTTTCACCCTACCTGAATATAATAAACAATTATATTTTACTTGAACCTACAGATGTAAAATTATCCATAGGAGGACCATTTCCTGTTTTTGAGTACAGGAAAAGTAATGTAAACATTCTGGGACTGGACGCAAACACTTATGTAAACTGGAGCAACCGGTGGAGAACTGATCACAGCTTTTCCATTGTAAAAGCAAGAGAAACAGACAGTGAAGTGCCCCTGATAAACATGCCGTCGCCAAATTTTAAAAACAAAGTCTCTTATTCTAAAGAAAGCTGGCATGATCTTAAAATTTTCCTGGAGAGCCGTTATGTATTCAGGCAGAATGAATTTCCGCCTAATATATCTGTTTTTTCTCCTCAAGCCAATGAAAATGTACTTTTGGAGATTAATACCCCACCAAATGCCTATCATTTACTGAATGCTGATGCGAGTATGACATTCTTATTGGGTAAAACGTGCAATATGACTGTAGGGTTAGCGGTAAATAACCTTTTAAATGAAAATTATAGGGACTATCTGAACCGCCTACGCTATTTCGCTGATGACCTTGGTAGAAATTTTTTATTAAGACTAAAATTTAATTATTAACATCTAAATTTTTAACAATTATGAACACAACAAACAAATGGTTACCCTTTTTAGCTCTGGGAGCACTTATTTTTACTTCTTGCAGTAATGATGACGATAATCCCGATCCGGTACATGAAGAAGAAGTGATTACAACACTTATTATTACACTTACCCCCGATGGTGGTGGCGCAGGGGTAATCCTGGAATCACAAGACCTAGACGGTGACGGTCCCGATGAACCCGAAATTACTATAACTGGGAATATCGCTTCTAATACAACTTATAATGGGTCTGTAGAATTGCTTAATGAAACCGAAGATCCTGCAGAAGATATTACTGTAGAAATTGATGAGTTAGATGAAGAGCATCAATTCTTTTATGGCTTGACCGGTGATTTAGGTACAATTACCTATGCTGATGTCGATGATGATGGAAATCCTGTAGGATTACTTTTTACCTGGGAAACAGCTGATGCAGGAGAAGGTACTTTAACAGTGACGCTACGCCATGAACCCAATAAAGATGCCGAAGGAGTATCAGATGGAAATATTGCAAATGCAGGCGGGGAAACTGATATTGCCCAGACTTTTACTATAAATGTGGTAAACCTTCTTTAAGGATTGATTTCAGTGAATAGAAATCAATTTGTCGTAATCTAACTGATTATGAATTAGCACGGGGGCGGGTAAACCTGCCCCTTTTTAAAATGAGAAAAAAAAATCAAACTTTTGACCTTATAGCCTGTACAAGTTCTGTCATTTGTGCCATTCACTGTGCAGGGATACCTGTTGTACTTTCCTTTTCTACTTTAAGCAGTTTACATTTTTTAAAGAATCCATATATAGAAATATCCTTTATAATGCTAGGTATAGTGTTTGTTTTAATTTCTCTTATACCAAGTTTTATAAGAGTTCATCAAAAATTAAAACCACTGATCATTGCAGCTATAGGATTTGCATTTATTGCCCTGGGTAGATTGGATCTTAATGAAATATGGGAGGTACTTAATACAGTGATTGGTGCTTTTTTAGTGGCATTTGCTCATTATAATAATTGGAAACTGTTAAAAAATAAACACCTTCATTAGGATATATTTTCAACATCAATAGTGAGAGTTTAAACCTTTTTAAACTTCAATTATTTTTCCGGCTTTCTTACCCTTAAATACATATGTGTATAACCACATGAGTGTGAATGTAGGTATGACATCCAAACCGGGTGCAATTTCTTCAACAAAAGCAATGACTCCCGCTATTTGGCCTGGCTTTCCTTTATACATCCTGGTCATTATCCATGCAGAGACCGGTGCCCATATCACATCTGTAAACTCCCCTATTCCGAAAATTATAAATGATACATAACCAACTGCATCCAGGAGGATACTAATAGCAAGTTTAGCAAATTTGTTATCTCTTTCTATAGACATATCTAAATTTATTAATTCGGAATCACATAAACAATAAGAATGCCAAATTAATCAAGGCTTGAACTTATGAGTTTCAGGAATTCACTCCGGGTTTCAATCTTTTCAAAAGCACCTCTGAATCCTGATGTGGTTGTAGTGGAATTTTGTTTTTGCACCCCACGCATCATCATACACATATGTGATGCCTCTATAACAACAGCTACTCCAAGTGGTTTAAGTGTTGTATTTATACATTCCAGTATTTGTTCCGTAAGGCGTTCCTGTACCTGTAACCTTCTTGCAAAAACATCAACAACACGGGGTAATTTACTTAAACCAACAATATGTCCGTCCGGAATATAGGCGATGTGCGCTTTTCCAAAAAAGGGCAAAAGATGGTGTTCACACAAAGAATAAAGCTCTATATCTTTTACAATGACCATTTCATTGTAACTTTCCTTAAACATAGCACTCTTTAATATGGCCGCAGCATCCTGGGTATACCCCTGGGTTAAAAACTGCATGGCTTTAGCGGCCCTTTCGGGAGTTTTCTGAAGGCCTTCACGGTTAGTATCCTCACCCAATCCTTCTATAATGTGCTTATACCTGTTTTTAACTTTGTCTGTAAGCTTAATATCGTATTCTTCAAAGGTTTTATATAACATTTGTTTTCTTTAATTTGTTCTTATAATAAGATTCCAACTTTTTCAATTTAGGATTTATTATAACCTGGCAATAAGGCTGTGTTTTATTATACTCATAATAATCCTGATGGTTATCTTCTGCAAGATAAAAAGGTTTTTCTTCAGTTACTTCCGTTACAATTTTATTTTCATAAATTTTTTCTTCCTCCAGCATTTTTATAAATGAAATTGCTTCCTTTTTTTGTTCTTCTGAAGTATAAAATACCGCCGACCGGTATTGACTACCTACATCATTTCCCTGTCTGTTTAACGTGGTAGGATCATGTGTTGCAAAGAAAATTTCTAAAATCCCCTTAAAAGATATTTTATTTTCGTCAAAAATAATTTTTACAGCTTCTGCATGGCCTGTATTGCCGGTGCAAATTTCACGATATGCCGGGTTTTTAATTGTCCCTCCTGTATAACCTGATTTTACATCTTTTACCCCTTCTATTCGTTTAAAAACAGCTTCGGTACACCAGAAACATCCACCTGCAACAATTGCAGTACTTAAATTTTTATTTTCACTCATAACAATTGATTTTTTTAAAAAACAACAAACCTTTTAGTATTAGATGTAAAACCTGGGAAAACATTACAAAGGAATGGAAGTTTTTTAGAATATAATTAAACTCTTTTTTAGAAACTAACTTTTGTGAGTTTTATTTTGAATGATTACTTTCACAGCTTTGAAATAGTTGTAATGATAAAAGCAGGAAATATTCACAAATCATACGGATCCCTTGAAGTTTTAAAAGGAGTCGATATCCATATAAAAAAAGGAGAAGTCATCTCTATAGTAGGTGCATCGGGTGCCGGTAAAACCACCTTATTGCAAATTTTGGGAACCTTAGATAGTCATGACAAAGTGCCTGGAAGTACGTTAAATATTAATAGTGTTGAAATGAACTTATTGTCTGACAAAGAACTGGCAAGGTTTAGAAATAAGCATATAGGTTTTATTTTCCAGTTTCATCAACTATTGCCTGAATTTACTGCCTTAGAAAATGTATGTATTCCCGCCTTTATAAAAAAAACGCCGAGAAATGATGCAGAAAAGAGGGCTATGGAATTACTTGATTTTTTGGGGCTCAAAGACCGACACAACCACAAACCCAATGAACTTTCAGGTGGTGAACAACAACGAGTGGCAGTTGCAAGGGCCCTGGTTAACAACCCTTCAGTAGTATTTGCCGATGAACCCAGTGGAAACCTGGATTCTGAAAGTGCAGACAGGCTACACAAATTGTTTTTTGAACTCCGGGATGAATTTGGGCAAACATTTGTTATCGTTACACATAATGAAGAGCTTGCAGACATGGCCGACAGGAAACTGACAATGGTAGATGGAAAGATTATCTGATTTACGATGTACGATTTACGATGTACGAAGTTAGAAGTACTGGGTACGAAGTTTTACTGTACGTCCCGGAATAGAGTTAACCGTTTTTACATTTCTCTTTTCTCTGTTCTATTTTCTATTTTCTTGTGTCGTGTTTCTTATGTCTTGTATCGGATGTCCGGTGTCCGGTAACGGATGTTAAAAAAAAGTAAAAAGAACGAATGTATGATATTTTTAATAGTGCAATCTATGGTCTATGGTCTTTTGTCTTGGTTCTCGTCTCCTACTGTTGATTCGTAGAACCATTTAAGTCTCAAAACCAATAATAATTGCACGTTAACTTTATAAAAACAGCTAAAATGATCCCCCAATCGGAGCTTAAACAATTCCTTGATGAAAAAGTTATTCAATACAATCATCTGCGTTTTATAGAATCTGATCCAATTCAAATTCCACATCAATTTACATTAAAAGAGGATATTGAAATTTCAGGGTTTTTAAGTGCCACTATTGCCTGGGGAAATCGAAAAAGTATCATCAACAACGCAAAAAAAATGATGGTACTTATAGATAATTCCCCGTATGACTTTATTATGCATCATAAAGAGGAGGACCTTATAAAGCTTCAACCCTTTGTACATAGAACTTTTAATGGTCATGATTTTATTCAATTTATAAAAAGCCTTCAACACATTTATAAAATTCATAATGGACTTGAGGCTGTTTTTACAAAACATGCCGGGGAGCATTCCTTACAACCTGCAATTTCCAGGCTCAAAGAGGTTTTTTTTGAAACAGAGCATTTAGAAAGGACAGAAAAGCATATTTCGGATCCGTTAAAGGGTTCTTCCGCTAAACGAATCAATATGTTTTTACGCTGGATGGTACGAAAAGACAATGCAGGAGTAGATTTTGGATTGTGGAAAAACATATCCCCTTCCCTATTATCCTGTCCGCTGGATGTACACACCGGGAACATTGCCAGGAAATTGGGACTTTTAATGAGAACACAGAATGACGCAAAGGCAGTGTCCGAATTAGACCAGAATCTTAGAAAAATGGATGTTAATGATCCAGTTAAATATGATTTTGCACTTTTTGGTTTGGGAGTTTTTGAAAAATTTTAAGTGAAGTAAGTTATTGTATTTTTTCGCGAAATAAGTTTTCAAAGTTAATTCCATGTGAGTATCTTCTCAGGAATATGAAAAAATTCTATCTTTGATAAACTTTAATGAGGAATGCAATTTAAACATCCGGAAATTCTGTGGGCTTTAATCTTACTCATTATTCCTATTATTGTACACCTTTTCCAGCTACGAAAATTTCATAAAACCCCTTTTACAAATGTTAAGTTTTTAAAGGAAGTAGCTATTCAGACCCGAAAAAGCTCCCAACTTAAAAAATGGTTAACTCTCCTTATGCGGTTATTGGCCTTTGCATCCATTATTATAGCTTTTGCGCAACCTTATATCTCCACCCGGGATATTGTAACCACAAACAAGGAAACGGTAATTTACCTGGACAATTCTTTCAGTATGCAAGCAAAGGGAGACAGGGGTGAACTTCTTGTCAGGGCTGTAAATGAAATTATTGAAAATGTCCCTGCAGACGAACAAATCACTTTATTTACTAATACAGAAACCCATAGAAACACATCTATTAAAAATATTAGCAATAGTTTATTACAATTAGAGTATTCTCAGGATCAGCTTAGCATAGAAGATGCTGTTTTAAAAGGGAAAAACAATTTTTCATCTTCAGGTAACTCAGTTAAAAACCTCATTCTTATTTCAGACTTTCAACTTAAGGGCGATAATAATAGTATTCCTCGGGATTCGCTTATCAACATGAATCTGGTACAATTACAACCGGTGAAAAAAGACAATATTTCCATTGACAGTGTATATATTGACTCAAAACGCCCGGAAAATATAGAACTGCAAGTCATACTTAGTAAAACCGGGGAGAATATAACTAATCTGCCGGTTTCTCTTTTTAATAAGGATGAACTTATAGCTAAATCCTCTGTTAATTTGGAAGGAGATAATCAGGTAACAGCAAATTTTTCAATCCCTGCAAATCAAATTATCAATGGAAGAATTGTTATAGAGGATAACGGTCTTCAATATGATAACCAGTTTTTCTTTAACATAAACAAACAGGAAAAAATTAATATTCTGGCTATCAATGAAGCAGATGATAGCTTTTTAAAAAGGATTTATACAAATGATGAGTTTACATTAACTTCAGTATCTCTTAACAACCTTAATTACAGTAGTATTCCAAACCAGAATCTGGTGATTCTGAACGAACTTAAAGATATCCCTAATTCACTTTCAACAGCATTGTTGTCACTTACCAAAGAAGGAGGTAATATAGTAGTTATACCTTCAATAGAATCAACTTTAACATCGTATACCCCACTTTTAAAAAGTTTGCTTCTTCCACAAATTCAAACCGCTGTTATACAGGAAAAAAGAATTACTACAATTAATTATTCACATCCTCTGTTCAGCGGTGTGTTTGAAGACAGAATCAATAATTTTCAGTACCCGAAGGTAAATGCGTTCTATTCTCTTACCGGAAACACATCCAGTATTTTACAGTTTGAAGACAGAAATCCTTTTTTAACTGGAAAAAATAATAATTATCTATTTTCCGCACCCTTAAATGAAAAAAATTCAAACTTCAAAAACTCACCTCTCATTGTACCTGTTTTTTATAATATTGCAGAAAATAGTTTAAAATTGGCAGAATTATTTTTTACTATTGGAAGGGAAAATTCTTTTGATGTTAATGCGAGCTTAAACCAGGATGAAATTATAACTATAGAAAATTCCGAATCATCTTTTATTCCTTTGCAACAAACCTATAACAACTTGGTGAAAATATATACTGATGAAACCCCTTCAACAGCCGGCACTTACAATGTTAAAGCAAAAAATGAAGTTATACAGGATATAAGCTTTAATTTTAGTCGGTCTGAGAGCATTTTACAGTATGCAAATTTATCAGGCTGGGATCACATATCTGTTGCTGATTCTGTTTCAGAAATGTTTGATGAAATAAAAAGTGAAAACAATGTAAACGAGCTTTGGAAATGGTTTGTTATTTTTGCATTGGTGTTTTTACTATTAGAAATGCTCATATTAAAATTTTTTAAATGAACGTCCTCTTAAAATCAGCCAAAATTATTGATCCACAAAGTGGATACCACCAAAAAATTCAGGATATACTTATAGAAAAAGGTGTTATTACTAAAATTGCAAAAAGCATTGAAACTAAAAGCAATTATAAGGTTGTGGATTTAAAAAATCTGCACGTTTCACAAGGCTGGTTTGATAGTAGTGTTTCTTTTGGTGAACCGGGTTTTGAGGAAAGGGAAACTATAATAAATGGTTTAAAAACGGCAGCTTTGAGCGGATTTAGCGCAGTAGCCGTAAATCCTAATACATATCCGGTGATTGATAGCAACGCAGATATCACATTTTTAAAAAGTAAATCAAGGGAAAATGCTGTTGCCCTCTACCCGATTGGTGCACTAACTACCAAAAGTGAAGGAGAAGGGCTTGCGGAGTTGTTTGACATGAAAAATGCAGGGGCGATAGCATTTGGAGATTATCAAAAGCCCATGTCGAATCCAAATTTATTAAAAATTGCCTTACTGTATGCTCAAGGTTTTAACGGATTGATAATTTCCTTCCCTCAAGAAAACCAAATTGCCGGTAAAGGCGTTGTAAATGAAGAGGTTCTATCCACAAAACTCGGATTAAAAGGAATCCCGGCACTTGCTGAAGAACTGCAAATAGCACGCGATTTATTTATACTGGAATATACCGGAGGAAAATTACATATTCCTACCATTTCAACAGCAAAATCGGTACAACTGATTAAAGAAGCAAAAAAGAAAAAATTGGATGTAAGTTGTAGTGTTGCAATTCATAACCTCCTATTTACTGATGCTTTGCTGGAAGAATTTAATACAAACCACAAAGTATTACCTCCCTTAAGAACTGAAAAAGATGTAAAAGCCCTCATTAAAGGAGTAAATGACGGCACTATAGACTTTGTGACTTCCGATCATAATCCCATTGATATAGAAAATAAAAAAATAGAATTTGATTATGCGCATTACGGAACCATTGGGCTTGAAAGTGCCTTTGGAGCTTTAAACACTGCTTTCAGCACTGAAAAGGTAATTGAGCTTCTTACTAAAGGTAAAGAACGATTTGGGCTGGAAAGTACTGAAATTAAAGAAGGCGCCCCGGCCAACTTATCATTATTTAACCCTGATTCTGAATATACCTTTAGTGAAAGAGATATCATTTCAACATCAAAAAATAGTGCGTTTCTAAACCACAAGCTTAAGGGCAGAGCGTATGGCATCATTGCTAATGATCAGCTTATTATAAAAGATTAATATGGAAAATTTAACCATCAGAGAAGGAAAAGCGGCAGCCATTATTGGTTATTTGACCATTGTTGGAACACTCATTGCAATTTTTATGAACCAGGAACCCAAAAACGTCTTCGCCAGGTTTCACATCAGGCAGGCTTTTGGTATTAATGCTGCCTATTTGACTGTGGCTGCTATTTTAAATTATTTTCAAAATATAGGTGCTTATTATGCTTTTTGGATATTTTTTTCAATATTGGCGTTTTATGGCCTCTACGGGGCTTTTATGGGAAAAACAAATCCAATCCCTGTAATCGGGGAAAAATTTCAGGAATGGTTTACCTTTATTCAATAACATGCAAACAAAAAATCTTTCACTACATCACATTATTAAAGAACCGGGTATAAAGAAGGATAAACCTTCTGTACTTTTTATGCTCCATGGCTATGGAAGTAATGAAGAAGACTTATTTTCCTTTGCATCAGAACTTCCTGAAGAAATATTTGTTATTTCAGTAAGGGCACCTTATACATTAATGCCTTATGGATATGCCTGGTATGCCATTAATTTTGATGCAGAATATGGTAAGTGGAGTGATGATGAACAAGCAAAAACTTCAAGAGACCTGATTGCCGGGTTTATTGATGAAGCTTGTGATGCATATAACCTTGACAAGGACAATGTAACTCTGTTAGGTTTTAGCCAGGGAACCATTTTGAGTTATGCCGTAGCCCTGTCATTTCCTGAAAAAGTTAAAAATATAATAGCTTTAAGCGGTTATATAAATGAGGGAATTTTAATTGATAATTATTTAAATAATAACTTTTCAAAATTAAGTATATATGCCTCTCATGGCAGCGTTGATCAGGTTATACCGGTTGATTGGGCCCGAAAAGCCTCACCTCTACTCTCTAAGCTAAAAATAGATCATATTTACGAAGAATTTCCGGTAGGACATGGCGTAGCACCCCAAAATTTTTATTCATTAAAAAACTGGCTGCAAAAAAAGTTATAGGGGTGGCTGTTCCTCTTTTTTCTGAAAAAGGAGCGATGCAACTATACCACCAACCAATGAAACTCCTATAACAGTTAACGATACCCATTCCGGTAAATGAATATAATGTGAAAACATTAACTTCAAACCTACAAAAGTCAATATAATAACCAGACTATACTCTAAATAAGAGAACTTACCCAACATATTGGCCAGAAAGAAATACATGGATCTTAGACCCAAAATAGCCATGATATTGGAGCTAAAAACCAAAAACGGGTCTGAAGTAATGGCTAAAATTGCCGGGATACTATCCAACGCAAAAAGAATATCTGTAAACTCGATGATCACCAATACCACAAATAAAGGTGTAAACGCTTTAATATGTCTCCTTTTCACAATAAATTTTTCCCCTTCTAAGGTAGATGTTATAGGTATATACTTTCTCATATTCCTATATACAAAAGAAGTTTTGGGGTTAAACTCCTTATCTTTTTTAACTAACATTTTTATTGCCGTAAAAATAAGGAACCCTCCAAAAACATAAATCATCCATGAAAACCTTTCAATGAGCATAACCCCGAAAAGAATCATAAGCGCCCTGAATACAATAGCTCCCAAAATACCCCAGAATAAAACTCTGTGCTGGTATTTCTGCGGAATTCCAAAAGAAGTAAAAATAACTGCTATTACAAATATGTTATCCACACTCAGGGATAGTTCTATAAGATATCCTGTAATATACTTTATCATAGCCTCTGTTGGAGGCAATTGATCTGTATTTTCTATATACCCGTTTTTATATATCCAGTAAATAACTAAAGAGAAAAGTAAGGCTGTGCTTACCCATATCCCAGTCCAGGTTGCGGCTTCTTTGTTACTTATAACATGTGCTTCCCTGTTAAAAATCCCCAGGTCTATTGCTAAAAAAATAATAACTACAGAGATAAAAAGTATCCAGACGATCATAAATTGTGCTTCTTTTATTAAGGTATGTTGGGGATTGTAAAATTAGTAATATTTTATCTTAGAATAAGAAAAAAATCAGCACTAACTTCTTGTGTAAAGTAAATGTTCTTTAAGGGTAAAATCAATGCTTAAATCATCCTTTAATTCATATTCAATAAACAATTCACCCCAATATTTACCATCAGAAAAATCAGTTAACAGCCATTTATGATTTAATATTTTTATCTTGTTTATCTTCATAGGGCCTTCCATACCGGCATACGGGACTAAAGGATTATCCCCTTTACTTTCGTTGGTTTCTATAAGCTTATCGGCAATATATCCATGTAAATTTTCTATATTCAAATGATCATAATAAGCCAGGGCGTCATCATTATTTTCTAAAGAAAAATATTGTAGATCCAATGTTTTAAGTATCAGTTGCTGTGTAGAATCCTCATATTTCACAATTAATGTATTAAGAGAATCTCTTTCAGTAGTTATTTTTTCAATTTTCACAGATTCCTTATCAAAATAATTCTTTGAACTTACATATTGAAATAATATAAAAAGAGCTGCAAAGAAAAAGAGGTACATAAATATTTTACTTTTCATAGTCAATTATAATTCTATAGTTAAATTATCGTATGCCAAAAATACATTTTTAGGCAATAGCTTTTCTACTTCTGCATGAAAACCCAACAAATTACTAATATGGGTAAAATATGCTCTTTTGGGCTTCACCCTATCTACAAAAGCAAGTGCTTCCTCAAGGTTAAAATGAGAATGGTGGGGCTTAATTCTCAATGCATTAAGAACCAATACTTCCAATCCATCGAGCTTATACATTTCTTCATCAGGAACAGTTTTCACATCGGTCAAATAAACAAAATTTCCAAATCTGAAACCAAAAACCTGCAAACGGTTATGATATGCATTAATTGGTATTACATTAAGATTTTTTAATTGTACAGGTTGGTCATTTGTGATAACGCATTCTTTTACTGCCGGAGCTCCGGGATACCTGTTTTCATCGGCAAAAATATAATCAAAACGCTTTTTTAACGATTTTAATACCCGCTTATGCGCATAAACCGGGATGTCCCCCTGTCTAAAAAAAAACGGCCTTATATCATCTAATCCCATCGTATGGTCCGCATGTTCATGGGTAAAAAGAATACCATCTATTTTTTTTACATCATTAGCTAACATTTGTTGCCTGAAATCCGGACCGCAGTCCACTATATATGTGTAATCGTCCCATTGCACCATTATAGAAACCCTTAAACGCTTATCCCTGAAATCCCGGCTTAAACAAACCGGATGGTCACTTCCTATTATGGGTATCCCTTGCGATGTTCCTGTTCCCAAAAAAGTTATCTTCAAAACGCTGTTTTTGATAAATTTATTTTTATCAAATTTATTCTTTATTTTACAATAATAGGTTATCTAATCTTATTAACTTTGTGGCAAACTCAATCAATATGGGAGTAGTTTTAAAAGGAGACAGAGAGTTCGAGAATATACCTTCATTAAAGTCAAAAGCCCTCAGAATAAATTTAAACCAGGATATCTATGGTACATTTTCTGAAATAGGTGCGGGACAAGAAACGGTAAGGCATTTTTTCAGGGCAGGAGGCGCCTCTGGTACTATTGCCAAGGCTATGAGCGCATACGATAAGGATTTTAGCGATGCTATTTATGGCGAAGAAGAAGATGGAAGGTATGTAACAGAAAGACGCCTCAAAAAAATGCTTTCTCACGAAATACGCCTTATGGAAGAGCGTATCCCGAGAAAAGATAATCCCAATAAAATATTCTTTACATACGCAAATACGGTTGCAACCATTGATTTTGCTAAACAATACAAAGGGCACGGCTGGCTCGGTATCCGTTTTCAGCTGGATCCTAAAGAAGATTACAACGAAATAATACTTCATATCCGCTTTAAACAAACTGAAGCACGATTACAACAGGAAACATTGGGTATTGTAGGGGTTAACCTTATTTATGGTGCTTTCTACAAACATCACAAACCAAAAGATTTATTAAAATACCTGTATGATCATATAGATAAGGATACCCTTGAAATTGATACAATTAATTTTACCGGGCCTCATTTTAAAGATGTAGATAATCGTCTCATGAGTTTAGAGCTTGTAAAAAACGGCATGACAGAAGCTGTTATGTTTGGCCCTGACGGCAATAACATTCTTCCGGCGGCAATGCTCTACAAAAAAAATATATTGGCTTTGCGAGGTAGTTTCAGGCCTGTTACGCTGGTAAATATGGATATGTACGAAAAATCTTATGAGATTTTTATCCGGGAGAACAAAGTTGACATTGATAACACAGTAGTAGTGTTCGAAATTACACTGTCCAACTTAAGAGCTGAAGGTGAAATTGATGAAGAAGATTTTATGGATAGGGCAAAATTACTTTGTTCCCTAGGCCAAACGGTTATGATCTCTAATTTTAAGGAATATTTCAGATTAGTAGAATATTTTTCTCAATACACCCGGGAAAGAATGGCGTTAACAATGGGTGTAAATAACCTGGTTGACATATTTGATGAGAAGTATTACCGCAATCTAAGCGGTGGTATACTTGAAGCTTTTGGTAAACTTTTTTACAAGGACCTAAAAGTTTATCTCTATCCAATGATAGATCCTGAAACCGGACTGGTAAACACAAGCAACACATTAAAAGTTCATCCGAGAATGAAAGAACTTTACAAGTTCTTTAAATATAATGGTAAGGTTATTGACATTTTTGATTATAACCCGGATATACTCAACATTTTCTCCAGAGAAGTGCTTAAAATGATTGCAGAAGACGAAGAAGGGTGGGAAGACCTGCTGCCCAAAGGAATTTCTGAACTGATAAAGGAAAAACAATTATTTGGCTATAAGTCTCCCGATTTAATTGAAAAAGATAAATAAATTCAATTTAGAATAAGACGGTATAATTAACTTTCAAGTATTTGGGCGGCATGGTCTTTAGTTTTTACTTTACTGATAACCCGTTCTATCACTCCGTTCTCATCAATAATAAAAGTCATGCGGTGAATACCATCAAATTCCCTTCCCATAAATTTTTTAAGCCCCCAGACACCAAATGTATTTATAACAGATTTGTCTTCATCGGCTAATAGAGGAAAGGGAAGATTAAATTTTTTCTTAAAGTTGGATTGTTTTTTGGCAGAATCGGCACTTACACCTAAAAGTTCGTACCCTCTGTTCTTTAATTCGGTATAATAATCCCTTAAATTACACGCTTCAGCCGTGCAGCCGGGAGTATTGGCCCTGGGGTAGAAAAAAAGAATTAATTTTTTGCCTCTGTAATCTGATAATGAAACTGTTTTACCATCCTGGTCTTTTGATGTAAATTCGGGTACTTTATCACCCTCTTTAAGTGTATTCAATGTGTATTTATTTTCAAATTAAATTCTATTCAAAACTAATGTAAAATAGCTATAACTAAAAGTCAATTCGTCATTATCATACGATTGCCTATTTTTGCAAAAATTATTTTACTAATGACCAGAACTGAAAAAGCAAAATTTGTAATCAGTAAACTTGAAGAGATTTTTCCTGAAGTTCCGATTCCGTTAGATCATACTGATGCTTATACACTGCTAATTGCCGTTTTATTATCTGCACAAAGCACCGATATGAGGGTTAATTTAATAACTCCTTCATTATTTGAGAGAGCTGATAATCCGTATGAAATGATAAAATTATCAATAGAAGAAATCCGGGAAATTATTAAACCTGTTGGTTTATCCCCAATGAAGTCCAAAGCCATTTATAATTTGTCACATATATTAATTGACCAGTATAAAGGTGAAGTCCCGGCCGATTTTGATGCTTTAGAATCTTTACCAGGAGTAGGTCATAAAACAGCAAGTGTGGTAATGAGTCAGGCTTTTGGTATGCCAGCTTTTCCTATAGACACCCATATTCACAGGTTAATGTACCGGTGGGGATTATCTAATGGAAAAAATGTAGTGCAAACAGAAAAAGATGCCAAAAAGATATTTCCAAAAGAAACATGGAATAAGCTCCATTTGCAGATTATTTACTATGCAAGGAAATTTTCTCCTGCAAGAGGCTGGAACCTTGAAAATGATATTATAACTGCTACAATTGGGCGAAAAAGTGTTTTAAACGCCTATTATAAATCAAAAAAGGCCCGTTAAAATAACGAGCCTTTTTCGAAAAGGATTAATTTTGAAGAATTTCAAACTTCAAGTTGCGGTAAGTGATCACTTTTAAAGCTTGTGAATAAGCTAAAAGAAAATCAATGTTCTTTTGTTTCGGATTTAATTTTCTTAACTCTCTTAAATCTTTAAAGTAAAATTTTGCCATATTGGTAATTTTAATTTTTACATTATATTATACCAACGCAGCTAAAAATACTTTATTGTCTTAACTGGTTAAAACTATACTGTTTTTTTCTATCAATTTTCTCAGGTTAATTATTGCATAACGCATTCTTCCTAAGGCTGTATTAATGCTAACCCCAGTGTTTTCAGATATTTCCTTAAAACTCATATCCCGGTACAATCGCATAACAAGAACTTCTCGCTGATCATCGGGCAGTTCATTAACCAAATTTCTCAGATCGTTGTCTACCTGCTCTTTTATTATTTGCTTCTCGGCATTCATTGCCGGGTCTCCGATAACAGAAAAAATATTAAAATCGTCTGCCCCTTCAAATTTTGGCATACGTGTATTTTTTCTGAAATAATCAATAACAAGATTATGTGCAATCCGCATCACCCAGGGTAAAAACTTACCTTCTTCATTATAAGAACCACGTTTGAGTGTTTTTATCACTTTGATAAAAGTGTCCTGGAAGATATCTTCACTTACATCTTTATCATATACCTTAGAAAATATAAAACTATATATCCTTGGGGAGTGCCGGTTTATTAAAATTTCGAGGGATTTTTCATCTCCACTAATGTAGTTGCTTACTAGCAGGGAATCTTCAGGCTGTTGTTTTTTCATAAAATTACTTTTAGGTTAATAGGTACATTTCTCAGGGTAAAGAAATGATACATAGCATCTATATTAATTAAAAAGTAATTTTATACAATAAGCTTGTTTTTTTATTAATGAGCTCAAATATAAAAACATTATTCAAAAAAAAGCAAATATATCTTATCTTTTTTAACATTTTAATTAATAAAATTCAACTGTTAAGCTCTAAATAGATTTATTACCTTTGCAACTTGCTAAATTTACCATGCCTGATATTTCAACATTAGATCCAAAAAAAAACATATTAATTAAGGGTGCAAAACTGCATAACCTGAAAAATATTGATGTAGCAATTCCAAGAAATAAATTTGTGGTAATTACCGGGCTATCAGGCTCAGGAAAGTCGAGTTTGGCCTTTGATACCCTCTATGCAGAAGGTCAACGCCGTTACGTTGAGAGTTTATCATCATATGCAAGGCAATTTCTTGGCAGGTTAAACAAGCCCAAAGTAGATTATATAAAAGGTATAGCCCCCGCTATTGCCATAGAACAAAAAGTTAATTCCACAAACCCCAGGTCTACAGTAGGTACAACAACAGAGATCTATGATTACCTGAAGCTATTATATGCCCGGATTGGTAAGACCTACTCCCCTGTTTCTGGTAAAGAAGTAAAAAAACACCAGGTTAGTGATGTTATAAATTTTGTAAAACAATTTGAGGAAGGCTCAAAATTATTATTACTTTCCCCGGTACATATTCCGGATGAGCGAAGTGTTTTGCAAACTCTTAAAATTTT
The DNA here is from genome assembly GCA_937901915.1 of uncultured Flavobacteriaceae bacterium. Classification (GTDB taxonomy): domain Bacteria; phylum Bacteroidota; class Bacteroidia; order Flavobacteriales; family Flavobacteriaceae; genus Abyssalbus. The sequence continues at coordinate 30,230 of CALGUD010000026.1, forward strand.
ATCACAGCAAGGTTACGCCCGTATAAAATATAAAGGTGAGGTATTGCGTATTGATGAAATAGAAAAAGAAATTGAGCATGATTTTCTTTTAGTAATAGACAGGATTATTGTTAAGCATGAAGAAGATTTTTTCAACAGGCTCGCCGATGCTGCGGATACAGCCTATTTTGAAGGCAAAGGAAAAATTATCATTGAAGACCTTTCAACAAATAGTTTGACACATTTCAGCAATAAATTTGAATTGGACGGAATTCAATTTCCTGAGGTAAACACACATTTATTCAGCTTTAACAACCCCTACGGTGCTTGTCCTAAATGTGAGGGTTATGGAGATGTGATCGGGATAGATGAAAATCTTGTTGTTCCCAATTCCGGTCTATCTGTTTACGAGAATGCCATATTTGCATGGAGGGGTGAAAGTATGAGCTGGTACAGGGACCAATTGGTTAATAATGCCTATAGATTTGATTTTCCAATTCATAAGCCCTGGTTTGAACTTACAAACGAACAAAAACAATTAGTTTGGGAAGGAAATCAACATTTTACTGGCTTAAATACGTTTTTTTCTGAACTGGAAGAGAAAAGCTATAAAATCCAGAACCGGGTAATGCTTTCAAGATACAGAGGGAAAACAAAATGCCCGGTTTGTAATGGTAAAAGATTGCGTCCGGAAGTAAATTATGTGAAAGTTGGCAATAAAACTATAACAGACCTGGTAGAACTTCCTTTAAATAAATTAGCAATATTTTTTAAGTTCCTTAAACTTAATGATAACGACTTAATAATTGCCTCACGTCTATTAAAAGAAATAAATAGCCGGCTGGAATTTTTGTCTAATGTAGGGCTGGAATACCTTACACTAAACAGAAAGTCCAATACGCTGTCCGGGGGTGAATCTCAGCGGATAAACCTGGCAACATCTCTTGGAAGTAGCCTTGTGGGGTCTATGTATATTTTAGATGAACCCAGTATTGGCCTTCATCCAAAAGATACCGAAAAACTTATTGAAGTACTCAAATCATTGAGAGACCTTGGCAATACTGTAATTGTGGTTGAGCATGATGAAGATATAATGAAGTCCGCTGATGAAATTATTGATATTGGCCCGGAAGCCGGTACTTATGGCGGAGATGTGGTTGCTTATGGCAATTTTAATGACATTCTGAAAAGTGATTCGCTTACATCTAAATACTTAAACGGATCATTGAAAATTGAAGTTCCGGAAAAAAGGAGAATCTCAAAGAATTTCATCCGAATCATCGGAGCTCGGGAAAATAATTTAAATAATATCGATGTAGAGTTCCCTCTTAACATGCTTACAGTGGTAACAGGGGTTTCAGGAAGTGGTAAAAGTACTTTAGTAAAAAAAATATTATACCCTGCCATGTTAAAAGAAGTTGGTGGGTATGGTGAAAAAGTAGGTCAGTTTACTAAAATAGAAGGTAATTATTCATCAATTAGTGGTGTTGAGTTTGTTGATCAGAACCCTATAGGACGTTCATCTAGGTCAAACCCCGTAACGTATATCAAAACTTATGACGATATCCGTTCGCTCTTCTCAAATCAAAAACTTTCTAAATTAAGGGGATATCAACCAAAACATTTTTCTTTTAATGTTGATGGTGGCCGCTGTGAAACATGTAAAGGTGAAGGAGAAGTTACAATCGAAATGCAATTTATGGCCGATGTTCACCTTTTATGTGAGACTTGTGATGGTAAAAGATTTAAAAAAGAGATCCTCGAAGTTAAATTTGAAGAAAAGAGTATTGATGATTTATTGAATATGACGATTGATGATGCTGTTGAATTTTTTAAAAATCATGGCCAGACTAAAATAACATCAAAACTACAACCTCTGCAGGATGTAGGGCTTGGATACGTGACATTAGGACAATCCTCCTCTACTCTTTCCGGTGGAGAAGCCCAGCGCATCAAGTTAGCATCTTTCCTCGTAAAAGGTAACTCAAATACATCTACGGGTAAAACATTATTTATTTTTGATGAACCCACTACCGGACTTCATTTTCATGATATACAAAAACTTTTAAAATCATTTAATGAATTAATTAATAAAGGGCACTCTATAGTGGTCATAGAACATAATCTCGATCTGATAAAATGTGCAGATTATATTATTGATCTGGGGCCGGAAGGAGGCGAAAATGGCGGTAATTTAGTTACTCAGGGTACTCCTGAAGATATTATTTCTTCAAAAAAATCACATACTGCTAAATATCTCAGGGAAAAGATAAAATAATTGTAAGTTTTTACCCTGATTTACGACTGAAATTTTAACATAATAAGTTAATGTTGTTGTAATACATTATATATTTTCGTATCTTTCTATATCACAAAGATTTGAATTAAAAGTTGGCACGAAGTTTGCTTATGATAACTTAAATATGTTTTTTCATATTTAATTTTGGTTGGTTAGTTGGAAAAACCCTGGAACGTCTGTTTCAGGGTTTTTCTTTTTAATTAAGTTGTACAGGTAAAACTAATTTTATTAAATGAGTTACTTACTTACACTAATTCTGCGGTTTCCCATCTTTATACACTTCTTCAAAAAACATAAACTTGCAAAATTAATTTCAATACATTGACAATCAATTATTTATGTTTTTGGCACGTTGTTTGGTAAGTACTAAGTGTAATCAAGCATTGTTTAATTTAAAACCTAAGATTATGAAAAATTTATCAATACTTATCGCAACAGCTCTCTTAAGCACCTATTCAATAAGTGCATCTGCTGTAGAAGAAACAAATTCAGGCGCCTATGCTTACGGATATGGAAATTCATTCATTTTTGTTGAAGACGGAATTACTTTTTCTGTTTATCCTGATGGAGAATTTGATTTCTATATTGATAACGTAAATTATATTGGTGCAAACGTTAATCTTGGTAATACAAACATTAGCTTTAACTCAGGCTTCAAATATGATGCCTATGTACAATATGATGATTACGGAGCTGTACTTCAAATAGAAAACACTCCTGTATACTATGATTATTACGGACGTGTATCGAGAATTGGCTCTGTAGATATATTTTATAACAGTGGTAGAATTGCCCGTGTTGGTGGACTTTATGTTCATTATAACCGTCATGGGGTTTTTAGTCACCATACAGGATATATAAATGTATACAACAGAACTTATGTACACAGGCCATATTACAGATACTTTTCAAGGCCTGCACCCAGCTACTGTGTAGTTAACTACAGACCCTACAGAATGTATTATACACCTGTTAGGTACACATACTACAGGCCTTATAGAAGCAATTACAGAAGAGCGTATGCTACAGTAGGTAAAACCTATCATTATAAAAGTAATAATCCAAGAACTACTGTGTATAGAAACGACAGACGTGTAGCTACAAGAAATGACAGTAAAATAGTTAATGATGTAAGGAGAAGAAGCTCCAATACACAAACAAGCAGAAGTTCTGTTCAGCGAAGGGATAACAGTTCTGTACAAAGAAACGGAACTATCCAGAGAAGGGATAATAATGTAACTCAAAGAAGTAGTTCTGTAAGAAGTACAACACCTAAGGCTGGAGTACAGACCAACTCGGGAACCACAACAAGAAGAGCCCCGGTAGTTGATCAAAAAAGAACCACTACTGTAAAAAGGAGTCCGGCTGCAACGACAGTTAAAAGAAATACAACGGTTAAAACACCAAATCGTACTATACAGAGAAAAAGTACAACCGCTGTAAAAAGTACACCAAGAGCTCAGGTTACAAAAAGAACTCAGGTTACTAGAACCGCTCCCGCTAAGAGAACTGTAACAAAAAGTTCTCAGGGTGCAACAAGAAGCAAAAGTATATCTTCCTCAACTTCAGGAAGCAGAAGAAGATAAAATTATAATTTTGGTTGGTTAGTTATTTAGTTTAAGTAAGAACCCGTAAGCAGATGCAGAGCACCTTACGGGTTTTTTAATGCTTATTATTCTTTTTATTTATAAAATTCTGCAAAGTATTGGTGATATCGCTAGAAAAATTAAATCTGATTATAATAAAAAGAAACAAAATGCTAAGTAGTGTACTTTTCAAAATAATATTGATTACAGGGTGAAAACCGAACTCCCAAAAATAAAATGATAGTGATAATGAGATTATAGTTAAAGTAGTAAAGAGAGTAGATTTTGAAAATGGGTGGATATTAAATTTAATCCACACAAAATAAACTTTCAGGCTGTTGTATATCAAAAAGGCAGTTAAGGTTGCAATGGCCGCACCTGTTATTCCCCATAATGGGATAAAAAGCATATTTAATATAATAGTTATAATGGCCAGTATAACTCCAAAAAATAAGATCATTCGGTAATAATTGGAGTTGAATATAATTGAATTGTTATTACCAACTATATTTTCTGAAAGCTTCGCTAATGAAATCAACAATACAACCGTAAGTCCTCCGGAATACTGTTCAGGGATAATTTTATATAGCTCGTTTATATTAACAATGATCAACAAAAAAATGATTCCACTTACGATATAAAGGGTTATAGAACTTTTTTTATACAGTATAGCCAGTTCTTTCATGTTTTTTTCATTTAAGAGTTTGGCTGTCATTGGGTATGTAATCTGGTGCATTGCACGCGAAGGAACTATAATGACCATTGCTATAAAAACTGCTACATTATAAAAAGCCACATTTTCAATGGTAAGGTATTGTCCAATCATAAATTTGTCTACATCCAACAATATAACAGCTATAGATCCCGCAAGAATGATAAGCGAAGAATATTTGAGTACATCTTTAACATTGTTTGGTAAAGAGAATTCAAAAACAGGTTTCTTTACCTTATAGGCAATAAAACCCATTAAAAGCATTCTTGATAAATACATCCATGCTAACCCTATAATAAATTCATGAACAGAAATAACTTTTAAATATACCAGGAACAGCAAAACCATTGTAACCAACCTGCTAAAGATCTCTTTTAAAAAATTCCCCGATACAGACTTCATATGCACTTTAGTCCATGCAAAGAAAACTTCAAAATAAGCCATAAACACAGCCAATAAATATATGATCCATACATACTGTTCAACTATTTCACTTTGCCCGGTCAAAAACTGTACAATGACTTTATATCCTAAAAAACCTATAAAACCAACCGGAATTATTACAAAAAGTGGCAAGATTAACATGAAAGTTGTAAAACGTTTTTCCTGTGTAAGGTTATTGCTATAGGAAGAAAAAAATTTAACCAGTGAATTTTGAACACCAAAAGTTAATAGAGGCATCATAATAGTGGCAGTAGAAAGTAAATAACTTACCAACCCGAAATATTCATCGGTTAAAAAATTGGTGTATAAAAAAAGTGTGTTTATGGCACCAATAGCAAAACCTATATACGTATATATTGTATTTTTAAATGTCTGACTTACTACTACCCCCATTAAAATAACTATTCGTTATGTATAAATTTAGACAATTCTTGAGTAAGTGACCTCCTATTGTACTTTTCTATGCCTATAGGATTAACATGCAGTCTGTTTTCTTTAAAATCTTTGTAGAAGGAAAGTATTTTTCCTTTGATTTCATTTTTCTGATGATACGTAAATACAAACCCCGTATTGGTTTCTGAAATTATTTGGTTCACATCCCAATTTTCAGGACCAATTGCCAATATAGGTCTTTGAGATGCCATATACTCAAAAAGTTTGCCTGCGATGATACATTTTGTCTCATCAGAGTCTATTTCTATCAATAACAATACTTGAGATGAACGTTGCAGTTTAATTGATTCTTCATGAGAAACATACCCTGTTAATTTTACAAATTCCTTTAAGCTGTATTTATGAATTGTTTTTAATACTTCTTTACTTACAGTGCCCGTTAAGCAAAGTTCAAAATCATTAGCGAATCCATCTTCCTCTTTTAGCAATTCAGACAGGGCTTCCCATAATATGTGCGGATTTCTTCCTGAAAGTAAAGAACCAATGTGCGAAACACTAAATTTTTGGCTGAGTTCTGTTTTTTCTACAGGCTCTGTATCATAACCATTTGTGATTACCTTGATTGGCTTTTCAGTAATATAATAAAACTCTTTTTTCGTCGTGAAACTGGTTACAATTATTTTATCAGCATTGTTTAATACCTCTCCTTCCAGTATTTTATGTTTGACCCAGGCGGATTTTCTTAACCTTAGTTTTTTATGATATCCGATGGTTGTCCACGGATCCCGAAAATCTGCAATCCACTCTACCTCTGTTTGCTTTTTAAGTTGAAGCCCAATTAAATGTAAACTGTGAGGCGGGCCGGTTGTAATAATAGTGTCAATCTTTTCTTGTTCCAGATATTCAGACAAAAACTTCACTGAAGGCTTTACCCAAAATATACGGGCATCCGGAATAAAAAAATTACCCCGCACCCAAAGCATCAACCTTTCCAATATTGATTGGTTTTTATCTGAAATAATACCTCTACTTATTGTTTTGGTTTTATTTTTTGAGAAAAAAGAAGCAAACCTGTATGGTTCAAATATTTTATGTTTGATTATCTTAACATCAGCAGGGATATCATTACCAAATGATTCATCAATAACAGGATATGTAGGATTTTGCGGTGTGTATACCACAGGCTCTATTCCGAAATCTTTTAAATATTTTACAAATTTAAGCCAACGCTGTACACCCGGACCGCCGGCAGGGGGCCAATAATACGTGATGATCAGGACTCTTTTCATTTCCTTAATCATTATTATTTTCTTCTTTCCTGTATATGAACTTGTAATAAATTCCCCCACCCAATAATAACAAAAACAAAATAGCTCCTGTTAATGAGATTGTGCTTCCTGTTTGAACTACTGTAGGTTCAAATTTAAATTCTATTTCATGATTCCCGGCAGGTATTTCAAGCCCTCTTAAAGTATAATTTACCCTGAAATGCTCAACTTGCTTTCCATCAATACTTGCATGCCACCCATGTGGGTAATACATTTCTGAAAATACAGCCAAGCCATCATGCCGGTTGGAAGATTTATATTTTAAATGATTTGGACTGTATGATATTAATTCAATAGATGCGGTTGAATCTTTTACAAAATGATTTTCAGAAATATCAAATGCATTTACATTCACTATTACTTCATTGGTGGTGTTTATGCTTTCAAGAGCTTTCATTTCCTCATCTGCATTATCAACCTTAATAACCTTGTTTACAAACCATGCATTTCCATTTACAAAAGGATTAGTCGCAGCAATGGTTTGTCCTTCTTCATTTTGCCGAATGATATATTTCACATTCAGCATATTAAGTACATTCACATTATTCTGTGCTATCTGGTATTCATACAATTCCTGTAATCTGCGTGGTTTAGCAGCATGATAACCCCCAATAGAATTGTGGAAATATGAGGTATTTGCACCATTTAAACCTTCTGCGGTGTTAAAAACCCTGAAATGGGATTTATCCTTCAAAATTTCCTGGTCAGCTGCAGTGGGTTGAAAAGGTCTTTCCATCCTTCCGGCCGGAACAAAATCCTCTTTATTTACATAACGTTTGTTTACACCCACTAAATCAACTAAAATAAGTAAAACGAAAGCTGCTATCAATCGCTTTTCATTCAGTTTTTCTTTAAGATAAAGCCAAATTACAGCTGCCGAAATCAAAACAAATATTAAACTTCTGAACAGGTCCTGATTGTAAATTGCCTTCCTGTCCATTTTTATAATTTCCACCAACTGCGGACCCATTGCCTGGCTATAATACTCATCATTTAGGGCATCAAACGTAAAAGTGCCTTTAAACAAGAACAATAAAACAGCCATACCGGCTGTAATAATTGTTGTCCATTTGAGTGCTTTTAACTTTTCATCATTTTTTTCAAAATCATTAAAAAGTCTTACCAACGCAAATACCGCTATAACCGGAATACATAATTCCAATATCACCTGTATAGATGAAACAGCCCTGAATTTGTTGTACAAGGGAAAGTAATCAATCATCAAATCCGTAAGGAATTCAAAATTTTTACCCCATGAAAGCACTAGGGACATAACAACACCACCCAACAACCACCATTTTAAACGACCTTTCACTAAAAACAGCCCTAAAACAAACAAAAATATCACAACAGAACCAATATAGGCAGGTGCTGCAACAATAGGTTGACCTCCCCAATAGGTAGGTAGCCTTTTAGCAAAATCGGCCGCCTGACTTTGAGGCACCCCCTGGTTTCTTAAAAATTTGTATGTATTGGAATCCTCTCCTAAATTTTCACTGTTCCCTCCACCAAAAAGCCGTGGTACAAAAAGATTTAATGATTCTACAATTCCGTAACTATACTGCGTGATATATTCTTTATCAAGCCCCGTAGTAATTATTTCTTTTGGAGAGCCATCCGGATTAATGGTGAGCTCACTCTTACCCCTGGTACTCCACTCCACATACTCCTGGGTTGCCATTATATTAGTAGCATTTACCGTAATCCCTAAAATAACTGCGCCAAAAAGTATACCTACGGTCTTAAAAAAATGTGGTAATTCTTTCTTTTTGTAAGCATCAATCAGGTATACGGCTCCTAAAACCAATATTAATAGCATCAAGTAATAAGTCATTTGAAAATGGTTTGCACCAATTTCAAGTGCCATGGCTACCGTAGTTAGCAAAAATCCCCAGAGATATTTTCTTTGAAATGCGAGTAAAATACCAGCAAGTACTAAGGGAAAATAGCCAACTGCATGCGCTTTTGCATTATGGCCTACTCCAAGGATAATAATGAGATATGTTGAAAAACCAAAAGCCAGCGCTCCTAAAAAGGCCAGCTTATAATCAACCTTTAGAACAATTAACAGAATATAAAAACTTAAAAGATATAAAAATAAATAATCTGCGGGGCGCGGTAAAAAACGTAATACACTATCCAGTTTTTTCACATAGTTATGAGGATAATTTGCTCCAAGCTGGTAAGTGGGCATTCCTCCGAACGCACTATTTGTCCAATATGGCTCTTCACCATGTGTTTTTCTGAAATCATTTTGCTCTTTCGCCATTCCCGTGTATTGCACAATATCACTCTGGAAAATTTTTTTTCCTTGCAAAACCGGATAGAAATAAACGAGGGAAGCGATTATAAAAAGTAAAACAACAACCAGGTGAGGTATGAGTTTTTTGAAATTAAATGTCATTTAGATTTATTTTGGTTCTTCAATTTCTTCGAAATCTATGTATTCGCCAACTTTCTTATCTGTTTTTGAATTGTTTTTGGTGTTTTTATCTATGACCGTTTCTCCCTCATTTTCAGGCTGTTCCTGTCTATTAAACTGATTAAATGCCTCTCCAAATTTCTTTTCCATTTTTTTTGAGGCATACCGCATAAGCATCGGAGCAAATAATTTTGTTAAAATTTTAATTGCGTAATAGACTAAAAGTATGATTAATATCGTTCTCAATAATTGCATGAAGACAAATTTAAATAAAATTCAAAAGTACAATAGAATAACGGTAAAAACTGTTATAAATAAGTAAAAAATGATTAAAATCTTATATATTTGACCCAAACCCAATACAAACCATGAGGAAATTATTTGCTAAGTTTAGCATATTGGTTTTTACAATATCAACTTCAGTAAATGCCCAGTATACTGAAGTTATTAATTCAAATCGTCCTGGATTCTCGTATAGTGCATTTTCAATAGGCAAAAATGTAGCACAGGGTGAATTTGGTTTATTATATGATAAATCCAAACATTATGGACTTGATACCAAGCAAATCTTGTTCGGATTTGACTTTGCTGTCAGGTACGGACTTCTGTTTGAAGAGCTCGAAATAATTTGGGATGGTGCATATGCATTTGGTAAATTTACCAATGAGGCAGTAATTCCCGCCGCTTCTGAAAAACGAAGTAATTTTTTAAGGCATACAATCGGTGCTAAATACCTGGTTTTTGACCCTTTTAAAAAATATATGGACAAAGGCCCGAACATACGCAGTTGGAATGACAATCATAATTTTCAATGGAAGAATTTAATACCAGCTATTTCGGTATTTGCTGGTGCCAATTTTAATTTAGGTGATAATCCGTTTTATCCAAATGATCCTACTATAAGCCCAAAAGTAATGGTTGCTACTCAAAGCCACCTGACGCCAACCTGGGTTTTTGTAACTAACATCATGTATGATAAAATTACTGCAGATGACCCTGTTTTCAGCTACATACTTACCCTTACCCACACATTAAATGACCCCAAATATTCCATGTTTGTAGAACATCAGGGTATAAACAGTGATGCCTACGCAGATGGGTATTTAAGAGGTGGTGCAGCCAGGTTAATAAGCAAGGATCTACAGGTTGATGTATCTATTGGTACCAATATAAAAAATACACCTGTTAGAGTATTTGGAGGACTCGGAGTTTCCTACAGGCTTGATAATCATAGCGATATAATAAAACCAAAAACAAGGTATAAGGTTGACCTGCGTGGTAAAAACCCATTTGATGAAAAGTATAAAGCCTTAGATACTTTGCCTAAAAAAGAAAGACGAAGATTGAGAAAAGAAATGAGAAAAGAGGGATATAAATCTCCCGATAGCATTTCTAATCCTTTTGGTTTGGATGATATAGAAGAGGAAGAAGATCTTTCAAAAGCTGAAGAAAAACGAAAAAGAAAAGAAGAGGTTGAAGAGAGAAAGAAAATCCTGGATAGTCTAAATCAGGCTTTTGAAGAAAAAAGAACTATTCAAACCCAGGAAATATTAGAAAAAGAAGAAGAAAGCGGAGGTTTTGAAGATATCGATGAAAGTAAACTTTCCAAGAAACAATTAAAGGAATTGAATAAAGCGAGGAAAGAAAGGCTTAGACAAGAAGCGAAAGCGCTTAAGGAAGAAGCTAAAATGATAAAAGAAGAAGAAAAAAGACTACTTAAAGAGCAAGAAGAAAAAGAAAAGAGGTCTCAGGAAGAACAAAATATCGAAGAGGAATTCTTTGACGACATGAATGAAGATGATTCTAAAAAGAAGAAAAAAGATAAAAGAAAAAAATCGGAAGAGGAGATCGAATTCTAATAAAATAAAGCACTTTAGTATTCATGGTTGAAATTAAAGAAGTAAATGATAAAAAAGGGTTACTGGATTTTGTAAAATTTCCCTTTAAACTTTATAAAAATTCTAAATATTGGGTTCCGCCTATTATAAAAGAGGAACTTGAATCTTTTGATAAAAGTGTAAATCCTGCTTTTTTGAATGCCGATGCTAAATTTTACCTGGCATATAAAAACAATGAAATAGTAGGACGGGTTGCCGCTATTATAAATTGGAATGAAGTAAATAAACAATCAAAAAAAAAGGTGCGTTTTGGCTGGTTTGATTTCATAGATGATATTGAAGTATCAAAATCCCTTTTAGAAAAGGTTTTTGAATTTGGAAAAGAAAACAAATTAGAGCATGCAGAAGGCCCTATGGGATTTTCTAATCTTGATAAGGTTGGTGTTCTAATTGATGGTTTTGACCAAATAGGATCCATGATTACCTGGTATAATTATCCCTATTATAAAGATCATTTAGAAAAGTTAGGCTTTAAAACTGAAAAACAATATTTGGAGCATAAATTTCCATTCAGTAATGTTAAAACTGAATTTTTTGTAAAAGCACAGGAACTTGTTAAGAGAAGGTATCAGTTAAAAGCCATTAACTTTAAAAAAACTGAAGAGGTTATGCCTTATGTGGATAAG